>CAIYTE010000098.1 GCA_903929045.1 uncultured Hyphomicrobiales bacterium
CGCTGGACCCGGAATCCAGACACAACAAATGGGTTTGGCTCTGGATTCCGGGTTCGCGTGCTGCGCACGCGCCCCGGAATGACAGAAAATCAAATCAAGCTCCCCGCCGGCGTCAGTGTCGGCGCCAGCATCGAGGCGCGCGGCTGCTCGCGTGTCAGCGCCAGCAGCATGCCCATCGCATAAGCCAGCGAGATCATCGACGAGCCGCCGTAGGAAATGAACGGCAGCGTCATGCCCTTGGCCGGAATGAGATGCAGGTTCACCGCCATGTTGATCGCCGACTGCGTCGCGAACAGCATGGTGAGGCCGGCCGCGGCAAAGCGCGGGAAAGGATCTTCATTGCGCATGGCGCGGATCAGCGAGCGCAGCACGATGAAGGCAAACAACGTCACCAGCGCGAGACACAAAGCGACGCCGAATTCTTCCGCCGCGACCGAGAACACGAAGTCGGTGTGGCTCTCCGGCAGCAGGCGCTTCACCGTGCCCTCGCCCGGGCCCTGTCCGAACCAGCCGCCGCGCATGAAGCTTTCGGTGGCGATGTCGATATTGAAGGTGTCGCCGGAGGCCGGATCGAGAAAGCGCTGAATGCGGCGCGCGACGTGCGGCACCGTGAAATAGGCCGTGACCAGACCGAAGGCAGCAACGCCGGCGATGCCGAACACCCAGATGACGCGCATGCCGGCCATGAAGAACAGCGCGCTCCACACCATGACGATGAGCATGGTCTGGCCGAAGTCGGGCTGGATCACCAAGAGAGAGACGACCGCGAGCAGCAGCGCCAGCGACATGGCGTTGGCCGGCATGTCCGGCCGCTTGGCGGATTCGCCGAACAGCCAGGCGACGAGAATGACGAAGGCGGGCTTGAGAAATTCGGACGGCTGGATGTTGACGCCGAGGATCACCAACCAGCGTTTCGCACCCTTGATCTCGACGCCGAGATACGGAGTCGACGCCACTAGTATGAGACTGACGGCGAAGACGAAGACCGACAGGCGGCGAATCTGGGAGGGCGACAGGAACGACACGCCGATCATGATGGCGGTGGCGGGAAACAGATAGACGATGTGGCGGTTGACGAAGAAGAACGGGTCGAGCCCGAGACGGCCGGCAACCGGCGGGCTCGCCGCCAGCGACAGCACGACGCCAATCAGCATCAGCGCGCCGATGGCGCCGATGGTCAGTCGGTCGACGGTCCACCACCATTCGCCGAACGGCGTGCGTTGCGCGCGCGAAACCATATGCCTATCCCGTTGGGTCGAGCCCCTCGGAATCAAGCTGACGCGTCACGGTTTACGAAGCATTAATGATGCGGGGTTTGGCGGCGAAAAGGCATTCAGACCGAGACGCCGAACTGTTTGGCGAGGTCAGCCGGCATCATGTCCGGCGCAGCGCGCTCGAAGCTGAGCCCGGCGCGCTCCAGCGCCCGCACGATCAGCGACACGCAGCCGGGCTTGCCGGTGTCCGGCACGCGGAACAGGTCGCCGAACGTCACCGAGAAGCCGAGCAGGACGAAACCCCAGAGATCGTAGCGCTGGCCGAGGAAGCCCGAGGCATAGGCCGCGGCTTCGCGCCGCGCCGCCTCGCTGAGAGAGAGCCGCACATGGCAGAAGTCGGTGTCGCGGTATTTTTCGATGCCGCAGAGCGCGACGCCGCGCGCATGCACCTCGAGCAGATGACCCTTGTCGTTGACGACCAGTGCGGCATGGCTCCAGTAGCCATAGCGCGGGAACTCGTCGCGGAAGCGCCGCCACGCGCCGAGCCGGATGGCGCGGCCGAGCCAGCCCGGGCCGCGGATGAGAAGAAGATCGCCGGTGCGCAGCCCGGTGGCGATGTCACCGGGCGGACAGCGGACGGTGTCGCAGGCGGCCGCGGACACGCTCAATCTTCCGCCACTTTGGTCTTGCCGCTGCCGTCGTTGAAGTGTGTCGAGATGTCCGAGGGCGCGAGCACGCTGTCGTAGACCGCAACGTCCTGGATCGATCCCTTGAAGGGGAACAGCGGGAAGGTTGAATTTGGCGAGCCCGGCATGCGCGTCGGAGCCCAGGGCGCGCCGACGCCGATGACCAGGGGTGAGAGCGTATTAGGCGCGAACGTGCCGCCCAATGGTTTCGTCACCGGCGGCCCGCCGTCAACGAAGAGCGCCGCGTTGGTGCCATCAAAAGTCAGGACGACATGGTTCGGCTCCCCCAGCTTCGCCTTTTCGCCGGTGACGATCACAAACGCGGGAATTCCGACGGCGCCCAGTTGGGCTTCCCATTGACCATCCTCGTTGACGACGATCGCGTAGCCGCTGAATACGGTGGACGTGTTATCAACCGTGCGTGAATCGACGACCGCGTGATAGGCGGGCAAATCATCCTCACTCCACTCCGGCTGCGCCCAGCATTCGATGCTGAACGTCGGCGATGGGTTGATGGTGCCGTTCACCGGTACGGTGACGAAACCGCCGTCAACCTGCATGCCGGTCATGAGGATGTCGGGATCGTTGGCGGGCTGCACGGCATCGCCGGGCAAGAGCGACACCATCCCCAGCGCCAGCGAACCAATGGCGGGCGCGGAATCAACACCTGCGGCGATCTGAAATCCGGGGCACGGAAACATGCCTGCCGGCGCGTTGCCCTTGTGGGTGTAGTTGCCGTTGTTGTTACCTTTGGCATCCTTCGCGATCGCCGACGCGATCGGGTTGCCCGCCGTGGCCGACGGTTCGCTCAAGGGCCAATAGGCGACGCATGTCGGCAGAACGTCGGTGTCGCTGTATTTGGTGAAGGTTTTGTCTTCCGGCGGCTTGTCCTCGCCGGTGCCGTGCGTGTGGAGCACGCAGCCGACAAAGCAGAACCCGGACACCAGCGCGAGAAGCGCGATGGGCACGATGATAAAAATGAATGCCGACATAGTCCCCCCCTAAATGCACACATCAACTCCGTCGCGCCGTTCTTCCGCCGGCGGCGCCGGCCGATCAGCCCGCAGGCACTTTTGTGTTGCCGCTGCCGTCGTCGAAATGCTTCTGCACATCCGCGGCGGACAGCACGTCGTTGTAAACCGCGACGTCCTGGATCGTGCCCTTGAAGGGCAGAATCGGAAATGTGCCGTTCGGCGATCCCGGCATTCGCGTCGGGAGCCAGGGCGCGCCGACCCCGATCACAAGCGGCGCTTGTGTGTTCGGCGCGAAGGTGCCGCCAAGCGCTTTCGATACGGCCTGCTGTCCGTCGACGAAGAGCAGGATCGTGGTGCCGTCGAAGGTCAGGACAACATGGTTGCGCTGATTCAAGTTCGCCGTCGTGCCCGTTGCGATCACGAAGGCCGGAACGCCGACGGCGCCGATCTGCGCTTCCCAGTTGCCGGCCTCATCCACAACGATCGCATAGCCGGAGAAAGTCGCGTCATTCACGTCGTTGCGTGAATCGATCACAACGCGCGCCGCCGGCGGGTCGGTATTTTTCCATTCCGGACGCGCCCAGAGCTCGATCGAGAATTTTGGCGTCGGATTGATCGTGCCGCTGACCGGCACCGTGACAAACCCGCCGTCGATCTGCATGCCCGTTGTGAGAACGGCAGGATCGTTTCCCGGCTGCACGGCGTCACCCGGCAAGAGCGATTCCGTGCCGAGCGACAAGAAGCCAATCGCGCCCGCGCTGTCGAGACCGGGAATGATCTGGAACGCCGGACACGGGAACATGCCGACGGGCGCGTTGCCCTTGTGCGTGTAGTTGCCGTCATTGTTGCCCTTGGCATCCTTGGCCTTGGCCTGAGGCACCGGATTTTCGGCGACGGAGGCCGGCTCGTCGAGCCGCCAGTACGCGACGCAGGTCATGTTCTTGATCACGTCCTCGCCACTGTATTGGGTGAAGACTTTGTCCGGCGGCGTGTTGCCGGGCAGACCGCTTGTATCGAGCACGCAGCCGACGAAGCACAGGCCCGACACCACGGCGAGCAGCGACAGCGCGACAATCATGAACAGCGACGCGGTCATTATTTCCCCCACACCGCGCGCGGCCGGCAATCCCGATGAGCCAAACTTGATTGGCGAAGGACCGCGTCCGTGCGCACCAATTAATGGTCAAAATCGAACTTCAATCATGAAGAGCTAGGTAAAAAGATACTCTCAAAAGATGTAGAGTCAAATTGTCGGCACGGCGACAATCAACAGCGCGCCAGCGAGCGACGCGGCCAGTAAAATCAGGCAGTTCTTGCGCACCGCGGCATCTTCGGCGGCGCCTTCGTCGCGCAGCTTTTGCAGGAAAATCCGTCCGACGGCATGCAGCCCAAATCCGGCGCAGGCAATAAGCCCCGCCGGCGGCAAAAACGGGCGCAATGACAACAGGATGACGAGCACGAGGACGGCCCAGGCCATTTCCAGGAGCTGCGACGGAAAACGGCGGCGCCATTGGCCGTGATCGTCCGGCAGGCGAAGGCCGGACCAATGGACAGTCTCGTGGCCATGGCAACAGCCGTTCAGGAGACAGCCGCCTTTGGCGACAGCAATGCCGGCAAGCATGGCCGGCACAAGCGCGTCGAAAAACCGCGCCGTCGGCACGTCGAGCAGCCACAGCAGCGGGACCAAACCGGCGACCATGCCGGCCATGCCGCCGGACAAAGACAGCCCCCCTTCCGATCGGCGCAGGATGAGCCACGGCTCGCGGCCGAAATGATCCCAGCGC
Organism: uncultured Hyphomicrobiales bacterium; assembly: GCA_903929045.1. Classification (GTDB taxonomy): domain Bacteria; phylum Pseudomonadota; class Alphaproteobacteria; order Rhizobiales; family Xanthobacteraceae; genus Pseudolabrys. The sequence continues at coordinate 4,659 of CAIYTE010000098.1, forward strand.
CGCACGGCGTAGAGCAGACGCGCGCCTGCGAAGGCCGGGACATAGGACAGCAAAACCGCGAGCGCGGTGCGGTCGGCGTTCAATCCGTCATGGTGCGCAAAGGCGACGGTAAGCAGCACCGTCGCCAGCAAGGCCAGGTAGATCATGACGGGGTAGCTGCGAAGGACGATGCCGCGCCAGGCGAACAGCACCGGCCACATCGCTAGACCAATGCCAGCAACGTGAGCCCAAGGCCGCCAATGATCGCGGCATCGGCGAGATTGAAGATGGTCCAGGAGCCGAGCGCGATGAAATCGACGATGCCGCGGCGCCACAAGAGATCGATGACATTGCCGGTGATACCGCCGAGAGCCATGCCGATGCCGGCGGCGCCGAGCGGATTGTCCGCGAAAGGCTCCTGATCGAGCAGGAAGAACGCCAGCGCCACGCAGACCACCCAGCCGGCCACGATCCACGCCTCCGGCATGCGCACGAGTGCAAGTTGCCGGTTAACGATGCAGCGGATGGAAACATAGGCGCGCGGCGCGCCGCCCAGCGCAAAGTGCGGCACGGCAAGCACATGGCGCTTCGATAATTGATCGGCGGCGAGCACGCCCGCCAATGCGGCCAATACTTCAAGCCACGACATGGTCTTCCCCACCCCAGACCGGCGGGGCTCAGATTACAACCATGCGTCGTGGGTTGGGAAGTCGGTTCAGACCGCCGCGGTCACGCCCGGCAACGCCATGACCGCGTCGACGAAGGCTTTGCCGCGGATCTCGAAGTTCGGATACTGATCGAACGAGGCGCAGGCCGGTGACAGCAGCACCACCGGCTCCTTGGTGCCGGCGGCTTCGGCATCGCGTGTGGCGGCCTCGATGGCCTTATCCAGTACGCCGGTGATCTCGTACGGCACCTTGCCGTCGAGCGTATTGGCGAAATCCTGCGCCGCCTCACCGATCAGATAGGCCTTTTTGATGCGCGGGAAGAACTCGGCAAGGCTGGCAATGCCGCCGGTCTTCGGCTTGCCGCCGGCGATCCAGTAGATGTCGTTGAAGCTGCCGAGCGCTTTGGCGGCACTGTCGGCATTGGTCGCCTTGGAGTCGTTGACGAACAGAATGCTGCCGCTCGAAGTCTTCTTGCATCCGACCTGCTGCATGCGATGCGCCAAGCCGGGAAAGCTGACCAAGCCTTTCTGGATGGTCTCGATCTCGAGCCCGAGCGCGCGGCAGGCCGCCACGGCGCAAGCCGCATTCTGCGCGTTGTGCGCGCCGCGCAGCGAGCCGATGCCCGCAAGCTGCGCCACTGGATGCACCCGGCCGTCGCGCGCCCGCACGATGCGCGTGCCGTCGGCGTAATAACCTTCACGCAGGCGGCTCTCCGCCGAGACGCGCACGACTTTGCGGCCGGCGCGCTCAAGCCGGTCGGCGGCATCGCGGGTATAGCGATCATCGACCGCGATCACCGCCGCCTCTTCCGCGCCGGCGACCAGCAAGGTTTTGATCGCGGCGTAATTCTCGATGGTGCCGTGCCGGTCGAGATGATCTTCCGACACGTTGAGCAAAATGCCGACGGTCGGCTTCAGCGAGGGCGCGAGATCGATCTGATAGGACGACACTTCGAGCACATAGGCGCGGTTCGACGCGAAGTTCGCCAGTTGCAACGCCGGCACGCCGATATTGCCGCCCATCTGCGCGTCGATGCCGGCGCTCTTGAGCAGATGCGTGATGAGCGCCGTCGTCGTCGACTTGCCGTTGGTGCCGGTGATGGCGACCAGCGGGCACGCTGCGCCGGACATGGCGCGTTGCAGGCAGAACAGTTCGATGTCACCAATGATCTCGACGCCGGCTTTCTTTGCCAGCACCGCCGACCAGTGCGGCTGCGGATGCGTCAGCGGCACACCTGGCGCCAGCACCAGCGCACCGACTTTCGACCAGTCGAGCTCGCGCAGATTTTGCGTTTTGATATTGGCCGCCTTGGCGACCTCGACCTTCATCTCGCTGTCGTCCCAGGCGATGACATCGGCGCCGCCGGCGGCGAGCGCCTGCGCCGATAAAAGCCCGGAGCTGCCCAGGCCGAAGACTGCGACCGTCTGGCCGACAAAGGTGGTGACAGGGATCATCGCAGTTTGAGCGTCGCCAGGCCCATCAGCGCCAGCACGACGGCGATGATCCAGAAGCGGATCACGATCTGCGGCTCGGTCCAGCCCTTCTGCTCGTAATGATGATGGATCGGCGCCATGCGGAACACGCGCTTGCCGGTGAGTTTGAACGACGCCACCTGCACGATCACCGACACCGCCTCAAGAACAAAGAGACCACCGACGATCGCCAGCACGATCTCATGCTTGATGGCGACCGCGATCGACCCGAGCAATCCGCCAAGCGCCAGCGAACCGGTGTCGCCCATGAAGATCGAGGCCGGCGGCGCATTGAACCACAGAAAGCCGAGGCCCGCGCCGATACAGGCGCCGCACACCACCGCGAGTTCGCCGGTACCGGACACGTAGCGCAGTTGCAGATATTCGGAGAACAGCGCGTTACCGACGACATACGAGATGAAGCCGAAGGTCGCCGCCGCGATCATCACCGGCACAATGGCAAGACCGTCGAGGCCGTCGGTGAGATTCACCGCATTGCCGGCGCCGACGATGACGAAGGCGCCCAGCAGTATGAAACCGTAGCCAAGATTGAAGACCAGATCCTTGAAGATCGGGAATACCAGCGAGGTCGCCGTCGGCGGCCGTCCGATATTCATCAGCGCGGTGCAAGCGATCACCGCAACCACCATCTCGATGATAAGACGCGTACGGCCGGTGAAACTGGTATTGGCCTGCTGCCGCGTGACCTTGAGATAGTCGTCATAAAAGCCGATGACGCCGAAGCTCAGCGTCACGAACAGCACGATCCAGACATAAGGGTTGGACGGGTTCGCCCACAGCAAGGTCGAGACCAGTAGACCCGACAGGATCATCAGGCCGCCCATGGTAGGCGTGCCCTTCTTGGTGAGCAGATGAGACTGCGGACCGTCGGTGCGGATCGGCTGACCTTTGCCCTGTTTCAAACGCAACAGATCGATGATCGGGCCGCCGAACAGAAACACAAAGACCAGCGCGGTGACGACAGCGCCGCCGGTACGGAAAGTGATATAGCGGAAGACGTTGAGGAACGAGACCTTGTCGGACAGTTCGGTCAGCCAATAAAACATCCGATGATCCCGCTCAGCTTTGCGCTTCGAGTGCCGGCTGCTTCGGAAACTGCCGTTCCAGCGCCTTGACGATCGGCCCCATTTTGGAGCCCAGCGAACCCTTCACCATCACGGCATCACCGTCGCGGATGGCCTCGAGCACCGGCGATTCAAGCGCCGCCGCCGTCTCGGCATAGCCGCCCCGGCGGCCCGAGGGAAGTGCTTCCCACAGCGCCCGCATCTGCGGGCCGGAGCAATACACAAGATCGATGCCGGCCGCCTCGATCGGCGCCGCCAGCGCGGCGTGCAATTTATTTCCCTGGTCGCCCAGTTCCAGCATGTCGCCGAGGACGGCGATGCGGCGGCCGCGCGGGCCGATCGCGGCGTGGCCGAGCAACGCGATGGCCGCGCGCATCGAGGCCGGGTTGGCGTTGTAGCTTTCGTCGATCAGCAGCGCGCTGCCGACGGGTAGCTTCAATGTCGCCCGCGCGCCGCGCCCGGTCGGCGCCGCGAGCCTGTCGAGCGCCAGCGCCGCCAACGCCAGATCGGCGCCCGCCAGCGCCGCGGCGGTGAGCACCGCCAGCGAATTGAGCACCAGATGCTTGCCCGGTGCGCCGAGCTTGTAGGTGACATGTTCGCCGAGAATGTCGGCTTCGATGGTCGATGAGTCCGGCTGCAGCGAGAAGCGCGTCAGGCGCGAATCCGCCTTGGCGTCTTCGCCAAAGGTGACGACGCGTGCGACCTTCGCCGCTTTCGCAGCGGCGGCAAGACGCTTGTACTGATTGTTGTCGCGGTTGAGCACGGCGACGCCGCCCGGCTCGATGCCGGTGAAGATTTCCGCCTTGGCGTCGGCGATCTTCTCGACGCTGCCGAAATATTCCAGATGCACCGGCTCGACCGTCGTGATGATGGCGACGTGCGGCCGCACCATCGCGACCAGCGGAACGATCTCGCCGGGGTGGTTCATGCCGATCTCGAACACGGCATACTTCACATCAGCGGGGCAGCGCGACAGCGACAGCGGCACGCCCCAGTGATTGTTGTAGGACGCCACCGACGCATAGGTCTCGCCATCGGCGCCGAGCGCCAGACGCAGCGCTTCCTTGGTGCCGGTCTTACCGACTGAACCGGTGACGCCGATGACCTTGGCATGCGAAATGCGCGCGCGCGCCGCACGGGCAAGATCGCGCAAGCCTTCAAGCACATCGTCGACTTCGAGCAGCGGCGCATCCGGCGCAAACTGAACCGTGCGACTGCGCGCGACGACCGCGACCGACGCGCCACCCGTCAGCGCCATGCCGACGAAGGCGTGACCGTCACGATTGTCGCCCTGGATGGCGAAAAAGGCTTCGCCCTTGCCCGCGGTGCGGCTGTCGATGGAAATGCCGGTGACGCCATCGGGCAGCGCGCCGGATTTGGTCGCGCGCATGGCTTTGGCCATGTCGTCGAGGGTCCACAGCATGCTCATGCGACCTTGCCCTGCAACGCCGCGGCGACGGCGTCGTGATCGGAGAACGGCAGCACCTTGCCGCTAACGATCTGTCCGGTCTCGTGACCCTTACCGGCGATCAGCAGCACATCACCTTTTTTGAGTTCGGCGATGCTGGTGCGAATAGCTTCGGCGCGATCGCCGATTTCGATAGCGCCCGGCGACTCGGCAAGAATGGCAGCGCGGATCGCAGCGGGATTTTCGCTGCGCGGATTGTCGTCGGTAACAATGACTCTGTCGGCGGCTTCGGCGGCAATCCGGCCCATGATCGGACGCTTGCCTGTGTCGCGGTCGCCACCGGCGCCGAACACAACGACGAGTTTGCCGCTCGCATAGGGCCGCAACGCCTGCAGCGCCTTGGCCAAAGCGTCGGGCTTGTGCGCATAGTCAATGAAGATGGGCGCGCCATTGTGCGTGCCGGCGAGTTCGAGGCGGCCCTTGGCGCCAACGAGATTTTCCAGCGAGGCAAAGACGCGCGTGGGATCGGAGCCGGTGGCGATCGCAAGTCCCGCGGCGACCGCGGCGTTCTGCACCTGAAAGCCGCCGACCAGCGGCAGCTTCACGTCATAAGTCTTTCCGGCGTGCGCGAGCGTCACGCGCTGGGCAAAGCCGTCGATAGAACCGCTGACGAGCGTGATGCCCTCGCCCTTTTCGCCGACGGTCATGATCCTGAGGCCGCGCTTTTTCGCGGTCTCGACCACCTGCCCGGCATAACAATCATCGACGTCGATCACCGCCGTGCCGCCATCGGCAACCAGATCGCGGAACAGTCGCATCTTGGCCGCGAGGTAATCCTCGATGGTCGGGTGATAGTCCATGTGATCGCGCGACAGGTTGGTGAAGGCGCCGGCGGCGATGCGCACGCCGTCGAGGCGGTGCTGATCGAGGCCATGCGACGAGGCTTCGAGCGCCAGATGCGTCACGCCCTCGCCCGCGAGTTCGTCAAGCGTGCGATGCAGGTCGACCGGATCAGGCGTGGTCAGCGAGCCGTAGACTTCGCCCTTCGGCGACACGACGCCGACCGTGCCGATGCTGGCAGCGGGCTCGCCGAGCGCCGCCCAAATCTGGCGCGTGAAGGCGGCGACCGAGGTCTTGCCGCTGGTGCCGGTGACGGCAGCGATGATCTTCGGCTGGCGTGCATAGAAATTCGCGGCGCACAGCGCCAAGGTCCGGCGCGCGTTCTTCACCTCAACGAAGACCGCGCTCAAACCGTCAATCTTCTGCTCGGAGGCGACAGCAACGGCGCCATTCGCCACCGCCTGCTTGGCGAATTGTCCGCCGTCGGCCTTGGTGCCGGGAATGGCGACGAACAGAAAACCCGGCTTCACCTTGCGGCTGTCCGCAGTCACGCCCGTCACCGCGACCTGCGCGAAGCGCGGGTCGAGGCGCATTTCATCGGGCATGAGATCGCCGAGCGTCATGTCACCTTGTTCCGTAAACGCAATCGCGCACGCGTTACCGGCTTTCGACGGCCCTGGCCAGAATAAGCTGATCGGCCTTGGGCAGATCGAGGCGCGGCGTCATGTCGAGCAACGGCGCAACGCGTTCGATCACCTTGGCGCCGGTCGGCACCGCATTCCAACCGGAGGTGGCGTAACCGTGGGTCTCCTTCGACGGCTGCGGTTCGTCGAGCATGATCAGCAGCAGGTAGCGCGGCTTGTCGGCCGGCATCACGGCAGTGAAGCTCGTCAAAAGTTTGGTCTTTGAATAGCGGCCGCCGACCACCTTTTCCGCTGTGCCGGTTTTGCCGCCGACGTAATAGCCGGGCACATTGGCGCGAGTCGCCGATCCCTTTTCGACATTGAGGCGCATCAGATAACGCATGCTGTCGGAGGTCGACGGTTTGATCACCTGCTTGGCGAGTTGAGTAGCCTCGGCCTGTGTACGTTTCATGAAGGTCGGCGGGATCAGCTTGCCACCGTTGACCAGCGCGGAGATGCCCATCACCGCCTGCAGCGGCGCGACCGACAGGCCGTGACCGAAGGCGATGGTAACAGTGTTCAATTCGCCCCAGCGCTTGGGCAGCAACGGCTCGGCGCTTTCCGGCAATTCGGTGCGCAGGCGGTCGAGTTGGCCGAGCTTGCGCAGGAACGCCTGATGCGCTTCGACACCGACAGCGAGCGCCGCGCGCGCGGCACCGATGTTCGACGAATAAGTGAAAATTTCCGGGATGCTGAGCACGCGTTTCTGCGCGTGATAATCGTGAATCTCGAATTTGCCGTAGCGTAGCGGCAGCCGCGCATCGAATGCCGTTTGCAGCGAGACCTTGCCGCTATCGAGCGCCATCGCCAGCGTCAGCGCCTTGAAGGTCGAACCCATTTCGTAGACGCCGGTGGTCAACCGGTTGATACGCGTGGGATCGTTGGCTTCGCGCGGATTGTTCGGGTCGTAGTCGGGCTCCGACACCATGGCGACGATTTCGCCGGTGTTGACGTCGGCAATGATGCCGGCCGCGGCCTTGGCGCTGAACTTGTCGCGCGCCTTGACCAGTTCGTCGCGCAACGCGAACTGCACGCGCAGATCGACAGCGAGATCGACCGGCGTCTGCAGACGGTCGGTCGCGAGGCCCGCCATATGCAGCGCGGCGAGACCGTTGCCGTCCACCCACTTCTCGATGCCGGCGATGCCCTGGTTGTCGATGTTGACGTGACCGATCTCGTGCGAAATCACCGGCCCATTCGGATAGACGCGCTTGTTCTCGGACAGGAAGCCGAGACCGGGAATTCCGAGGCGATGAATGTCGATCTGCTGCTGCGGCGTGATTTCACGCTTGAGCCAGACGAAGCCGCGCTTCGACGACAGACGCTCTCGCACTTCGGTCGCGTCGAGGTCGGGTAAAACAGCCGTGAGAAGCTCCACCGCTTCATCGACATCGATGATCTTGCGCGGCTCCCCGAACAAAGACGGCGTCCGGACGTCGGTGGCGAGCACCTTGCCGTTACGGTCGAGAATATCGGGGCGTGCGGTGGCGATCGCGTCGGCGCCGACGCTGCGGCGCGCGCCATGACCGTCGCTGAGGGTCGCGAACATCACGAGGCGCAGCGCGATGACGCAATACACCGCGCTGAAGATGACGATGGCGAGCCCGAGCCGCGCCTTGGCCTTGACGTTGCGATCGACGTCGGCGCCGTACAGCATCGTGCGCAGCAGGCGCTGAAAGCGGGACTCGGTTGGTTTGCTGGTGATGACGCTCATGCCGTTACCGCGCTCCCGGCTTGCCGATACTGCCGGTCGCATCCGGCGCCAACGCGCCGAGCATGGCGCCGATCGGATCCTGGATCGGCGGCTGCATGATCGTGGGCGGCTTGTCGGGCAGACGGTCGAGGCTGTCGAACTGCGTCGGCGTCACCGGCTTCATCGCCAGATGACGATTGGCGAGATCCTGAATGCGGCCCGGCGTATCGAGCTTGGCCCAGTCGGCGCGCAGATTGGCAATGGCGTTGCGCTCGCGGCGGATTTCCGCGGCGATCTTGCCAACGCGTTCCGCCTGCAAGGTGGAATCGAACTTGATCTTGTAGACGAACGATGCCGCCAGGATCAGCGCCGCGATGACGAGCAGATTGAGAAGGCGCATGATCAGTGCCCCTTCATGATGTCGGAGAGCGACGGCAGGTTCGGCAGGAAGTCTTCCATGTCGCTGCGATGCGGCGGTGCTAGCGTGCGCTCGGCGGCGCGCAGTTTTGCGGAGCGGGCGCGCGCGTTGGCGGCAACCTCGGCATCATCGGCAACTTCGGGACGTTTGGTAAGAATCGTGAAACTCGGCGGATCGCGCTCGACCTGCGGCGCGTGACGCGAGCCGCCGCGGGTTTCGGCACGTCCCGCGAAGAAGGTTTTGACGATACGGTCTTCGAGCGAGTGAAAGGACACGACGACCATGCGGCCACCGGGCTTGAGCACGCGCTCGGCCGCTTCGAGCGCCGAGATGAGTTCGCCGAGCTCGTTGTTCACGAAAATCCGCAGCGCCTGGAAGGTGCGCGTCGCCGGGTGAATTTCGTTCGGCTTGGAGCGCACGACGCGGCCGACGATGTCGGCAAGCGCGCGGGTGGTCGTAATCGGCGTCTCGGCGCGCACCTTGACGATGGCGCGGGCGACGGAACGCGAGTGACGCTCTTCGCCCAGCTGGAAAATGATGTTGGCGAGATCGCGCTCGCTCGCCCGCGCAACAATATCGGCGGCGCTCGGACCGTCATTGCCCATGCGCATATCGAGCGGGCCGTCGAAGCGGAAGGAAAAGCCGCGCTCGGCATTGTCGAGCTGCATCGACGACACGCCGACATCGAGCACGATGCCGTCCACCGCCTCGACGCCGCAGGAATGAACCACCGCTTCGAGATTGGAGAACTGGTCTTCGATCACGGTGAGGCGGCCGTCCGCCGCCATGACCAGATCGGCGCTCATCGCCACCGCGCGCGGGTCGCGGTCGATACCGATGATCTGCGCGCCGGGCGTCTCGAGAATGATGCGTGAATAACCGCCGGCGCCGAAGGTGCCGTCGATATAGACGCCGTCATGACGGAGGTTCAGGTGTCCAACGGCCTGGCGGCCGAGCACGGGAATGTGGGGGGCTGGTCCGCCAGTGACAGCCGTGAAGCCGTCACCGCCCGCCGTCATTCCCGTGCTCCAGGCGCAGAGACGTCTTGCGCCGCCATCGAGGAGCCGAGTTGAGCCTTGAGCGCGCGCACCTTTTGGGTGGCCTCCGCGAGCTCGCTCTGGAACCGGCTTGGCTCCCAGATCTGAAACTTGTGCCCCAGGCCGACGAAGGTGGCCTGGTCCGTGATCCCCGCGTGCCGCTTCAACGTGTCGGTCAGCATCACGCGCCCCTCGCCGTCCACCTTGAGCGTCTCGCTGGTGCCGTAAAGAGCCAGCGCGAACTGCTCGCGTTGTTCCGAAAACGGGGCGTAACGGCCGATCAACGCTTCGATCTCCGACATCAGGGCATTCCCGCCGGCGTCGATCGCGGGGAGATCCAGCGCCGGATAGCAATAGAGTCCGTCGAAGCCGTCGCGGGCGAGAACCGACCGAAAGGATGCTGGAATCGAAACGCGCCCCTTGGAGTCGAGCCGCAAGGTCGTATTCGACACAAAGCGGTCCATTCCCACTCACCGACCCGACAGAAACGCCACCGAACAACCCCGGAATGGCCTGGCCGGTCTGCCCCCTTGGGCGGGTCCGGCGAGCCAATCGTGAAGGGTATTCGTGGGATATCATGGGATATTATGGGCGTCAATGAATTGGCCTGCTCCAACGGCCTGCGTCCAGGCCGCCGGCGCAGAGCGCTGCCGAACACTCATTAACGGCCCTTAGCCTTAAGGATTTGTTGCCGAAGACCCTGTTCCATCGGGTGAAAAGCACCGAACCGTGGTACTCAGCCGCTATGCCGACCTTCGAACCGGACTCTTTCATCGTCGCCCAGGTCCAGCCGTCGCCAAACGTCGACGAACGGGCCGGCGGACGCGCCCCGGACATGATCCTGCTGCACTACACCGGGATGCAGACCGGCGAGGCCGCCCTGTCCCGGCTGACCATCGCCGCCAGCAAGGTATCCTCGCACTATCTCGTCTTCGAAGACGGCCGCATCGTGCAGATGGTGCCGGAGACGATGCGGGCCTGGCACGCCGGCGTGTCGCACTGGGCCAGCGAGACCGACATCAATTCGCGCTCCATCGGCATCGAGATCGTCAACCCCGGTCATGAGTTCGGCTACGTGAACTTCCCGCTGCGCCAGATCGCGGCCGTGATCTCGCTGTGCAAATCGATCATCACCCGGCGCGGCCCCATCGCGGCGACCCGCATCCTCGGTCATTCCGACGTGGCGCCGGCGCGCAAGCAGGATCCGGGCGAGAAATTCCCGTGGGAGCTCCTCAGCGAATCCGGCATCGGCCATTGGGTGCGCGCCGCCCCGCTCGACCTCGACGGCATCACGTTGCGGCCCGGCGATCGTGGCGACCAGATCACGCGCATGCAGCGCACCTTGAAAGCGTATGGCTACGGCATCGAAGAGACCGGCCACTTCGATGACGCCACACGTATTGTCGTCATCGCCTTCCAGCGCCATTTCCGGCCGGCACGCGTCGACGGCATTGCCGACCCCTCGACGCTGCTGACCTTGCGTGCGCTGGTCGAAACGCGGCCGGCGGCGGTTTAGCTGTCTTCACCCTCCCCTGGAGGGGGAGGGTCGCGAACGAAGGGAGCGGGGTGGGGTGAACGGCCTCGCTTCGCAACAATGCTCACCCCACCCCGACTGCTTTCGCTGGCGCTCAAGCAGCCGACCCTCCCCCTCCAGGGGAGGATAAAAAGAATCGCAAACGCCTTCGGCTCTTTTACGCCGCGGCGCGCAACTCATCCGACCATTTGTCGTCGTCTTTATCGACCGGCTTTGACTTGCGGATATGCCCGTCGAGTTCGATGTGCAGTTCGACCGCAGCACCCTTCTTGGTTCCGAGCACTTCGAAATGCTTGGGCTTGCGGCGCGGCTCACCCAGCACCTTGTAGCCGGCTTTGCGCGCGGCCTCGATCACAACGGCCGGGTCGGCCGGACCATGATCGTGGTGATGATGATCGTGGTGGTGCTTTTTCTTGTGCTCGATCTCGACGGTCTTGCCGCCACGGGTGAAGCGAAAGACCTTGAGTTCGGTCGGCTTCATTTCGCCCTCGAGTTTCACCTTGTCGCCGATGCGCAGTGTGATTTCGTCCGCGCCGTGCGGTGTCAAATCGCACAACACGTCGCCGTCCTTGGCGTTGACGACAAAGCGATGGCCGAAAACGTGCGTGATCGTTCCGGCAAGAGTGCGGTCTTCATGATGGGGCATTGAGACAATCCTTATTTCGATAGATGAGAAGCGATGCGGGCGCGGATCGTTCCGCGCCCGCTGTTGCGATTAGCGCGCCGGCGGCGGGGGCGGCGGCGCGTCAGGCCCCGGGCCGCGATCGAAGCCGGGACCACGATCGGGACCGGGGCCACGGTCCGCGCGTTTGCCCGGACCCTCGCCAGGGCCACCGTGACGCGGGCCATGCGGCGGGCCATAGGTTTCAGTGATGCCGTCGGCGCGCGTCATCAGCTGGGCGCGGATGAAGCCGTTTTCGAAATGGCCCTGCACGGTCACGGCTTCGCCTTTGGCAACGGGCTTGCCACGTTCGCCGCGCGGACCGGTATCGACGAGGGTGCGGCCGCTGTCGTCCTGCACGATGAACTTGTTGCCGAAGACTTCGGCGACCTGTCCCTTGATGGCGACGGGCGTCGCGTCCTTGAGCTGCGCGATGGGCGCCGGTTGCAGCAGCATCACGGCCTCCGGCCAATAACGGTGCGCGAAGCGGCTGGCGCCGGCGCCGCCGACCGCGCCGATGGCGAGCACGGCGATGATCGCCGCGGACGTCATGAAACGGCGCGACAGCGTGCGCCGGGCCGGTAGACCGGCGGGTCCACCGGTGGAGTTCGGGGACGTATTGTTCGGTTCGGAAGTCATAATGTGCTCCATGGGTTCAACGCGATGCCGAACCCTACGAGCGACGCACCAAACCCACCCTGAACCGAACGGTTCAGGCTGAGTTAAGCTTGGCCGGGTAGCCCTGCGACCGGCTCAACAGGCACAATATGCGCGTTCTCCTTGTCGAAGATGACCGGCTGCTGGCGCAGGAAATCGCGCAAGCGCTGCGCCATGAAAATTTCGCCGTCGACATCGCCAGCAACGGCGAGGATGGCCAGCATCTCGGCGAGACGGAAAATTACGACGCAGCGATCCTCGATCTCGGTCTGCCGAAGGTCAACGGCGCGACGGTGCTGCGCGCCTGGCGCAAAGGCGGCCGCCATCTGCCCGTTCTGATTCTAACCGCGCGCGATGGCTGGACCGACAAGGTCGATGGCTTCAAGGCCGGTGCCGACGACTACCTGACGAAACCGGTGCGGGTCGAAGAGCTGGTGATGCGCCTTCGCGCGCTGGTGCGGCGCGCCGCCGGCCACGCCGAGCCGCGCATCACCTGCGGCGCGCTCACCTTCGATGCGCAGACCGGTGTGTTCGAACGCGACGGCTTGCCGCTGAAGCTGACGGCGCTGGAGTGGCGCGTGCTCGCCTGCCTCATGCTGCGCAAGGATGTCATCGTCGAGCGCGCCGAATTGAACGAGAAAGCGTATGAAGGCGACGCTGAGGTCGACTCCAATTCGCTGGAAGTCATCATCGCGCGGCTGCGCCGCAAGATCGGCCGCGACATGATCGAAACTGTGCGCGGGCGCGGCTATCGCATCACGGCGGAGACGCCATGAAAGCCCGCCGCGCCTCCCTGAACCGGCGCCTCTTCACCGGCGCGGCGATTTTCATTGCAGCGGCTTTGCTGATTGCCGCGATCGTCATCGGCTTCGTGCTGCATCGCTTCGTTCAAGGACAGATCGACCAGCGCCTCGACACGCAACTCGTGTTTCTGTCGTCGATGCTGACTGCCGATGCCAACGGCACCATCGCGCTCGCCGGCAACGCCGACGGCCCGCCGTTCGACCGGCCGGCGCGCGGCTGGTATTGGCAGATCAACGGACCAAAGAACGTGCTGCGCTCGCGGTCTCTGGAGGGCAACGGCATCGACGCGCCGCCGGTACCGCGCCGTCCGCCGCCGCCCGACTTCCGCCGCTTCCATGAGGACGTCGACGATCTTCCCGACGAAGCGCGGCCCGCGCCCGGCGACGGTCCGGGTCCCGGCCGCGCTCCCCTGCACTTTCGCATCACGCAAGAGACCATCGGCACCACGCCGGTCACGCTGATCGCCTCGTCGCCGCGCGCGGCGGTGATGGGCCCCTTGCGCGCGGCGATGATCACGCTCGGCGTGTCGCTCGCGGTTCTTGGCCTCGCCTTGATGCTGGCGATCGTACTGCAAGTGCGGCTCGGATTGCGGCCGCTGGAACGGCTGCGCCGCGCTGTCGCCGAAGTGCGCACCGGACGCAGCGACCGCCTGCCCGCCGACCAGCCGCGCGAAATTGAGCCGCTGGTCGCCGAACTCAACGGCCTGCTCGAGCAGAACGCCGTCAATCTGGAGCGCGCTCGCCGCCATGTCTCGAACCTGGCGCACGGGCTGAAGACGCCGCTCGCCACTCTGTCCATCGCGCTTGCCGACCGCAGCCGCGACAGCACCGGCGAATTGCATGGACTGGCCGTGCTGATGGAACGGCGCATCCGGCATCATCTCGCCCGCGCGCGTGCCGCCGCCTTGAATGGCGCGGCCCGGACGCGGACGCCGGTCGCCTCACGGCTCGACGATGTGGCCAGCGCGCTGAAAAAGATTCATGCCGACAAGAATATTGATCTTACGCTGGCGGTGCCTGCGGACCTCGCTGTCGCCTGCGAGCCGCAGGACTTCGACGAGATGGCCGGCAATCTTCTGGACAACGCCTTTCGCTGGGCGCGCAGCACGGTGTCGGCGCAAGCCGTCGTGCCGTCCGACGAAAGCCGCCTGCTCCAACTCGTCATCGAAGACGACGGCCCGGGGCTGACCCCCGAGCAAATGCCGCAGGTGCTACGCCCGGGCGAACGGATCGATGAGAGCGCGCCCGGTTTCGGCTTCGGCCTGCCGATCGCGCGCGAACTCGCCGAGCTCTACGGCGGCGAGCTTGCGCTCGACGCCTCGCCGCGCGGCGGATTGCAGATCACCTTGAGCCTGCCCCGCGCGATATGAGACCGCGCTAGATCGTCACCGGATAGAGCCGCGTGATGACGCCGAGGATCACGAGCAGCACGATGCCGGTGCCGAGGCTCCAGGCGATCAGCTTCTTCTCGATCGGCAGCAGCGGCTCGACTTCAGCTTTACGGATTTCTTCGGCGATGTTCGGATTGGACATGCGGTTTTTCCTTTAGCTGGCGAGCGGCGGATGAACGCCGGCGAAGAACAGCCATGAGATCAAGAGTCCGACCCAGATGACGAAGCCGAACAGGCTGACAAAATAGACCGCGGCCAGTTTGCCGATGCCTTCCTGCCAGAGCGCGCGGAAATTCGAGAGCAGGCCGATCGAGAAGAACGTCAGGATGAAGAAGATGACGCGGAAGGTGTTGGCCTCGCCCATCGCCGCCGGCACTTTCGCCGCGATGTCGGCGGGTGTGCCGAGCACGAGGTAGGCGCCGATCAACGACGTGACGATGAAGCCCAGGATGAACTTCGGGAAGCGCTGCCAGATTTCCGACGTCTTGGCCTTGTCGGCGGTGTCCGGATTGATGTGGTTGGTCCAGATGTAGCCGAGGATGAAGGCCCAGATGCCGATGAAGATATCGATGAAGATCTTCACGGTGGCCGTCGTCGCCAGAATCCAGCCCGGCTGATAGTTGATGCCCTCGGCCGCGTTCTTGGCGAGGATCAGGGCTTCGGTGATGCCGCCGCCGGCCACCGCCGCGCCGTCGGTTTTCACCGCAAGGCCGATCCACGCCGCGGCCACCAGCGGCTCACGCCACAGGAAGGTCTGCGCCAGGAACGGCAGGATCAGGACTTCGACAACCGCGAAGATGACGACGAGCGACGAGACCAGCACCGGAATGGTCGGACGCGCGCGAATGGCACCGCCGGTGGCGATCGAGGCCGCGACGCCGCAGATCGAAATGCCCGACGCCAGCGGCGCCGCCCATTCGCGATTGAAGCCGAACCACTTGCGGGCGACGAAATACACCACGGCCCAATAGATCAGGTAAGCCTCGATGATGGCGGCGACGCCGCGCAGCAACACCGAACTGGCGAGATTGAGCCGCGCCGCGGCGGTGGCGGCAACGAAGCCGCCGAGGATAACGATGGCGATCTTGATGTAGAGTTCGGGCCGCACCGCGGCTTTGATCTGCTCGGCAAAGCGCGGCAGAAAATTCGCAATCAACAGGCCGGCGATCAGCGCGAAGATGTAACCGCCTTCATTGGTCAGCTTCAGCGACCATGAGATGCCGAACTTCTGCAAGTCGGCCGGCGTCACCGCGGCGAAATTGGCGTAGCTGCCGAGGAACCAGGCGCCATAGGCAATGGCGAACACCACCGTAAAGGACAGCGCAAAGCGCTTGAGGTCGCTTTTCAGCGCCAGCACCGTGATGCTCAGGATGACGAGCAGTACGACATAGGTGGCGAGCAAGGATCCGACACCGCCGAGCGAGGCATAGGCTTTCGACACCGGGCCAAGCGCCTTGCCGGCGTCGGTCCACACCGACGTCGTGACGACCCACCCGAGCAGATCGACATTGAACAAAGCGCCGAGCGACAGCGCGAAAATCAGCAGACCAACGACCAGCGACAACCAGTCTTCACTGATGCGCGGCGCGGTTTCGACATTGTCGGCGCGGCGCGGTGCTGCCGATGACAGGGATGTGGTGGATAGTTGCGACATTTTAGCTCTCCTCGAAGATGGCCGAGGTAAGGCGCGCCACCGCTGAAAAGCAATGAAACCGGATTGCAAAGTTATTGGACAAGCGAGCACATCATTTCGCTTCCGGCACCATCAACAGAATAATTTTCGTTTCTTCTTCAGGCAGCGCGCCTGGAGGAGAATTTATCCATCATCTGACCATGTGCCCCGCGCCGTCGTCTCGGAACTTGACGCCGCGCCTGCCGCGCCCCACACCTACTCCCGTCAGTCGGCCGGACGGCCGTCCCGGCTATGCTCGAAAGGGTGCCGGGGAGGAAAGTCCGGGCTCCATGGACGAACGGTGCCGGATAACGTCCGGCGGAGTTGAACCCCTCACGGGGCGAGGCTTCAGGGACAGTGCCACAGAGAACAGACCGCCTCGGCCGCGTTGTGTATTGGCCAGGGTAAGGGTGAAACGGTGGGGTAAGAGCCCACCGCGCTTCCAGCAATGGCGGCGGCACGGCAAACCCCACCGGGAGCAAGACCGAATAGGAATGACGCAGGCACTTCGGTGCTAGGTCCGTCCGGGCCAGTCATTCGGGTAGGTTGCTTGAGGCGCCGGGTAACCGGCGCACGAGAGGAATGGCCGTCACGTTTGCGGGTGCAAGCCCGCAGGCCATACAGAACCCGGCTTATAGGCCGGCTGATATGCTGACGAGGGCTCGGTGGGAAATCACCGGGCCCTCACCAATTGGCAAGGACCATGAAGATCGCCTCAGAGATAGCGGGCGGTCAACATCGCTTCCATGTGGGCGATTGGGTACCGCGTCTCGTCACGCAACGTGACGCCGATCCGCGTCAACGTCTGATCCGTCATGATGTCGCGAAGCGTCTTGACGGCGTCCTCGTAGGCATCCTCTTGAGAGGCATACAGGAATCCCTCGAAATCAGGAAAGCTCTGATCGTTCTGATAAACGTCGAAGAAGAAACGCAGCATGATCAACCTTTTAATGTGCCGTCCCCGGCACATCGCGGTTCTCTGATTCACGCGCGACTCAACCATTGATCCAGATCAAACATGGTACGGTCATGCCGCCATTCCGCGATGAATGACGGATGATGGTTATTTCAATTTTATCGAAATAGTAGAGACCGGCGGTACTCAGCGCCCGTCGAAGTCTCGCGGAGCCCGTCCAGTTCGGGTTCAACCGCTCCATGCGCGATACAGGCAGCGGGAAATCACCGGGCCCTCACCAATTTTACCAGGCGCCATGCCCCGGCGTTCAAAGACAGGCCGCGAATTTGCAGGAACAAAGGTGTCCTCCGGAACTTATTAGGGCCGGAGGAACCAATGAAAAAAGCCAAGCGGCTTAAGCGCGATGCCGTCTCACCGTTCCGCGACAAGATCTGGGATCTGTTCAAGTCCCACGCCGAGGGCATGAACGGCGCCGATGTGGTTCTGGCGCTGAAGCAGGCCGGTGAAGAAATCTGGGCGGTCGGTATCGACGACGTCTACAGCGGCATGCCGCATCAGGACGACGAACCGCTCGGCAACGCCTTCGACATTACCTGGCTGACCATCGTCTGCATCAAGCTGCAAGAGATCAAGGAAGGCAAGAAGCCGCAGACGCGCATCAAGGGAACGCGCAAGAAGAAATCTTCGTAATGAAGATATGAAAAAGCCCGGCGCAGTACGCCGGGCTTTTTTGTTTGCGACTACTTGTTCAGCAGCCCGATGTCGGTGAGCGCCGCGGTCATCACGGTGCGCTCTTCTTCGAGGAAGGCCATTTCGTCCGCGCCGGCCATGAAGGTGTTGGCCCAGTACTTCTTCGCCAGTTCGGCTTCCCATTCCTTGCTCGACGTCGCCGCGGCGAAGGTGCGATCCCAGAACGCGACGGCGTCCTTGGCAATCCCGGCGGCGCCGATGATGCCGCGCCACATGCCTACCTTGCAGTTGACGCCGCTCTCAACGAGCGTCGGTACATCGGCGAAGATGCCGCCGAGGCGCTTGGGCGCCGACAAGGTCAGCGTGCGCAGCTTGCCGGCTTCCAGTTCTGGCACGGCGCTGACCGCGGTGATGACGCCGAGCTCCGCCTTGCCTTCGAGCAAGTGCGCGATGGCGTAGCGTGCGGAATCGAACACCTCGATCTTGAGCGCCTTGGAGTCGCCGCCCGCATAAGCGGTGAGCCGCGACAGCGCGATGTGGTTCGGATTGCCGAGCGCGGTGGCAAGCGAGATCGTCACCGCCGCCGTGTCCGCCTTCAGACGGCGCACCAGGTCGGCGACGTCCTTGATCGGCGACGCCGTCGGCACGATGAAGATCGGATATTCGGTGTAGAGATTGGCGAGCGGCGTGAGGTCCGAATAGTCCGACGGGCTCACCCCCAGCAATTTGTTGCTGATAATGGTCGGCGAGTTGATCGCCAGCACATGCGGGTTGCCCTGGTTCTTGCGCAGGTAGTCCCAGGCATTGCCGCCGCCACGGCCGGCGATGTTCGTCAGCTTGATGGGCTGCGGCAGCAGCTTGTGCGTGTTCATCACCTCGATAAGCGCGCGCGCCGGCCGGTCCTGCCCGCCGCCCGGCGGCGTGCCGGCGACGAGTTCGATTTCCTGGGTCGGGACCCAGCCTGTGACGTCCTGCATGCTGTTACTTCTTCTCCGTATTGAGTCCGCCGAGCACCTTGGCCCAGAGCGCGACTTCATCCTTGTAGAACTTGTCGAAATAGGCGGAGCCGCGCTCCTTCGGCGGCGGCACGTCGTAGCCGAGATCGGCGAAGCGCTTGACGACGTCCGGATCCGACAACGCCGTATCGAGCGCCTTGCTCAACTTCTCGATGATCGGCTTCGGCGTATCCTTCGGCGCCGACAGGCCGAACCAGACGGAAAGATTGAACTGCGGCATGCCGGCTTCGGTGGTCGTCGGCACATCGGGCAACATCGGCGAGCGTGCCTCGCCGGTGACGGCATAGGCCTTCAGTTTGCCGGTCTTGATGTGCTGCGCGATGTTGACGATCTGATTGCAGCCGAAGTCGACGACGCCGCCGACGAGATCCATCGTCGCCTGCGGCGTGCCGCGATAGGACGCGACCGTCGGATTGACGCCGGCGACGGTGTGAAACACCGAACAGGCGAGATTGGAAATGGAGCCGACGCCGGCGTCCGCTTCCGTCACCTTCTTCTCGTTGGCTTTCAGGTAGGCGACGAATTCCTTGAGATTGTTGGCCGGCACTTCGCTGCGCGAGACCAGCACGACCGGCGAGACGTTGATGAGGCCGATTTGGTCGAAGTCCGTCGATTTGTACGGCAGATCCTTGTTGAGATATTCCGCCGCCGCCTGCGTGCCGGAGCCGGAAATGCCGATGGTGTAGCCGTCGGGCTTGGCCTTGGCGACGCGGTTGCTACCGATAACGCCGCCGGCGCCGGTGACGTTCTCAACGACGATCGTCTGGCCGAGCGCCTTTGACATCGGGCCGATGATCATCCGGGCCGTGGTATCGGACGGACCGCCCGGCGGAAACGGCGCTACCAAGGTAATGACGTGGGTCGGATAGTCCTGCGCCAGCGCCGATGTCGCCGACAGAAACACGGCCAGCGCAGCCGGAATGAATGTGCTTTTCACGGTGAATCCCCCTTGATCATGTCCGGCCTGACGGGCCGGTTTGGGCGGTTATACGCTGCCCGCGCGTGAAGAAAATAGAGGGCCTATTGCGCTGCAAAATGCGCCGTTACCCGCGCGGCGAGTGACGCCAAAACCGGCGCTGCCGCACGCCTGCGACAATCCGTTCCCGTAAATGGAACTTCTGTGCGGCGACCCCGTTAATAAGCGCCTCATCTATGCGAGCCCGGCAGCGGGCTGGGGCAGAAAACGCTGCCGAGACATTCGCATCAAAGGAGATGACACCGTGTCACTGGGTACCATTATTCTCATCATTCTCGTGATCGCGTTGCTGGGCGGTTTTTCCGGCCTCGGCGGCGGCCCGTTCTACGGCACCGGCTATTACGGCGGTGGCGGCCTCGGCCTTGTTATCGTGATCTTGCTGATCCTCGTACTGCTCGGCCGGATCTAGAACATACGCGCGGACGTGATGGCCGGCGTGCGCCGCTTGCGGTGCACGCCGGTTTATTTTTTGCGTAATTGCATCAGACGATCGCGCATCGCCGCGCCCGCTGGCGACGGCTGATAGGCGCCCACGATCTCCGCGGCCTCGCTTAATTCCGCATCGGCATCGCAGCCGTGCGAGGCGAGCCACAGCAGGGCCGTGAGCGGTTCGGAGGCGCCGAGCCTGTCGAGCAATTCGCGATAAGGCCGCGGATCGTCAGCCTTCGGACGCAGCACTGTATCGAGATCGCCGCGAATGTGCGTCAGCGCCTCCCGGCACAAAGGTGGCGTGGGCTCAAGGTCGAGTTCGGGCAGAAACTGCAACACCTTCCAGGGCGCACTGATGTCGTTGCGGTCGAGCAGCATTGCGACGGCGTCCGCATTGCGATGATCGAGTGTACGCGCACCGGCCAGAGCCTGTTCGCGATATTCCTTCTTGTCAGCAAAGGACAGCCACGCCTTGAGATGTGCCTTTGGCGTGAGCTGCGAGAACCGCTCCGGATAATTGCGAACGATGCTTCCCAGTTTTTTCGGATCCCGCAGCTCGCGCAACTCATAGACGTCGTAATTCGTGTCCTTGTAAGCGCTGGCCATGGCTTCCCAGGCCTGCGCTTCCGCAGTCGCGTCGCAATCATAACCGATCAGCCACCGCAACGCGGCGAGCCCGCCATCGACGTCGCCGGAGATGTCACGATAGGGTTTCGATTCCGGCACCGTCAGCACCAGCGACGCGACGCGCCGGCGCAGCAACGCGCGGGCATTGTCGCAGAGCGCCGGTGTCGGCGTCAGATCGAGCCGCCCGAGAAAACCGAGCGGAAAGTCGCCGCGCGCAAGCATCAATTCGGCGTCGGCCTGACGGCGATCAAACGTGGCAATGTGCTTGAGCATCTCGTCCAGCTTCGTCGCATTGCGGGTATTGAAGAACGGCGCCCAGTCCCACAACGGCGCGTCCTGCGGCAGCTTTGCGAGGTCGGCCTCGTATTTCGCAAGGACCGCGGCATCGCGGTCGTCGGCGGCGTTACGGATTTTGCCGAACGGCACGATTGCGGCACAAAGAACGAAGACGAGGCCCCAAACGGCAACGCCGGCGACGAGCCTCGGAATGATCGCCCGCAAGCCGGGCAACAGCGTCCAGAAACAATAGGCGATCACCAGCGGCGGGATCGAGGCGGGGATAACAAGAGGCCAGAGATACGGCGGCTGACGGGGCCTCGATAACAGGTCGAGAACCTCGAACGTGACGGCGGTCGAGGCCAGTACCAGAAGCAACGCAACCACCGCGGCAGGGCGCGGCATGTCACCTTTGAAAAAGGCGATCAGCGTCAACGCACCCAGCACCAGCCAGAGCAGCACGATTTCGAGGGCAGCGTAGCCTTGAGCAATGGCGCTGCCGGCGGCATCGCCGCCGCCAAGGCTCGACAGCGTCGCAATCATCGCCGCGTAAACGAGCAGTGCAAAAATGCTCAAGGCCGCGGCGATACCAACCGCGGCCCCGGACCCTTTTTGACCTTCAGGCATTGATGACCCCTGCCCCACGGCGCTCCCTCACTCTCTGTCGAGCGAGGTACGCCGTGGGTTCAAAGGTGGCCGCTTACATCTTCTTGTAAGCCGTGATGATGGCTTCGCCGTCCGGGCCGGCACGCTTGATCCAGTCGGCGGTGAGTTGCTCGCCGATCTTGAGCAGGCCCGCCTTCAGGTCGGGGCTCGGCGGCAGCACTTTCATCTTGTGCTCTTTCAACTGATCGAGATACCAGGCCGCCTTTTCCTCGGCGAGCTTCCAGCCGCGCGCCTCGGCGGTGGCGGCGGATTTCAGGATCGCGTCCTGCAGCGGCTTGTCCAGGCTGTCGAACGCCGCTTTGTTAACGAAGGTCAGGTTCTTCGGGATCCAGGCCTGCGTGTCATAGAAGTGGTCGAGCGACTCCCAGACCTTACTGTCATAGCCGGTCGAGCCCGACGTCATGAAGGCATTGACGACGCCGGTCGCCAAGGCCTGCGGCAACTCCGCGGCCTGCACGGTCACCGACTGCGCGCCGACCAGTTCGCCGATGCGCGTCGTGCCGACATTATAGGCGCGCCACTTCAGACCCTTCATGTCGGCGACGCTGTTGAGATCCTTGTTGACGTAAATGCCCTGCGGCCCCCACGGCACCGCGAACAGCAGCATCAGGCCCTGCGCGGCGAGCTTCTTTTCGATCGCGGCGCGGCTTGCCTGCCAGAGCTTCTTGGAGTCGGCATAGCTGGTGGCGACGAACGGCACGACGTCGAGGCCGAACATCGGATCTTCGTTCTCATGCAGCGAGATCAGAACCTCGCCCATCTGCGCCTGCCCGGTCTGCACCGCGCGCTTGATTTCCGGCGCCTTGAACAGCGAGGCCGCCGCGTGAACGGTGATCTGCAACTTGC
>CAIYTE010000099.1 GCA_903929045.1 uncultured Hyphomicrobiales bacterium
CCGGGTCAGCAGGGCGTCCAGCTCAACCTTCTCGACACCCAGCTGCTGGGCGCGTTCGGCCGACAGGTATGGGTCATAGGCGATCACCCGCATGCGCAGGCCAAGGCCCCGCTCGGCGACGATCGAGCCGATATTGCCGCAGCCGATGACGCCGAGCGTCTTGGCGGTGATCTCGACGCCCATGAACTTATTCTTTTCCCACTTTCCGGCCTGCGTGGAGCGGTCGGCTTCCGGAATCTGGCGGGCGAGAGCGAGCATAAGAGAAATGGCGTGTTCGGCGGTGGTGATCGAATTGCCGAACGGTGTATTCATGACGATGATGCCGCGGCCGGTCGCAGCCGGAATATCGACGTTGTCGACACCGATGCCGGCGCGGCCGATGACCTTGAGATTCTTCGCCTTCTCGAGAATCTTCGGCGTCACCTTGGTGGCCGAGCGAATGGCGAGGCCGTCATAGTTGCCGATGATCTCGGCAAGCTTCTCTTTGTCCTTGCCGAGGTTCGGCTGGAAGTCGACGTCGATGCCGCGATCCTTGAATATCTGAACGGCGGCGTCGGACAGGGCGTCGGAGATGAGAACTTTGGGCATGGGGTTTTCCTATTTGTAATCCGTCATCCTGAGGTGCGAGCGAAGCGAGCCTCGAAGGATGAGCGGCCAATAAATTGGGTTATGGGCCGTCTATCCTTCGAGGCTCGCCCTTGCGGGCGAGCGCCTCAGGATGACGGGTGATTGTTACGCCGCCTTCGGCAGCGCGGCTTTGGCCTCAGTGAAGGCCCAGTCGAGCCATGGGACGAGCGCTTCGACGTCACTGGTCTCGACCGTGGCGCCGCACCAGATGCGAAGGCCCGGAGGCGCGTCGCGGTAGTAACCGAGATCAAGGCCCGCGCCTTCCTTCTCGATGAGACCCGAGAGCGCCTTGGCGAAGGCCGCCTGCCCGTCCGCCGGCAGCGACGTGATCGCCGGATCGACGACCTTCAAACACACCGAGGTGTTCGAGCGAACGTCGGCTTTCGTGGCGAGGAAATCGACCCACGCGGTCTTCGCAACCCAGTCGGCCAGCACCTTGGTGTTGGCGTCGGCGCGGGCAACGAGCGCCTTCAAGCCGCCGAGCGACTTCGCCCAAGCGAGCGTGTCGAGATAGTCCTCGACGCATAGCATCGACGGCGTGTTGATGGTCTCGCCGACGAAGATGCCTTCGTTGATCTTGCCGCCCTTGGTGAGACGGAAAATCTTCGGCAACGGCCAGGCCGGCTTGTAAGTTTCGAGACGTTCGACCGCGCGCGGCGACAGGATGAGCATGCCGTGTGCACCCTCACCGCCCAGCGCCTTCTGCCAGGAGAAGGTGACGACATCGAGCTTGGCGAAATCGAGATTTTGCGCGAACGCTGCCGAGGTGGCGTCGCAGATGGTGAGACCTTCGCGGTCGGCCTTGATCCAGTCGCCGTTCGGCACGCGCACGCCGGAGGTCGTGCCGTTCCAGGTGAAGATGACGTCGGATTTGAAATCGACCTTCGACAGATCGGGCAGTTCGCCGTACGGCGCCTTGAGCACCGTGACGTCTTTCAGCTTGAGCTGCTTCTCGACGTCGGTGACCCAGCCTTCGCCGAACGATTCCCAGGTGAGCATCGTGACGGGCCGCGCACCGAGCAGCGACCACAGGGCCATCTCGACCGCGCCGGTATCCGAAGCCGGCACGATGCCGATGCGATAGTCGGCCGGAACTTCGAGCACTTCGCGCGTCAGATCGATGGCGCGCTTGAGCTTCGCCTTGCCGATCTTGGCGCGATGGGAACGGCCGAGGGCCGCGTCGGTGAGGGCTTGGAGGGACCAGCCGGGGCGCTTGGCGCAGGGGCCGGACGAAAAATGCGGAATTGCCGGCCGCATGCCGGGTTTGGTCGCTGTCATAACCTATCCTTCCAGATAGAAGCCTCTCGTTGGGGAGAGGTGTCCCACTGGCGAGATTAGAGGATGTCGCCCGGGGCGTCAACTACGGACGTTGACGGACTTTCGTCGCAGTGCTGTTCCGCGCTGATCGCTTTTTAAGCAGCGCCCGGATTTTAACGGCGTCCGCAGGCGTTGCCGGATTGTAGATGACCATGCCGAGATCGGGCCGGCCATCGACGGCAAAGGCCGAATATTCCAGCTTCAACGGGCCGGCCACGGCGTGGTGCAGGATCTTCGCACCATCGCCATAGGCGCGCACATCGTTATCGCGCCACATCTGCTCGAACTCCGGGCTCGACCGCGACAGTTCATCGACCAAGGTCTGCACCGCTTGTGTCGCGCCGCCGCGCGCGGTGTCGGCGCGAAACGCGGCGACGACAAACCGCGCGACGCTTTCCCAATCCGACTGCGCGCTGCGCACGCGCGTGTTGCCGAAGATCAGCCGCAGGATGTTGCGCTGTTTCGGTTCGAGCGCGCCGTAGTCGGTGAGCACCGCCGCCGCAGCGCTGTTCCATGCCACCACATCCCACGTCGACGTCTTCACGAACGCGGGGCTCACTTCGAGCGAGTCGAGGATGCGTTGCAGCCGCGGCGTCACACCTTCAACCGCGTGATAACGAACTTCCGGCGGACGGCCGAGACCCAGGAGAAAGATGTGTTCGCGCTCGACGTCGGTGAGCATCATGGCGCGCGAAATGCGATCGAGCACATCGGCGGACGGCGCGCCGCCACGCCCCTGCTCAAGCCACGTGTACCAGGTGGCGCTGACATTGGCGCGTTGCGCGACTTCCTCTCGCCGCAAACCGGGCGTGCGCCGCCGCTTCATCGGCAGGCCGAATGCGGCGGGATCGAGCTTGGCGCGGCGATCGCGCAAATACGCACCGAGCAGGTTGTCGTCGGTCGCGGGCATCGTCGTCCTGTTAGTCATTATACCCGTATAATGTCTTCTCTTTACCAGCATAGCATGCCGGCACATATACGCCTCATCGATTTTCGAAGGAGGTTCTCATGCGTGTTTTCGTCACCGGCGCGACCGGCTTCATCGGCTCGGCCATCGTCAAGGACCTGATCGGCGCCGGACATCAGGTCAGTGGCTTGGCCCGCTCCGACGACAGTGCCGCCGCGCTTGAAGCGGCCGGCGCGCAGGCGCATCGCGGCTCACTCGACGATCTCGACAGTCTGCGCAGCGGCGCCAAAGCCGCCGACGCCGTCATCCACGCCGCCTTCATTCACGACTTCTCCAAGTTCAAGGAGAACTGCGACATCGAGCGGCGCGCGGTCGCGGCACTCGGCGACGGCCTCGAAGGCTCCCGCAAACCCTTGATCGTCACGTCGGGGACGCTGCTCGTCGCCGGCGGCCTCGCGACCGAGGATCGCGCCGCGTCGTCAACCGCCAATCTCCGCATTGCATCCGAAGAAGTTGCGGCGGAAGTCGCGGCGCGCGGCGTGCGCGTGTCGGTGCTGCGTCTGCCGCCGACGGTTCACGGCGAAGGCGATCATGGTTTCGTGCCGCTGCTCATCGGCCTGGCGCGGGACAAGGGTGTCTCAGCCTATATCGGCGAGGGCCTCAATCGCTGGCCTGCGGTGCATCGTCTGGATGTCGCGACGCTCTACCGGCTCATCCTCGAGAAGAACGACATGGCCGTGCGCTATCACGGCGCGGCGGAAGAAGGCATCGCCTTCAAGGATATCGCCGCCATTATCGGCAAACGCCTCAACATGCCGGTCGTCGGCAAGTCGAAGGAAGAAGCCGCCGCGCACTTCGGCTGGTTCGCGCATTTCGCCGCGGGTGACAATCCGACGTCGAGCGCGCAAACCCAGAAGCAACTCGGCTGGCAGCCGAAGCAGCCTGGGCTGCTCGCCGACCTCGATCACGACTATTATTTCAAACCGTGATCGTCACGCGGCGTGCCCGGCGGCTTTCGCCGCCTGCGTGATCGAGCCGACGAGATCGGCGCTGCCGAACGGCTTCTGCAGACAGACGATGTTCTGCAGGCTGGGCGTCATGGCGAAAAGATCGAGCGCCGTGCCACCCCCCTTCGTCAGCAATACGCCGGAGATGGCGACGATGGGAAGGTTCGGCGCGCGATCGCGCAGCAGCTTGATGATCTTCGTGCCATCGACGCCCGGCATGTAGATGTCGACGATCGCGCTGTCGAAATTGCCGGCCGCCAGTTCACGCAGGCCTTCGGCGCCGCTGGCGACGGCCACGACATCATAGCCCTCGCGCTTGAGAATAATCGAAACCGTGGCGCGAACGGTATCCTGGTCGTCGATCACAAGAATGCGTGGCATGGTAATCCCCCTCACCGCGTGAGTTAAACGCGCGCGCGAGGACGGGCCAAGTTACAAATCCTGTTAATCCGAACACCGTGAATGAATGAAAAATTTAACGGATGCGCAGGCGCGATGCCTGCAGCATCGGCATTTCTTCGATTCAGGATTTTCGGAATTAAGACGTTGGCCGCGCGATTAACGATCGCCGCTGCGGCAGCGCGCTAGAAGCGTGCACCGACACCGATGCGGCCGGTGTTGATCCCTGCCCTGATACCATTGACCGGCGCGAACGCGGCGTATTCCCATTCGGCGCGCAAAAACACGCTCGGCAGGATGGCGACGTCGACGCCGAGCCCGAAGGCGGGGCCGGCACTGAAGGCGTTGTTGCGGCTTTGCGTCACGGTCGGAAACACAAAGGTCGTCGGACCACCGCCCGCCGGCGTCTGAACGACGGTGACGTCGGTGCTGAGCGAATAGTTGATACGTCCGACCGCGACACCGACGCTGGCATAAGGCAGGAACTGACCGATGGCATAGCCGGCGCGGATGCGGGCGGTGGCGTAGTCAACGATCGAGATGTTGCCGCGCGCACGGATGGTGACGCCGTCTTGCGTGCCATCGCCCAGCGTGACCTGGCGCGAGATCGTGTCGGAGGTCGCGGAGTCCAGGCTCGACGTCCTGTTGTAAGCGCCTTCGAAGCCGAGCACCAATTCCTGCCACTGCATATTGTAGCCGACGAAGCCGCCGAACTGGCGGCCGTTGGTCACGTTGCTCGGCAACGCGGTCCATGACGACGGCGACTGCTCGTTTTCCAGCGCCGTGTTGCGCAAGGTATACGCGACCTGAGACCCCGTGCTTGAACCGTAGTCGGCGTTGAGGGACGACAGCCCCATCGTGCCGCCGACACTGAAGCCATCCCACCGCGCCGGCGCGGTGCTGGTGTAGGAACCGCGCAGCGTGTCGTCGATCCAGTCAGCCGCCGACGCCTGCCCGGCCATTGCGGCAAGCATCAGCGCCGCGGCGAGAACGCGCAGGTGATTGCGGCGCGCGAGTCGCGCGTTAGCGGGACACTGGCAGGTCATCGAAACTCCAACGCAAACCGACGCGAACTTCGTGCGCCGCGAGATTCTTGAACGTCATGCCGCCGAACGCGTCCGTCGCGCTCTTGGCGTCACCGAGATTGAGATAGCGATAGCCGACATCGGCGATGAGATTTGGCGACATCATGAACCCGACGCCGGCCATCGCGGCCCAGGCGAAATTCCATTGCGCGTTGGAGCCTCCCGTGAACGGCGGCGACACCGTGCTCTGGTAGTCGCCGGCCTTCACGCGCGCGGCGCCGGCACCGGCGCCTATATAAGGCGTCACGCGATACCAACTGCCGAGGTCGAGATAGCCGTTGAGCAGAACGGTCCAGGCCGACATCTTGGCGGTGACGTCGTCCGGCGTCGCGACCGTGCCGCGATATTTCAGGTCGGTGATGTAGTCGGCGGTGACGTCAGTGCGGATCCAGCCGCGCTTGATGCCGAAGCCGAAGCCGGCGGTCGGCGCATTGCCGAGATTGTTGCCAGTCGGGTTAGCGAAACCGGGCGCGGCCTGCGGGTCGTTCGTGCGTCCCCAGCCGTAGCCGAGATCGCCGCGCAGATACCAGCCACCGTTGTTGTTAGCTTCAAAGGAGCGCGGCAACGCGCGGTCGGGCAGCGGCGGATAGCCTTTCGGCATATCGGCGGCCGAGGCCGGCATGACGCCAGCCGCAACGGCGATCACGACCTGCGCCGTAACAAATCCCGCGGCGAGCGTTTTCGGCCAACTCATGACCACTGTTCCTTTACCGGCGTCGCCGGCCTTGGCCGGCGTCAGGGTCTCAACTTCAGGGCCTTGCGGGCCACGACGGGCTAAGACTCGCTTAACCATGACTTTTCACCATGCCCGGCCTCACCGTTAACGATGAGGCGTGCATCTCACTTCAGCCCCTACTGCGGAGCGGCGGCAACGGTTGCGGCTGCGGCTGCGGCATCGGTTGCGGCGGCTGCATGTAGACCGGCGGCGGCGTGTATGGCTGCGACTGATAGACGTAGCGCGGCGCCGGCTGATCGGTTTCGCAACAGGTCCAACGCAGACCCAGCATGATGTCGTGCGAGCGCAGATCCTTGAACTTGTAATCGTTTCAGCCGCTGGCGCCGAAGCAGTCGACGGTTTCTTTCGCCGAGCCGTAGCTCAGGTAGCGGTAGCTCAGGTCAATGGTGAAGTTCTTGGTGACCTTGTAACCGACGCCTGCGTAGAGCGCCCAAGCGAGATCCCAGTTGCTTGAGTTACGGCCGACACCGAACGAACTACCGGTCGCGCCGAAGGCCGCGACGTTCGGCGTGACGTCGGTAAAGTTGGACACCATGTTATACGCGCCTGTTCCCCGTCAGCACCCCTGAGACAAATTGAGGGACTTCACGGAGGGAGGATTTCTGGTTCATCGTAGCCGTAAGGAGCGAAGATGAAACAGAAATCCGTACCGGGCAAAGCGCCCGCAGAACAAGTGCTGAAGGACATC
>CAIYTE010000100.1 GCA_903929045.1 uncultured Hyphomicrobiales bacterium
GCCGATGGCGTCGGTCGCGATCAGGTAATCGACGTCGCCGGATTGGAACATCGCCACCTGTGCGTTGCGGGTGCGCGGACTTAAAACGCCGAGCACGACCGCGGCGCCGCCGCGTTGGCGGCGGATTAGTTCGGCCACGGCATAAACCTCAGCCGCCGAGAACGCGACCACGGCGGTGCGCGGCGGCAATCGCGTGAGCTTCTTGTCGCCGTCGTAAGTGAGTTGCGACAAGCGCGGCCGCTCGATGAACTCGACGCCTTTGACCAGGCGCGAAATCAACGGCTTCAGAATGCTCGAGCCCAAGAACATGGTCTCGTTGGCACCGCGAGCGTGCAGCAGCCGGTCGGTGAAGACATGGCCGCGCTCGCGGTCGGTGGCGAGTTGGATTTCGTCGACGGCGAGAAAATCAAATTCGCGATCGAGCGGCATTGCCTCGACGGTGCAGAGGAAATAACGCGCACCCTGAGGCACGATCTTTTCCTCGCCGGTGACCAGCGCCGTCGCGTTGTCGCCGGCGATCTTGCGCACCCGCTCGAACACCTCACGGGCCAAAAGACGGAGCGGAAAACCGATGATGCCGGAATGGTGACCGAGCATGCGCTCGACGGCGAGGTGGGTCTTGCCGGTGTTGGTCGGGCCGAGCACGGCCATGACCCGCCCGGGAGGGGCATCACTCGGTCCCCGCAAACGGGCACGCGCGGCTGGGGAAAAGACCATGGGATCAGAATCGGGCTTTGGCGACGCGACTTCAAGCCCTACCGCAACCCCTTCCAGAACAAAGGTAACGGGGCCTTAAAAACCGAACAGATGATCGAAACAGAAGGCGCCGTCGGCGCGCATCATCGTGTGGAAGCCGAACAGGCGGCAGGTGGTGTCGCGCACGACGACATAGCCGCCTTCGCCCGCATCCTTGAGGCGGACGCCGAAGATCTCGTCCATGGTGACGAACAAGCTGCCGCCGCAAGGGATATTCCGTTCTTCGGAGGCGATCTCCTTGGCGTCGCGATCATGCAGGATGAATTTCGTCGTCGACTTGGGAAACCACGGCATCGAGGCCGGGTAAATCAGATGGGTGCCGGTCTTCACCGTCTGCGGGCCGAGCCGGATGAAGAGACGTGTCGAGAGACCCGGCGGCTTATGGGTGTAGGACTGCGGCTCGTCCTTGTAGACGATCGGCGTGTTGTAGATGTGCGCGCCGAACGTCGTCTCGGCGGTGAAGTTACCGGTGCGCGATTCGTAGCGCGCGTTGGCGTGCAACCAACCATCGCCCTCGCCGCCCTGGCGAAAGTCGTAGGAAAATTCCACGTGGCCATAGCCGGAGCGAAGCGTTACGCCGGTTTCCTTCAACCAGGCGTCGATGTCGAGCAACGGGCTGTCGCGCCGGGCAATGCGGCCCATGAATTTGCGCGCGACTTCGCTGCCGTCGGCGTCGTAGAGCGTGACCGCGATCGGCAGATCCTGCTGCGCGGTCGACATCGGCGTCGGAATGAAACGGGTGCGGAAACGATCGGGCGGCAACACCGCCATCGGCAGTATGTAGCCTTTGCCCATCTGTCGATGAAGCGACGGCAGCGCCGGATCGGACTTGAGATCCGTGCGCTCGACATTGATGTGGGCGATGAAGCCCTTGCCGTTGGGCCGCTCGAGCTCGTAGCGCGGACGGCAGAACCAGCGCCCGGCGCGCACCTCGACCTGCTGCGGCCAGCGCGCATCGGGCAACACGCGGGCAAGATCGAGCCCCAGCGTGCCGAACGGCGCGATGGTCTGATCCAGCGTGCGAATGTCCTGCGAGCCCATCAGATTGAGGCCGATTTCACCGGCCGGAATCGGCACCGGATGGCTGTTCTGAATCCACAGCACCACCCGCTCGCCGTCTTCAGGCGCAGGCCAACCGGC
>CAIYTE010000101.1 GCA_903929045.1 uncultured Hyphomicrobiales bacterium
TCTATCACGGCTGGCTGTTCGACATTAACGGCAAGTGCCTCGATCAACCGGCGCAACCGGCCGACAAGAAATTCTGCGAACGCGTGAAGCATCCGGCTTATCCGGTGCAGGAGAAGGGCGGCGCGGTGTGGACCTTCATGGGCGAAGGCGAGCCTCCGCTGATTCCCGATCTGCAATTCCTAACCGCGCCCGAGCCCAACCGGCAGGTGTTTCGCACCCTGCAGATGTGCAACTGGCTCCAAGGTTTGGAAAGCGTGGTCGACCCGTGCCACACGACCTATCTCCACCGCCGGCCGAAAGGCTTGCGCAGCATCCGCTCGGGCAACGACGTTGCCGCCATGCGCGGCACCGAGCCGCCCGACATCTCGACCGAGAACACCCGTCTCGGCATCCGCATTTACGCCCTGCACAAATCGTCGGACGGCCACAAGTACCTGCGCGTCAACAACTACGTCTACCCATGCGCCGCGACTCCCACCACCGGCAACGCGCGCGCCGGCTATCAAGGACGCTGGTTCGTGCCGCGCGACGACAACAGCCATTACATGCTCGAGTTCATCTACCGTCACTACGAGCCGCTCGATAAGGACGCGCTCAAGCAGTTCCGCGCCGAAAACGTCGGGCCCGATCTCCGTCACATCCGCCGCGCCGAGAATCGTTATCTCCAGGACCGCGAGGATATGAAGGACGGCAACTTCTGCGGCATGGGCGACTATTTCCCGGCTCAGGATACGTTTGCGATCGAGACCCAGGGTGCCATTCGCGATCGCACCAAGGAGCATCTGGGTTCCACCGACATCGTCATCGCCGCGGTGACGAAGACGTTGTTGAAAGCGATTGCCCAAGTCCAGGAAGGCCAGGAAGCGCCGGGGCTGCTGCGCAATAGTCCTAAAGACTTTCTCGCGGATTTCGTTTGTTCCGAAGGTCCCATCGAGGACCATGAGGATGGTCCCAGTTATGCCCGCCGTATCTTGAACGCCAAGTCGGCCGCAGCGGAGTAAGAAACATGAAAAAATACGTTCCCACGTTGTTTGTCTCTGTCGCCGCCGCCGGATTGTTGGCGACCTCATCCGTCGCTGCTTTGGCCGAGGACTTCTACGCCGGCAAGACGGTCGATCTTTACATCACCCAAGACGCGGGCGCCGGTTACGACCTCTACGCGCGCCTGTTGGCTGACAACATCGTCAAGTATCTGCCCGGCAAGCCGCTCATCATTCCGCGCAACATGCAGGGCGCCGGCGGCATGCGCGTCATGGCCTTTCTTCATGATGTGGCGAAGCGCGACGGCACCGCGATGGGCGCCGTCGATCGTGGCGTCGCGGCTGAGCCGATCCTCTACGGAAAAGAGTCGAAGGCGCCGTTCAAGAACCCGCTCGAATTCAGTTGGTTCGGCAGCCTCAACACCGAGATCGGCGTCGCCGCCGTGTGGCACACCACCGGCATCAAGTCGTGGGAAGAGCTGCTGACCCGCCCCACCATCACCTCGATGGCCAACTCCCAGGGCGGCGCCGGGGCGCGGGCGCTCAACGCCATTCTCGGCACGCAGTTCAAGCAGGTCTGCTGCTACGGCTCCGACAGCAATCAGAATCTCGCCATGGAGCGCGGCGAGGTCGATGGCCGTGTCGGCTGGTCGTGGTCGAGCCTCAAGGTCGCCAACATGGAATGGCTGCAGACCGGCAAGATCAAGCTCCTGATGCAGGTCGGCCTGCAGAAGAACAAGGAGATTCCCGCCGACGTGCCGCTGGTGCTCGATCTCGCCAAAACCGACAAGGGCAAGAAAGCACTCACCATCATCTTCGCCAATCAGTCGATGGGACGGCCTTATCTCATGCCGCCCGGAACTCCGGCAGAGCGTGTCGCCGAGGTGCGCAAGGCCTTCAACACGATGGTCAAGGATCCCGCGTTCCTCGCCGACGCGGAGAAGCGCCATCTCGAGATCAGCGATCCGAAAAGCGGCGAAGAAATCGAAGCCTTGCTCAAGAGCATTTACGCCGCGCCGCCGGACGCCATCGCCGCGGCGCAGGACGCCATGAAAGAAGGCGAAGTCAAAATGATCGACACGCCCAACAAATAGCCGGCGCGCGCATATCGATTGAATGTAGGAGACTCGTCCCATGCTGAGCCAAGCGCAGAACGATCTGATGACCCAAACCGGTCCCGGCACGCCGTGCGGAAAATTGCTGCGCAGCTACTGGCAGCCGGTCGCGGCGTCGGAGGAAATGCCGATCGGCGGCAACCCGTTGCCGGTCCGGATCATGAGCGAGGACCTGGTCCTCTTTCGCGACGACAAGGATCGCCTCGGCCTGATCGGATTGCACTGCGCCCACCGCGGCACCGATCTCTCCTATGGCCGTGTTGAAGACGGCGGTTTGCGTTGCCTCTATCACGGTTGGCTGTTCGACATTAACGGCAAGTGCATCGATCAACCGGCCCAGCCCGCCGACAAGAAATTCTGCGACCGCGTCAAGCACACCGCTTACCCGGTGCAGGAGAAGGGCGGCTGCA
>CAIYTE010000102.1 GCA_903929045.1 uncultured Hyphomicrobiales bacterium
CAATAAATTAGCGTCATGCCCGGCCGTGTGCCGGGCATCCACGTGTTTTTGTTTTAGCGATAAAAGAAAAACGTGGATGCCCGCGTTCGCGGGCATGACGAAGAAAAAATCAGCGCCCACCCCCTCAACGCACGAATGTTCCCACGACTTCGAGATGATGGGTCCACAGGAACTGATCCACCGGAACGGCGCGCATCAGACGATAGCCGCCGTCCTGCAGGATGCGCGCGTCGCGGGCGAAGCTCTGAGGGTTGCACGACACGGCGACCACGCGCGCGACCTGCGACTTGGCCAACGCTTCCGCCTGAGCTTTGGCGCCGACCCGCGGCGGGTCGAACACCACCGCGTCGAAACGTTTCAATTCATCGGCCAGCAGCGGGCGACGAAACAGATCGCGCGTCTCTGCCGTCATGCGTGGGCCCAGGCCTGCTTTGGCAGCCGCCAATTTCAACGCTTCTATCAAGTCGGGATCGCTCTCGGCGGCATGAACCCGCGCGTTCTTGGCAAACGCGAAAGCGAACGTGCCCGCGCCAGCGAAAAGATCGGCGACGTTTGCCGCCCCCTCGATGCCTGCTTTGGCCTCGGCCACCAGCAGAGCCTCGGCGTCAGCACTGGCCTGAAGAAACGCGCCGGGCGGCACCACCACCCGGACACCGCCGAACAAGGCAAAGGCCGTCCGTCGCGCCACCACCGGATCCGGCTTAACGCTGCGGTTGCGACCGTCCGATTTCACGACTGAAATACGAGCCAGATCGGCGTCGTTGGCGAACCGCACCAAACGCTCGCGGGTGGCGTGATCGGCCTCGCGCGGCAGACGCACCAACACATCGATCCCGGAGTCGAGCCGGTTGGCGACGATCTCCGCCCGTTCGCCCTCGCCCAATAGCTCGGCCATCGCCGACGGCAATTGCTCGACCAGTGCGATCAATTCCGGCAGCAATATGACGCAACCGTCGACGGCGGAGATGCGGTGCGAGCCGCGCTCGTGGAAACCGGCCTTAACGATGCCGCAGGTCTTTTCGGCGAAAAACGTGCCGCGCCGGCGCGTGTTGATGCCGACCATGGCAAGATCGGCGATGGTTCCCGCCTGCACGCCATTGCGCGCCAAGGCATCGGTCAACAGGCGGCGCTTCCAATCGCGATACGTCGCGGGCGAGAGATGCTGTAACGCGCAACCGCCGCAGACACCGAAGTGACGGCAGGGCGGCGTGCCGCGCGCCGGTCCGGCCTCGATCACATCGAGCAAGCGCCCGCGGATGCCATCGCTCTCGGGGCCTTCAATCGCAACCCGCACGTGATCACCGGTGGCGGCCTGGGGGACATAGAGCGGCTTGCCGTCGGGCATCGCGGCGATGCCGTCGCCCTGGGCACCGATGCGACCGATGACGACTTCAAGAATGTTCGCGGCGGCCATTAATTTTTCACCGCCGCGATTAAAAACTCATGGTTGCCGTCACGGCCCTGGATCGGGCTCTCAGAAATGCCAAGCACGCGCCAGCCGGGTTGAGCCGTGACGAAAGCCTGGATGCGCTCACACACCTCGGTCCATAGCGCAGGGTCGCGGACGATGCCGCCCTTCCCCACCCGATCCGGCCCGACCTCGAATTGCGGTTTGATCAGCGCTACCAGAAAGCAGCCGGGTGCGGCGAAGGTGAGTGGCGTCGGCAGGATCGTCTCAAGCCCGATAAAGCTCGCGTCGGTGACGATGGCGCCGACCGATTCCGGAATCTCCGTCGCCGTCAACGCGCGCGCGTTTTGGCTTTCGAGGACGATCACGCGCGCGTCGGTGCGGAGTTTCCAATGAAGTTGCGCGCGCCCGACATCGATCGCGTAAACTTTCACAGCGCCGTCGTTGAGCGCCACGTCGGTGAAGCCGCCGGTGGAGGAGCCGACGTCCATGACGACACGGTCTTTCAACGAGAGGCCGAAGTGCTGAAGCGCGTGGGCCAGCTTGACGCCGCCGCGGGAGACCCAGGGATGAGGCTCGCCACGCACTTCGACCGCCGTTTCGGACGTGACGGTGAGACCGGCTTTCTCGAGCTTGCGTTCGCCGCTGAAGACCTTGCCGGCCATGATCAAGGCCTGGGCTTTGGCGCGGGTCTCCGCCAGCCCTCGCTCGACCAGCAACACGTCGAGCCGCGTCTTGGTGGGTTTCGGTTCGCTCAACCCCGCGGGCGGGCCGTTGCCCGCCGGGCATCCTCGGAGCGGCCAAGCGCCGCGAGAATCGTGGCGACGATGTGCGGCCGATCCAGCCCGGCCTCGGCGTATTGGCGCGCGGGCGTGTCGTGGTCGATGAAGCGGTCGGGCAAAATCATCGGCCGGACCTTGAGACCGGCGTCGAGCATGCCGTCGCGGGCCAGGAGATTGAGCACGAACGAGGAGAAGCCGCCGACCGTGCCTTCCTCGATCGTCACCAGCACTTCGTGTTCGCGGGCTAGCCGCTTGATCAAATCCTCGTCCAACGGCTTCGCAAACCGTGCGTCGGCGACGGTGACGGAAAGCCCTAGCGTCGCCAGTTCGTCGGCCGCCGCGATACATTCCTGCAGACGGGTGCCAAACGACAGGATCGCGGCTGCGGTGCCTTCGCGCACGATCCGGCCCTTGCCGATGGGAAGCACTTTGCCTTCGGCGGGCAATGGAACGCCGGTGCCCTCGCCGCGCGGGTAGCGCACGGCCGACGGGCCATCGTCGATGCTGGCAGCAGTCGCCACCATGTGAACCAGTTCGGCTTCATCCGACGGGCCCATCAGCACGAAGCCCGGCAGACAGCCCAAATAGGCGATATCGAACGCACCGGCATGAGTGGCGCCATCGGCGCCGACCAGACCGGCGCGGTCCATCATAAAGCGCACCGGCAGCGACTGAATGGCGACGTCGTGAACGACTTGGTCGTAACCGCGCTGCAGGAACGTCGAATAGATCGCGGCAAACGGTTTCAGGCCTTCGCAGGCGAGCCCGGCGGCGAACGTCACGCCATGCTGCTCGGCGATGCCGACATCGAAGGTGCGATCGGGAAAGCGCTTGGCGAAGGCGTCGAGACCGGTGCCTGAGGGCATCGCGGCGGTGATGGCGACGATGCGGGAATCTTTTTCGGCTTCGGCGATCAGTGCGTCGCCGAACACCTTGGTGTAGGACGGCGCACCCGCTTTCGGCTTGGCCTGGATACCGGTGACGACGTCGAACTTGGTGACGCCGTGGAACTTGTCTTCGGCGCCCTCCGCCGGCGGATAGCCATGGCCCTTATGAGTGACGACGTGAATCAGAACTGGGCCGCGCTCCTTGGAGTCGCGCACATTCTTCAGCACCGGCAGGAGATGGTTGAGGTTGTGGCCGTCGATCGGACCCACGTAATAGAAACCGAATTCCTCGAACAGCGTGCCGCCGGTCATCAGGCCGCGCGCGTATTCCTCGGCGCGCTCGGCGGCCTTCTTCAAGGGGCGCGGAAACTTCTCGGCCATGATCTTGGCGAAGTGACGGATCGAGCGGTAGGAACGCGACGAGATCAAGCGCGACAGATACGCGCTCATGGCGCCGACCGGCGGCGCGATCGACATATCGTTGTCGTTGAGAATGACGATCAGGCGCGCGTCCATCGACCCGGCATTGTTCATCGCTTCATAAGCCATGCCCGCCGACATCGCGCCGTCGCCGATCACCGCGACGACGTTGAAGTCATCGCCCTTGAGATCGCGCGCCACCGCCATGCCGAGGCCGGCCGAGATCGAGGTCGA
>CAIYTE010000103.1 GCA_903929045.1 uncultured Hyphomicrobiales bacterium
CGCCACATCCAGCCGGTGCCCTCGCGGCACGGCGTGCACTGGCCGCAGCTCTCATGCTTGTAGAACTTCGAAAGCCGGGCGATGGCAGCGACGATGTCAGTCGACTTATCCATGACGATGACGGCCGCGGTGCCGAGGCCCGACTGAACCGCGCGCAAACTGTCGAAATCCATCAGCACGTCGTCGCAGACCGACTTCGGAATCACCGGTACCGACGAGCCGCCCGGAATGATCGCGAGCAGGTTGTCCCAACCGCCGCGCACGCCACCGGCATGCTTCTCGATCAATTCCTTGAGTGGAATGCCCATCACTTCTTCCACGTTGCACGGATTGTTGACGTGGCCGGAGATGCAGAAAACTTTGGTGCCGGTGTTATTAGGGCGACCCAGCGCCGCGAACCACGCGCCGCCACGGCGCAGAATGGTCGGAGCGACCGCAATCGACTCGACGTTGTTGACCGTGGTCGGGCAGCCGTAGAGACCGGCACCCGCCGGGAACGGCGGCTTCAAGCGCGGCTGGCCCTTGCGGCCTTCGAGGCTTTCAAGGAGCGCGGTCTCTTCGCCACAGATGTAGGCGCCAGCGCCGCGATGGACGTAGAGATCAAAATCGAAACCCGAGCCGCAGGCGTTCTTGCCGATCAAACCGGCCTCATAGGCCTCTTCGATGGCGGCTTCGAGATGCTCGGCCTCGCGGTAGAACTCGCCGCGTATATAGATGTAGCAAGCGTTGGCACCGCACGCGAAGCTCGCGATCAGGCAACCTTCGACCAGCTTGTGCGGGTCGTTGCGCATCATATCGCGGTCTTTGCAGGTGCCGGGCTCGCCTTCGTCGGCGTTGACGACCAGGAATGACGGCCGGCCATCGGACTGCTTCGGCATGAACGACCATTTAACGCCAGTCGGGAATCCCGCGCCGCCGCGGCCGCGCAAACCCGACGCCTTCATCTCATTGATGATCCAGTCGCGGCCCTTGGCGAGAATGTCCTTGGTGCCGTCCCAATCGCCGCGCGCCTTGGCGCCCTTGAGACGCCAGTCTTCAAAGCCGTAGAGGTTGGTGAAGATGCGATCTTTATCGTCGAGCATCAGCGCGTCTTCCCTTTGAACTCTTTAAGCGTGGTCAATTCGCCCTTGGGCTCCGAGGTGAAGCGGCCCGACTGCGGACCGGGCTTCGGCGTCTCGCCCTTGGCGAAACCATCCAGCACTTTGACGATCGAGGCCGGGTCGAGATCCTCATAGAAGTCGTCGTCGATCTGCGCCATCGGCGCATTGACGCAGGCGCCGAGACACTCGACCTCGCGCAGCGTGAACAGGCCGTCGGCCGTCGTCTCATCGAGACCGATGCCAAGACGCTTTTCGCAGGCTTTGACGATGTCAGCCGAGCCGCGCAGCGCGCACGGCGTCGTCGTGCAGACGTTGACGACGTGCTTACCGACCGGCGCCAGATTGAACATCGTGTAGAAGGTTGCGACTTCGTAGACGCGGATCACCGGCATCGACAAGCGGTTGGCGACGTATTCGACCGCTTCCTTCGACAGCCAACCGCTGCCTTGGCGCTGCGCCAAATCGAGCAGCGGCAACACCGCGCTCGCCTGACGACCGCTCGGATAGCGAGCGATAATCTTCGTCGCCTTCGCTTCCATCTCGGCGTTGAAGGCGAACGGCTTTCCAACAGCCTGCAATGGGCCGGCCGAGCCGCTCATCGATCGATCTCCCCGAACACGATGTCGAGCGAACCGATGATCGCCACGACGTCGGCCAGCATGTGGCCCTTTGAAATGAAGTCGAGTGCCTCGAGATGGGCAAAACCCGGCGCGCGAATCTTGCAGCGGTAAGGCTTGTTGGTGCCGTCGGAGACGAGATAGACGCCGAACTCGCCCTTCGGCGCTTCGGTCGCGGCGTACACTTCGCCGGCCGGCACGTGATAGCCCTCGGTGTAGAGCTTGAAGTGATGGATCAGCGCTTCCATCGAACGCTTCATCTCGCCGCGCTTCGGCGGCGCGACCTTGTTGTCGTCTACCATGACCGGACCCGACGGCATCTTGGCCAGGCACTGCTCGATGATGCGCACGCTTTGGCGCATCTCCTCGAGGCGAACCAGATAACGGTCGAAGCAATCGCCGGTCTTGCCGATCGGAATGTCGAAATCCATGTCGGCGTAAGCGTCGTAAGGCTGCGCCTTGCGCAAATCCCACGGCACGCCCGAGGCGCGCAGCATCGGGCCGGTGAAGCCCCACGCCATCGCCTCTTCCGCCGTGGCGCGGCCGATGTCGACGGTGCGCTGCCGGTAGATGCGGTTCTCGGTGAGAATATTGTCGGTGTCGTCGATGAACTTCGGGAACGTCTTGCAGAACGCCGCGATGTCGTCGAGCAACGCCGGCGGCAAATCCTGATGGACGCCGCCCGGACGGAAGTACGCGGCGTGCAGGCGCGCACCGGACGCGCGCTCGTAGAACTCCATCATCCGCTCGCGTTCCTCGAAGCCCCACAGGAACGGCGTCATCGCGCCGACGTCGAGCGCCATCGCGGTGATGTTGAGGATGTGATTGAGGAGACG
>CAIYTE010000104.1 GCA_903929045.1 uncultured Hyphomicrobiales bacterium
CCTTGGACAATGCGCCGCGACGAGCCGCCGTTATCCTCACGACCAAAACCGGGCTCGCATATAATAAGCGCTACTTCGCAGCCCAGTGGGAGGAGACCTGCAAGGCAGCCGGCATCAACGATCTGTATTTCCAAGACCTGCGAGGGACAACGGTCACCATGCTGTTCCGGGCGGGGTGCAATATCGGTGAAATCGTTACGATTACTGGCCACAGCCTCCTTCGGGCACAGGACATCCTCGACAAATACCTGGCGAGGACCAGCCAGCTTGCGGAAAGCGCCATCGCCAAATTTGAGAACGTTTTGGAAACAGACTTTGCAAAACGGCCTGGATCAACAGTAGCTAAGTAGTGGCGCGCCCGAAGAGATTCGAACTCCTGACCCCCAGATTCGTAGTCTGGTGCTCTATCCAGCTGAGCTACGGGCGCCGCTACCGAGGCCGGTAAAACGTGGGCCTACGGAACGGGGGCATAGCTATCGCCTTGGGGTATGGTTGGCAAGTGTCACGGGCGGATCTTGGGTTAACGGCGTTTTCTGACGCGCAACCCAGCCAAGCGCCCGGTTTTCGATACGAATGCGGCCGCGCCGGCTATGCCCGGGCGCGCACGCCGCGATGGCTGCTGAGATCGACGGCACGATAGGGAATGCGGATGCTGAAGGTGGCGCCGATGGTTCCCGGAACAAGGCGGATTTCGCCGCCATGGGCGCGCACCAGTTCGGCAGCGATGGCGAGGCCAAGGCCGGTGCCACCCGACCGCGTCGAGCCCTGAAAAGCCTGAAACAGATGCGCCCGCGCCTTCTCCGACACGCCAGGTCCGGTGTCGGACACTTCGATGATCGCAACGCCGCCATCGCGCCGGCCGGTAATGCGGATCTGGTCCCGCGCCGGATCCTTGTTGCCCCGCGCCTCCAGGATCTGCATGGCGTTGCGCGCGACATTGACCAGTACCCGGAACAATTGCTCGCGATCGGCATCGACGGTCAGCCCGCGCTCGACCGCGACGATCCAGCGGATCGGCACATCGAGCGTGAGGCCAAGCGCCTCGTGCACTTCCTCGATCAGAGGCTCGACCTCGATCACCCGGCGCTCCGGTGGTGCTTCCTGCGCCGCGCCGTAAGACAATGTCGACTGACAGAAGGCAATGGCGCGCTCCAGCGCGTGCATCAGCTTCGGGGCGAAACGCTGCACCTTCGGATCCGGCAGCGTGGAGAGCTGGTCCGAGAACAGTTGCGCCGACGCAAGCAGATTGCGCAGGTCGTGATTGATCTTCGAGACCGCGAGACCGAGCGCCGCAAGGCGGCTCTTTTGATGCAGCATCGACGACAGTTCGCGCTGCATGGCGGCGAGTTCCTGCTGCGCCGTGCCGATTTCATCGCCGCGCCCGGACTCGGGAATGATGAGGGACGGATTTTCCGGATCGGCACGGAACGCAACCATGTTCGCCGTAATTCGCCCCATCGGCTGCACCAGAAGATAATGCAGCGCAAAGAACACCAGCATCGCGGTGATGGCCGAGATGGCCAGCGATAACAGCAACAGGTTGACCGAAAATTTCAACATCGCGCTGCGCAGCGGACCTTCGTCGAGAATGATCTCGAGGAAGTCGCCCCCCATCGGCGCCTGACCGACGACACGCATGAAGTGACCCGGCTGGCAGAACAGCAGTGTATGCGTCGCGTCGATCATGGCGCGCCAATGCGACATGTCGCGCATGTCGAAGTCGTGAACAATGACCGACGGCACGTCGGCAGCAGCCAGCAGCCGGCGCTGCGTGCCCATCTTCATCGCCACCGCGCGCGCACCGATGCTGCCGAGAATTTGCTGCGCCAGACTCTCGGGCACCATGCCGCTCGGCGCGGCATCGAGAACCAAAGCCGCGGTGTACGACGCGGCGAGACGGTCGTTGAGCCAGCTCAGCCGGAAGTTCGAAACCGACGGCACATAAATGAGGACTTCCGCCACCATCACGAACAGTACGGTGAGCAACAACAGCTTGCCGGACAGGCCGAGGCGCAGGCCACGCTTCGCCGCGCCGCGCAATGGCGGCGTATCGGGCGTCACGCTTTCGCTGGTATTTGCGGTGTCCAACTGAAGCCTCAGCCAAAGATTCTCAACCACGCGATGATGCGCCGCAGCCGGGATGACGTCAAACCAGGCGCGAAAAAGTCGATGGCTGCACGCTTGCCGATTTCGGTCAGCGCCGGAAAGGGTACAGGCAGCCCGGCAATGGCGCTGATGTTCAACCCCTGAGCCACCGCCAGCGTCCACATCGAAATCAATTCGCTCGCCTGCGCGCCGACAATCGTGACGCCCATAATCGTACCTTGAGGCGTGGCGATGACTTTTATATGGCCGCGCGCGGCGCCGTCGATCCGGGCACGGTCGTTATCGTGATAGGGCCAGCGGGAAATTCTTATTTTTAAACGGCGCTTCCGCGCTTCGGCCTCGCTCAAGCCGACCTCCGCCACCTCGGGATCGGTGTAGGTCACGCGGGGGATGATGCCATCGTGAGCGCTGATCGATTGACGAAACACAGCATGGCGCAGGACAAGACTTGCTTGATGTTGCGCGGCCTGCGTCGACTGCCCGCCGGCGACATCGCCGATGGCATAGACGCGGCCATTGCTGGTCTTGAGCTTTTTATTGACGACGATGCCGTTCGCATTGAAGCGAATGCGCCCGGTCTCGAGCTTGAGGCCATCTGTATGGGCTTTGCGTCCGGACGCGACGAGCAGATGTGTGCCGGTGATCGTATCGCCGCCGTCGAGCGTGACGGTGACATGCCCGACAGTGCAGTCGGCTTTTGCGATCGTCATACCGGTGCGGATGGCAACGCCGTCGCGTTCCAACGCGGTCAGAACAATGGCTTCAGCCTCAGGATCGTTCGCGCTTAGCGGCTCGTTGCCGAGCACCGTCACGTCCGAGCCGAGACGGCGGAACGTCTGCGCGAGTTCGAGCGCATGCGATCCGGCGCCGATGACGATCAAGTGCTTTGGTGGCGCATCAAGTGCGAAAATCGTTTCGCCGGTGAGATACGCACTGCCCTCAAGCCCCGGGATTGGGGGCACCGCGGATAACGATCCCGTGGCGATCACGAACCGGCGCGCGCGCACGTCGATGTCGCCAACCGTCACCGTCCGCCGATCCTTGAACGCGGCGTGACCCTTGATGACGCGCACGCCAAGCCCGGCCAGGCGTTCGGCGGAACCATCAACGGCAGCGGCTGCGACCGCGCGGCGTACATGGTCCTGCGCCTCGGCGAAATCGACACCGGGCGTCCGTGCCGCAGCGGCCAGAGCCCGGCACGCGACGGCCGTGTTGAGGCCGCCACCCGTCTTGCCCTGCTCGATCAGCACGACCGGAACGCCGAGGGCGGCGGCCCCGGTCGCCACCGCCAGACCGCCGGAACCGGCCCCGATCACGCAGATATCGGGCGTCAGAACCTCCGCCATCAAGCAATCCCTGCTGTTTCCGGGTTTAGCGTACCGTAAAAGAGACGGTAACGGGCCTCTTTTCCCGCCGCGCGACCGGTGGCCTGGAGGGCGCTAAGTGACTGAGATGACTGGATGACATGATTGCTTGGTAGGTTGCATTGACGGGCCCAGCCCCCTCCCTTATAAGCCGCGCAAACACGTGCCGATCCTGACCAATTCGAGCTTTTGATTGCGGATTTGGGGGCCGGCTTTGACACCCTCGCCCGGCCGGCGTGACTTTCGGAGAATTGATCGTGAAGCGGACCTATCAACCGAGCAAGCTCGTACGCAAGCGCCGTCACGGCTTTCGCGCGCGTATGGAAACCGTTGGCGGCCGCAAGGTTCTGTCGGCCCGTCGCGCGCGCGGACGCAAGAAGCTCAGCGCCTAAACTGCTTTAGCCACAGCGTCGGCCTTTGCTTCCATGGAACGATTGAGGCAACGGGCGGACTTCCTCGCAGCGGCGACCGGAATTAAAGCACCGGCCGCCGCTTTTGTGCTGCAAGCACGCCGGCGCGCCGACAACGGCCCGACCCGGCTGGGCTTTACGGTCTCGAAGAAAGTCGGCAACGCCGTTCAACGCAACCGGGTCCGCCGCCGGTTGAAGGAAATCGTGCGGCTCGCCACATCGGGCCGGATGCAGACCGGACATGATTATGTGCTAGTCGGCCGGAAGGCGGCGCTCACCGTGCCGTTCGCCCGGATCGCTGAAGAGTTCGACGGCGCCTTGCGCCGCGTGCATGCGGGGCGCGCATCGCCGAAGCCGACGAAGACGGAATCGCCAAAGGACCAGAATGACCGATAGCAGAAACACCATCCTCGCCATCGTGCTGTCGGCACTGGTGCTGATCGTCTGGCAGTACTTCTTCGCCATGCCGCAGGAGAAGGCGCGCCAGGAGCAACTGGCGCAGCAGCAGGCGCTGCAGCAGAAGACCAATCCACCGGCCGCCGCCGGCCAGACGCCCACCACCGCCGCCCCCGTTCCGGGCGCCGCCGGCGCACCGCCGCAGGTCCCGGGCGCCGCGCCCGTCGCCGTGCCCGGCACGCCAGTCACCCGCGCC
>CAIYTE010000105.1 GCA_903929045.1 uncultured Hyphomicrobiales bacterium
AGGGCCCCGCGCAGCGCGCCGCCAAGGGCGGTGAGCACAAGGCCCGTTACCAGGGCCGCGCGCACGCCGAGCTTGGCGACCAGCAGCGAGCCCGGGACGGCGGCGAGCGCCAGCAGCATCGA
Source organism: uncultured Hyphomicrobiales bacterium (assembly GCA_903929045.1). GTDB lineage: Bacteria > Pseudomonadota > Alphaproteobacteria > Rhizobiales > Xanthobacteraceae > Pseudolabrys. The sequence goes on from CAIYTE010000105.1 coordinate 123, forward strand.
CGGCAGGCCGGTCAGCAGGCCGACCTGCGTCGCGCTCATGTTGAGGTCGTCATGGATCAACGGGATGACCGGCGGCACGGCCAGAATGGTCAGGCGCAGCGCATTGCCGCCCAGCCACAGCAATAAGAGAGCGCGCAGCGCAGAGGATTGCGCGGAGGCGCCGTTCGGCATTTCCATCATTGAACCCGGCATTGGCAAGAATGCGGCTTTGGACCGCAGGCCATCGCGGGATAACATAAACCCGGGTCGCACGCACAAGTGGCTTTCCGGAATGGCAGAACCGCAAGGATCAGAGGTGGAGCGGCTCTACGCCATTGGCGACATCCACGGCCGGCTGGATCTGTTGGAGCGCGCGATCGTGGCGATCGAGCGCGATGTGGCGGAGCACGGCGGCGCCGCGCTGACAGTGACGCTGGGCGATTATGTCGACCGCGGACCGGCCTCGCGCGGCGTGCTCGAGCGCCTCGCGTCCCATCCGTTTCCGACGCCTTATGTCGCGCTCAAGGGCAATCACGAAGTGATGCTCGAGGCGTTTATCGCCGATCCGTCGCTCGGCCCGCAGTGGAAAGAGTTCGGCGGGCTGGAGACCCTGCACTCCTACGGCATTTCCGCCGGCCGCTTTCTCATGGGCCGCAACTACACGGCGGCCGCCGCGGCATTACGCGAAGCCATCGCGCCGCACACCGGCTTTCTGCGGTCGCTGAAAACGTCGTTTGCGCACGGCAAGTATTTTATGTGTCACGCCGGCGTGCGTCCGGGCGTGCCGCTCGACCGGCAGGACGATGAGGACCTGATGTGGATCCGGAACGAATTTCTCACCAGTGTCGCCGATTTTGGCAAGGTTATCGTTCACGGCCACACCCCCGTCGAGCGCCCCGAAGTCAAAGCCAACCGCATCAATATCGACACCGCAGCCTACGCCACGGGTCAATTGACCTGCATCGTGCTCGACGAGACAGGGCATCGTTTTCTCAAAATCTGATTTTAGTTTTTGATCTGACCGCGCACGATCTCGATCAACGATTGAATTTTATGGTCGAAGCGGATGCCCCGAATATTGAAAGCCGCAGCCGCTTCCATGTCGCCGTCGCGGTCGCCGATCATGAAGCTGCGCGTCAAGTCGAGCGGCCATTCGCGCGCCGCCTGCCGCAGCATGCCGGTGCCGGGCTTGCGGCAGTCGCAGGTGACCGCGAAGCTTTCGATGGTGCCCTCGGGGTGATGCGGACAATGATAGAAGGCGTCGATATGCGCGCCGCTGTTCTTCAGAACGCCTTGCATGTGGGCGTGAAAGGTGCGGATGTCGGCCTCGCTATACAGGCCGCGCGCGACGCCGGACTGATTGGTGACGACAATGACGGTGTAGCTCGCGTCGTTCAGCAGCTTCACTGCTCTCTGCGCGCCCTCGACCCAGACGAGCTGATCGATGCGGTGGGCGTAGCCATGGTCGATATTGAGCACGCCATCGCGGTCGAGAAAGGCCGCCGGCCGTCTGGTCTTGTCGCCGCTCAAGTCATCCACTCCGTTTTCGCCGTTACCGGATTAGTCTATATAGGCAACAAAACAAGCCCGGCAAACGCGCCGGCCATGGACCGACGGGTTGATATGGCGCCGCCGCTGTTATTCGACTTGAGAGGCAAACGCGTTTACGTCGCCGGCCATAACGGCCTGGCGGGGTCCGCAGTGGTGCGGCGTCTCGCCTCCGAGGGCTGCGAGATTCTGACCGTGGCGCGGGCCGATCTCGATCTGACGCAGCAAACGGCAACGGAAGGCTGGTTGGCGCGGCACAAGCCCGACGCCGTGATCCTGGCCGCCGGTCATGTCGGCGGCATTTACGCCAACGACGCCTTTCCGGCGGATTTCATCGCTGACAATCTGGCGATCGGGCTCAACGTCATTCGCGGTTCGTACAAGGCCGGCGTCAGCAAGCTGTTGGCGCTCGGCTCGTCCTGCATCTATCCGAAGCTGGCGCCGCAGCCGATGCCGGAAGACTCGCTACTCACCGGGCCGCTCGAGCCGACCAACGAATGGTACGCGGTTGCCAAGATCGCGGCGATCAAACTGTGCGAGGCATACCGCAAGCAGCACGGCGCCGACTTCATTTCGGCGATACCGACAAACCTTTACGGTCGCGGCGACAACTATCATGCCGACAACAGTCATGTGCCGGCGGCGCTGCTGCGCCGTTTCCACGAGGGCAAGATGGCGAACGCGCCGTCGGTGACGGTGTGGGGCACCGGCACGCCGCGGCGCGAGTTTCTCTGTTCGGACGATCTCGCCGATGCCTGCGTGTTCCTGATGAAGCATTATTCCGGGCTGGAATTTCTCAATGTCGGCACCGGCGCGGATATGACGGTCGCGGAGTTTGCTCGCGGGGTGGCGCATGTCGTCGGCTACACTGGCAAAATCGATTGCGACGCGGCGCGGCCCGACGGTCCGCCGCAGAAGCTGCTTGATGTGTCGAAGATCAAGGCGCTTGGCTGGTCGCCGAAGATTTCACTGCGCGAGGGCCTGACGGACGCCTACGCCGATTTCCTCGCCGGCGGCGGCCGCGCGCGCTAGGTGTCGCGCTCGTGCGCCGCAGTCTCCGCTTCGGCGGTCGTGACCGAGCTCCATTTATGGCCGCTGGCCGCCCAGACGAAGCCGCCACCGACGCCGAGCGCCAACGTCGCCGCGCCGTAAATTAGCGACACGATGAGGCCGTCGCTCTCCGCCAGACCGGCGTAGGAAAACGCCATGACCATCGCGCCTTCACGCACGCCCCAGCCGGCGATGGAAATGGGGATCGTCGCGACGAGGATCACCGGCAACACCACGAACAAGGTCTGCACCAGATCGATCGAGGCGTGCGCGGCGCGCGCCGCGGCCCAGGCCGACAGGACGGTGAACAGATGCACCGCGATGGCGAGCACGGCGACCTTGAATGCCGCCGGCGAGGTGCAGAGTGTCCACGCGGTGCGCGATATGGCGGCGAGATGACGCGTCGGCCACCAGCGTTGCAGGATGGTCAGGCGGGGGTGGCTGAGACTCAGGAAGACGACGGCGGCAAACAGCGCGCCGATGCCGATGGCGATCAGCGCGACGCGGGCCACGGGATCCTGCACCAGCGCCAATGTCCACGGCAGGCACAAAGTCACCAGCAGCGCCAGTGCCGCCACGCCGACGACGCGGTCGATGAATACCGAATAGATGGCTGCATGCCAGCCGCCGCCGCCGCGCGCCAGCAGCCACATACGCACCGCATCGCCGCCGATGGTCGACGGCAGCACCTGGCTGAAAAACTGTCCGATGAAACTGTAGCCGAACGCCGTTGAATTTCGCAGCGCGACGCCGCACGCCACGACGACCTCGCGCCAGCGCAGGGCGTTGAGGCCAATCTGCAGCGCCATCAGGACAAGGACGGCAGCGATCCACCAGCCGTCGACATTGCCGAAGCGCTCGCCGATGTGGCTGAGATCGACGCGCCGCAGCGACAGATAGAGCAGCAACGCCGAGACCGCCGCTTTGACAATGAATGACAGCAGGCGGCGCATGAGGTTCCAGGAGATCTGTGTTGTGACTTTCGCTACGGACTAGGCCATTTCACGCAAGAGGGAAATGGCTGGTAGCATGCACTCAAAAAGTGTATATATTTAAAATGCCACCTACGAAAACAAAGTCGTGAGGGAGTTATGAACAACAGTGAAATTGAGGGCCGGCTTCTTGTTCTCGAAATTATCTCTACGACCGCTTTGGGTCTCTATCTCGCTAATTCGAGAAATGATGCTGACCACTCAAAAGCGTATGCGCTTTTGGATTTTCTCCGGCAGTCGGTAACCGATTCCACAGCGCCTGTGCCTTCTGACGTTAAGACCGAAGCGACCAGATACACCGAGTATCTAGTCTCCATGCTCGCGACCAATTTGAGAAACTTGCGAGGTGAAGCAGGCCACACGAATTGAGAATGTCGCAAGGCGACTGCCACCGCGCACGGTCAACAGCTGGTTAAGGCCTTGTTTCTCGACTCATCCCGATACGATTTATTCACGCGCCATGCATTACTGTCGCTGCCGGACGTTCACCTTCACCGGCTGAATCACAATGAAAATTCTCGTCACCGGCGGCGCCGGCTACATCGGAAGCCACGCCTGCAAGGCGCTTGCGGCGGCGGGAATGGAGCCGGTCGTCTACGACAACCTGTCGCGCGGCAATCGCTGGGCCGTGAAGTGGGGCCCGCTCGAAGTCGGCGACATCGGCGATGAAAAACGTTTGCGCGCGGTGCTCGAACAGCATCAGCCGGCGGCGGTCATTCATTTTGCTGCTTTCGCCTATGTCGGCGAATCCGTCGAAGATCCCAATCTTTATTATCAGAACAATGTCTGTGGCAGCGCCGCGCTGCTGCGGACGATCACACAGTGGAAGCCGATCCCGGTCGTGTTCTCGTCGACCTGCGCGACCTATGGCGTCCCGGATCAGGTGCCGATCCCGGAGAACCATCCGCAGCGGCCCATCAACCCTTATGGTTTCACCAAACTCGTCGTCGAGCACATTCTCGCCGATGCCGACCACGCTTACGGTCTGCGCTCGGTGTCGCTGCGTTATTTCAACGCCGCCGGCGGCGACCCGGAGAACGAGATCGGCGAAGCGCACGATCCCGAGACACATCTGATCCCGCTCGTCCTTGCTGCGGCCCGGGATGGCACGGCGGTCACGGTGTTCGGCGATGATTACGACACCAAGGACGGCACGTGTGTTCGGGACTACATCCATGTCGCCGATCTCGCCGACGCGCATGTGCGGGCGCTGAAATATTTGCTGGCGGGTGGCGCGACCACGGCCATGAACCTGGCCAACGCCCACGGCTATTCGGTGAAGGAAGTCATCGAGACGGCCGAGCGGGTGTGCGGGGCGCCCATCAAGGTCAAAATTGCGCCGCGGCGGCCGGGCGATCCGGCGGCCTTGATCGGCTCGGCGGACCGGGCGCGCGAGCTGCTGGGCTGGGTACCGCAGCGCGGTGCCCTGGACGTTCAGCTCACGGATGCCTGGAATTGGATGCGGAAAAACACCGCCAACCAGTTGGTAACCGAACATGGTTACCAACTCATGAACACAATTTTGAGGATCGGCGCATGGCCAAAAGCAGCGAATTCGGCGCGACAGGTGGTAAATCATCAAATACACTACCGGCCGTTGAATCGCCATCTACGGCTCCGTTCGCGGCAGGGTCAATGCACCTTCAAAAACGCGTCCTGGTGACGGGAGGCTACGGCTTCCTTGGATCGCATCTGTGCGAGCGGCTGCTGGCACAGGGCGACAACGTGATCTGCCTCGACAACTTCTTCACGGGCGCTCGCACGAACGTCGAGCATCTGATGAGCAACAAGCACTTCGAATTGATCCGTCACGACGTGACGTTCCCGATCTATCTCGAGGTCGATCAGATCTACAATCTCGCGTGCCCGGCGTCGCCGATCCACTACCAGCACGATCCGGTGCAGACGACCAAGACCAGCGTGCACGGCGCGATCAACATGCTCGGCCTTGCCAAGCGCGTGAAGGCGAAGATCCTGCAAGCCTCGACGTCGGAAGTGTACGGCGATCCGAACGTGCATCCGCAGACCGAGGATTACTGGGGTCATGTCAATCCGATCTGCCCGCGCTCTTGCTACGACGAAGGCAAGCGCTGCGCCGAAACGCTGTTTTTTGACTACTGGCGCCAGCACAAGCTGCGCATCAAGGTCATGCGCATTTTCAATACCTACGGCCCGCGCATGAATACCAATGACGGCCGCGTGGTGTCGAACTTCATTGTCCAGGCCTTGCTCGGTCAGGACATCACGATCTACGGCGAAGGTTCGCAGACTCGCTCGTTCTGCTATGTCGACGACCTGATCGACGGCATGATGCGGCTGATGGCGTCGGACGATGACGTCACAGGTCCGATTAACATCGGCAACCCGAACGAATTCACAATCCTCCAGCTCGCGACCATGGTTCTCGACATGATCGGCTCGCGCTCGAAACTGGTGAAAATGCCGCTGCCGGAGAACGATCCGCGCCAGCGTCAGCCCAATATTTCGCTCGCCAAGAAGCATCTCGACTGGCAGCCGACGACCCAGCTCAAGGAAGGTCTCGGCAAGACCATCAAGTATTTCGAGAATCTGCTGTCGGAGAGCCGGACGCGGGAATTGCTGCTGCAAAAAGCCTGATCCGGCCGCGCCCCACGAGATTGAAGCCCCGGCAGGTTCGCCGGGGCTTTTTTGTTTCCGGGCCAAAGCCGCCAAAGGAGCGGAAGTTACTGTCCTGATTGCCCAATTTTCTGTTCTTTTGGGCCGGGAATTTGCTAGTTAGACCGGTAAAAGCGGGCCCCGATAGGGCCGCGCCCGGGACAAGTTGCATAATGTGGCGTTCGGCAGGAAAGACAGTGACGCGACGGCGGACCTTGACGACGCGTCAGGTCCTGATCGTCATGCACGACCTCGCCGCAACCGCGATTGCGCTCGTCCTGACATTTTATATGCGGTTTGAAGGCGGGCAGCTGAGTTCGAAGCTGGACGGCCTGAAAGTCGTCCTGCCGTTCTTTTTGGCCTTTGCCTTCGCAGTTTATTTTCTCTTCGGCATGCATCGCAACAAGTGGCGGTTCACGTCGGTCCCTGACCTCTTCAACATTGTGCGGGTGTCGTCGGTGCTCGCGCTGGCGTTGCTGACGCTGGATTACATCCTGCTGGCGCCGAACGTCTACGGCACATTCTTCTTCGGCAAGATTACCATTCTGCTCTACTGGTTCTTGCAGATGTTCTTCCTTGGCGGGTCGCGCGTTGCCTACCGCTATTTCCAGTATGCGCGCGCCATCCAGCGCGTAAAGATCGCCGATGCGACACCGACCTTGATGCTCGGTAACGCGGCCGATGCCGAGGTGCTGCTGCGCTCGATCGAGAGTGGCGCGGTCAAGAAGATATTTCCCGTCGGTATTCTATCGCCGTCTTCGGCCGATCGTGGTCAGGCCATCCGTGGCATTCCGGTGCTTGGTGATATCGATGATCTTGAGCGTGTGACTGCCGACCTGGCGACGCGCGGAACGCGGGTCACGCGTCTGGTGTTGGCGACATCGGCGCTGTCACCGGAAGCGCGGCCCGAAAGCATTCTGATGCGCGCCCGCCGTCTCGGGCTGACGTTGAGCCAGTTGCCGACCTTCGATTCCGGCACGACCGCCGTGCAATTGGCGCCGGTCGCGGTCGAAGACCTGTTGCTGCGGCCAAGCGTGCGCATCGACTACAATCGTCTGGAAGCGTTTGTTGCAGGGAAATCGATCGTTGTAACCGGCGGCGGCGGTTCGATCGGCTCGGAAATATGCAGCCGTGTCGTCGCGTTCGGCGCGGCGCGTTTGCTGGTGATCGAGAATTCCGAACCGGCGCTGCATGCGGTCATGGAAGCGCTGAAGGGCAGCGACAGTCCGGCGGAGATTTCCGGCCGCATTGCCGATATTCGTGACCGCGCCCGCATCATGACTCTGATTGCGCAGTTCAAACCCGACATCGTGTTTCATGCTGCCGCGCTCAAACACGTGCCTCTGCTCGAGCTTGACTGGGACGAAGGCATCAAGACGAACGTCTTCGGCTCGATGAATGTCGCCGATGCCGCTGCTGCCGCCGGATGTGCCGCCATGGTCATGATCTCGACCGACAAGGCGATCGAGCCGGTGTCGGTGCTCGGCGCGACCAAGCGCATGGCGGAGATGTATTGCGAGGCGCTGGACGAGGAATTCACCCGCGACAGCCAGCGCTCGATGCGCTTGATTTCAGTGCGCTTTGGCAATGTGCTGGCGTCGAACGGTTCGGTGGTGCCGAAGTTCAAGGCGCAGATCGAGGCGGGCGGGCCGGTCACCGTCACGCATCCGGATATGGTGCGCTACTTCATGACCATCCGCGAGGCGTGCGATCTCGTCATCACCGCGGCAAGCCACGCGCTGGCGCCGGAACGGCATGATGTGTCCGTCTATGTGCTCAATATGGGCCAGCCGGTGAAAATTGTTGATTTGGCTGAACGCATTATCCGTCTCAGTGGGCTGGAGCCGGGCCGGGACATCAAGATCACGTTCACCGGAATTCGTCCGGGTGAACGCCTGCACGAAATCCTGTTCGCGCAGCAGGAAGCAACCTCGGAGATCGGCATTCCCGGCATCGTCGCGGCAAAGCCGGTGCGGCTGACGCTGGCGGAAATTCGCGGCCTCGTCGGCAAGTTGGAGCAGGCGCTCAGCACTGGCGATCGCACGGTGATTTACAATATTTTGCGGGAAGCGGTTCCGGAATTTCGCGGCGAAGCCGCCTGAAGGAGCGTGCGTGAATCTGAACGAGTTTTTCAAAGCCGAATTCGCCGAACACCGCGACGTTGCCCAGCGCACAGAAGCGGCGCTCGCGTCCGGCTTCGCTGATCTCGTAACGGCTTGCGCAAAGTCGGTGCAAGGCGGCGGCAAGATCTTCTTCTTCGGCAATGGCGGCAGTGCCGCGGATGCGCAGCACCTCGCGACCGAACTGACCATCCGTTACAAAAACAACCGCGCGCCCATTGCGGCCATCGCACTCACCACCGACACGTCAGCACTCACGGCGGCCGGCAACGATCTTGGCTTCGAGCAGATTTTCGCCCGGCAGATCGAGGCCCTGGGCAAAGCAGGCGACGTCGCCATCGGCATTTCCACCTCCGGCACGAGCCCCAACCTTCTGGCCGCGTTGAAGCAGGCGCGGGACATGAAACTGGTCACGGCGGGCTTCAGCGGGAAGCAGGGCGGCACCATGGGCAGCGTCACCGACCATCTGCTCGTGGTGCCGTCGGACACCACGGCCCGCATCCAGGAAATGCATATTTTGCTGGGCCAAATGCTGTGTGGCGCGCTCGAAATCGAGCTCGGCCTGACAGCGCCCTGAGCCCGACTACGTTGAGTTTTTCCGCGTCCTCGCGGTCATTTTGCTTCCCTATTCCTCGATGCGGCGTTTGACGGCAGACTTCCGCAGGATTTTCATATCCGGAAAACTGCATTCCTGATCCTGAAAATCTCCTTGACTCACTGCCGCGCTCCGACTTCCCTTGCCGGCAGGGAGAAAACAAAAAATGACCATCACCATCCTGCCGACCCCGGCGGCCAAGGTGCGCCCGCCGCGCAGCGCCGCTACCGGCGACCGTCACAGCATCCAGTCGGTCGATCGCGCGCTCTTCTTGCTCGAGACCATCGCCGAAGCCGGCGGTGAAGCAACCCTCACCGAACTCGCCACCCGCACCGGCCTCAACATTTCGACCTGCCACCACTTGCTGGCGACGCTCATCCAGCGCGGCTTCGCCGCGAAGGTGACGGGCCGGCGCCTCTATGCGCTCGGCTCGCGCATCATCGCGCTGTCGCATGCCTGCTTGCAGGTCGATCTGCCGCGCCGCGCGGAGCCTTATCTGGAGGCCATCAACCGGGCCACGGGCGAAACCGTGCATCTCGCCGGACTGCAGGGCGATAACGTGATCACGCTGGCCGTGCGCGAAGCGCGCCACGCGATTCGCGTGGACACCGGAAAGATCGGCAAGGTCGAGGCGCCGCATGCGACCTCGGTCGGCAAGGCGATGATGGCCTGGCTGCCGGAAGACGAAATCCGCCGTATTCTCGGCCACAATCTCAAGCGCTTCACCGACAAGACCATCACCGACATGCCGACGCTGCTGGAATCACTGCGTCACGTCCGCCGCAACGGCTACGCCATCGACCGCGAAGAATTTCTGCCCGGCGTCATCTGCGTCGGCGCCGCGATCCGCGATCAGGCCGGCACCGTCATCGGCGCCATCAGCGCCTCGACACCGGCCATGCGCGCTACGGACGAGCACATCAACCTGATGCGTGACGAAATAAGCGCGGCGACGCGTTCCTTGTCTGCCGAGTTCGGCGAGCCGGGAGCCCAGATCAAGACCGACACCAAAACAGACCGTCCGCAAGCCGTCGCCAACTAAAGCGGCGGCGTGGGCCACTCGCATTTTCAAGTTTTTCGGAGGAAATATGTACGCACCTGCTGGCGTTAAGACGAACCATAACGCGTTTCCGATTCCCGACACGATGAAGGCGTGGATCCTCGGCGATCCGGGCGAACTCAGCATCGGTCAGAAGCCGACGCCGGTGCCGAAGAAGGCGGAAGTGCTAGTGCGTATCGATGCCGTTGCGATTTGCGCGACCGATCTCGACAACATCTATCACGGGCCGCCGGCGATGATCGAAGGCGGCCTGCCGTTCAACAAGAATTGGACGCCCGGCCACGAATATATGGGCACGGTGGTCGCGCTCGGGCCCGGTGTCGATGAATACAAGATCGGCCAGCGCATCAGTGTCGAAATCCACGCCGGCTGCGGCCAGTGCAAGCGCTGCCGCGAAGGCATGTACACGTCGTGCCACAACTACGGGCTCAACTACGGTGACGTAGACAAGGGCCACCGCGCCAACGGCTTCACCACCGATGGCGGCTTCTGCGAATACCAGGTCAACAACATCAACACCCTGGTCGCGATCTCCGACGAGATGACGGACGAGGAGGGCACGCTGGTCGTGACCGCCGGCACCGCGATGTACGCGCTGACCGAACTCGGCGGCCTCGTTGCCGGTGAAAGCGTCGTCGTCACCGGCCCGGGCCCGATCGGTTTGCTCGCCGTGGCCGTCGCCAAGTCGCTCGGTGCGCAGCCGGTGATCCTGACCGGCACGCGCGACAACCGCCTCGACATCGGCACCAAGCTGGGTGCAGACCATGTCATCAACGTCCGCAAGACGCCGGATGTCGTCGCCGAAGTGAAGAAGATGAACGGCGGCAAGGGCGTCGACTATGTCGTCGAATGCTCGGCGGCGCCGAACGCGGTCAACGAAGCGCTCTATATGGTCAATCGAGGCGGCAAGGTCTGCCTCGCGGCGTTCCCGCACGACAAGGCGCTTGTCGATATCGCGCATATCGTGCGCAACAACATCTACATCTACGGCATCCGCGGCGAGGGCAAGAGCGCCACGCACCGCGCCGAGGCCTATATGCGGCAGAAGCGTTTCGACGCCACGCTGATCCACACGCACACCTTCCCGCTCGACGATCTCAAGGAAGCGCTGCGTTACGCCAAGGACCGCGTCGACGACGCCATCAAGGTGGTGGTGAAAGCCGATATGAGCAACGCCGCGAAGCAGGCGGCTGAGTAGTTAGGTTGTCGTCCCCGCGAAAGCGGGGACCCAGTACGCCGTGCCGTCGCGAATCGCGCGACGGCTGTGATTACTGGATCGTCCGCCTTCGCGGACGACTACACCGTAATATTTGACGAGGCTGAATGCTCACCTGCGATGAATATCTGACGCCGATCTCACTGGCCGATGCTTTTGCCGCTATGGCAGCGCATCGCGGCCGGTATCGCGTCATCGCGGGTGCGACCGACACGCTGCCGTGGGCACGCGAGGGCCGCGCCGGCGACGTCAATATTCCGGTGCTGATCGACGTCGCGAAGATTCCCGAACTTAACGAACGCCAGATCGGCGACCGCCGCGTGCGCCTTGGCGCCGCCACCGCGATCCAGCGCTTTCTCGACGATGCGGCGCTCGCGCGCGCTATGCCGGCGCTGCCGCGCTGCGCCGTGTGGTTTGCCGACGATCAGATCCGCGCCCAGGCGACGATCGGCGGCAATATCGTCAATGCGTCGCCCGCGGCCGACGTCAATCCATGCCTCATTGCGCATGAAGCGGTGGTCGAACTGGTTTCCGCCGCCGGCACGCGCTCGATGCCGCTGCATGACTTTCTGCTCGGCCCCGGCAAGACGGCGCTGCAGGAAGACGAACTTCTCACTGCCATCGAATGCGATGCGCTGCCGGGTTACGGCGGCAGCTTCGAGAAGGTCGGTCACCGCCGTTCGCTGGTGATTTCGCTCGCCTGTCTCGCTTTCTCGGTGCGGCTCGACGTCGACGGTCGCGTCATCGAAAACACGCGCATCGGTCTGGCCGGCGTGTGCCCGGTGCCGACCCGCCTGCGCGAGGTCGAAACCTTCCTGCGCGGCAAGACCTTGTCCGCGGACGTGCTCGAACAAGCTGCCGATATGCCGCTGCACTTCGTGCAGTCCCGTTCGCGTCAGGAATACCGCCGCGACATCCTGCGCGGCTTCATGATGCGCGGCCTTATCACCGCCGCCAAGCGCGCGGGCGCCGATCCTCCCGCGCTGCCTCAGGACCTGGAGGCCGCCTATGTCTGATCTGCAGCTCAAGGCTGTCATCAACGGCCGCAAGGTATCGCGCACCGCCAAGCCCTATCAGCGGCTGCTCGACTTCATACGCGACGACCTCAACCTGACCGGCAACAAGGAAGGCTGCGGCGCTGGCGAATGCGGCACCTGCTCGGTGTTCGTCGATGGCGTGTTGATGAAGTCTTGCCTGTTGCCGGTGGCCAAGGCGCAAGGCGCGAAGATCGACACGATCGAGTCGCTGGCCAAGACCGGCGAATTGAGCCTGCTGCAGAAGGCGTTTCACAAGGCCGGCGCCAGTCAGTGCGGCTATTGCATTCCCGGCATGGTGATGGCGGCGACCGCGGCGTTGCGCACAAATCCCTTCGCCGACCGTGAAGAGATCAAAGAGCGGCTGGGTGGCAATATCTGCCGTTGCACCGGATATCAGAAGATCTTCGATGCTGTCGAACTGGCGCGTGACGTGCAGAACGGCCGCCTGCCGGTGACGGCGCTGGACGGTATCGACGCCGAGCAGGGCGATTACATCGGCAAGAATGTCAGCCGTATCGACGCGCCGAGCAAAGTCTCCGGCGCGCTGCGCTATGCCGGTGATATGATCATGCCGGGCATGCTGCACGTCCACGTGCTGCGCTCGCCGCATGCTCATGCGAAAATTCTGTCGATTGACACCTCTGCCGCCGAAGCGATGGAGGGCGTCGAGGGCGTCATTACGTCCGCCGATGTGCCGGGCGAAGACGGTTTCGGCGTGTTCGTGCATGACCAGCCGGTGATGGCGCGTGGCAAGGTACGTTATGTCGGTGAGGCAGTCGCCGCAGTGGCGGCGGAAGACCCGCTTGTTGCGCGGCAGGCCGCAGCGGCAATCAGGGTCGTCTACGAGCCGCTGCCGGCGGTGTTCGACGCTTTCCAGGCGATGAAGGCGGGCGCCCCCGTCGTCCACGACTACGCGCAGGACAACATCACCAAACATATTCCGATCCGCGTCGGCGACATCGAGAAAGGCTTTGCCGAGTCCGACCTCGTCATCGAGGAGAATTACGAGACGCAGGCCATCGAGCACGCCTATCTCGAGCCGGAAGCCGGTCTTTGTTACGTCGACCATGATGGCGTCGTGGTGGTGATTTCGCCAAGCCAGAACATCACGCATCACCGGCATATGCTGTCGAAGATCATCGCCAAGCCAATCAGCAAGGTGCGCTTCATCATGTCGCCGGTCGGTGGCGGCTTCGGCGGCAAGGAAGACATGATCTATCAGGGCATGCTGGCCCTGCTGGCGATGAAGACACGCCGCCCGGTGCGGCTGGTGTTCACGCGCGAGGAATCTATGGCGGTGACGGCCAAGCGTCATCCGTCGCGCACGACCTTGCGCATGGGCTTCATGCGGACCGGCCAGATTCGTTCGGTCCAGTTCAAGATGATTTGCGACGGCGGCGCCTACGGGCTGTCGACCGAGGGCGTAATGCGCAAGGCGGCGATTCTTGGCGCCGGGCCTTATGTGGTGCCGAACCTGCAGATGGATACGATCGGCGTCTACACCAACAACACGCCATCTGGCGCTTTCCGCTCCTTCGGTGCGCTGCAGACGCAGTTCGCCACTGAAACGCATCTCGATATCGCCTGCGAGAAGCTCGGGCTCGATCCATTCGAAATCCGCCGTATCAACATGATGCAGAACGGTGCGACGACGCATACCAAGCAGAAATTGAAGTCCGTCAGCATCGGCCGCGTGCTCGATGCAGCCGAAAAGGCGAGCGGCTGGGAAAAGGGCGTATCCGGCCAACGCAACGGCCGCAGCGATCTCGGCGGCGAAGGCCTGCGGCCCTCGGTGGGCCTCGGCGCGCGCTTTGCCGACGACGCCAAAGCAGAGGCGGCGGAATAATGGCGCGCAAACGCGGACGAGGCATGGCGGCCTGCTGGTACGGCATCGCGCGCACCGCGACGATCGACCGTGCCGCGGCTTGGGCGGAAATCGACGACGGGGGCTCGGCCAAGATCGTGACCGGCGTCACGGAAATCGGCGAGGGTATTCTCACGGTGCTGGCGCAGATCGCCGCGCATGAGATGGGCATCAAGCCGGAAGACGTCGTCATCGGCGACAATGACACCGCGCGCGCACCGGAAGCCGCGCATGCCGGCGCCACACGTCAGACCTACATGATCGGTAACGTCGTCGCGCTGGCCTCGCGCGAGGCCCGCAGCAGGCTGGTCGAGGTGCTGGCGAAGAGCTGGGACGTCGAGCCCGCCACCATCCGCACCGGCAACGGCTTCGTCTGGGCCGAAAATACCAATCAGAAGATGACGATGGGCAAGGCCGTCGAGCACTGCAAGCAGCGCGGTGTCGTGCCGGTCGGCTCGGCGACCTTCGGCACCGACACGACCGGTATTGCCGACGGCAAGGGCGGCGACGGTTCGGGCCGACCGTGGCAGGCCTATGTGTTCGGCTGTCAGGTGGCCGAGGTCGAGGTCGACACGGTCACCGGGGAAGTGCAGGTGCTCGGCGTCTGGGCCGCACACGATGTCGGCCGTGCCGTCAATCCGAAGGGCGTCGAAGGCCAAATCGAAGGCGGCATCGTGCAGGCGCTCGGCCAGGCGCTGATGGAAGACTATCAGCTCAAGGACGGCCACACGACGACGCCGGGTTTTGCCAAATACATCCTGCCGACGTCGCTCGATGTGCCGCAGGTCAATTCGATCATTGTCGAGGATCCCGATCCGCTCGGTCCCTTGGGCGTCAAAGGCATCGGCGAGCCGGCCATGGTGCCGACGGTGCCGGCCATCATGAACGCGATCTACGACGCGGTTGGCGTGCGCATCACGTCGCTGCCGGCGTCACCGGAAAAAGTGCTGATGGCGATCCGGGCCAAGGAACGTGAGACCGCGCAGGCGGCGGAATAGGCGAGGCGCGTATGAGTGACGTTCAAGAGCAGGCGGCTGTACAAGAGGTTCCGTTTCAGGTGCCCTTGCAGCACATCCGCCGGCTGGCGGGATTGTTGCCCGGCGCCTGGCCGGTGGCGGTGAACGGCGTACGGGTCGCGGCGAGCGTGCGGCCGGCGAGATTCGTCATCGGCGGTGGCGACGACACGCCCGTCACCATGCCACGCTCGGCGTTTCAGGTGGTCTATCCCGACTGCACGGTGATGATCGACTCCGGGCTCGACCAGGAGACGCATGACGCTTTCTCGACGCCCGACAAACGCGAGCCTTATTTTTCGGCCGAGTTCGCCAAGCTGCAAAAGGCGTTGAATACGGCCCGCATAATCGTGCTGACGCATTTCCACGCCGACCACGTCGCCGGCGTGACGCAGGCCGACAATTTCAACGAGCTGGCGGCCAAGACCTTCATCACTGTCGCCACGGCGCAGTGCCTGCTCAATACGCCGCACAAGCCGCATCTGATGATGACGGCGGAGCGCATCAACCAGTTCAACATCTTCGATTATGGCGACGCCTATCCGATCGCGCCAGGCATGGTGCTGATCAAAACGCCGGGCCATTCGATCGATCACCAGATGGTCTACATCGCATTGCAGTCGGGCCGCGAGATACTGCACAGCGTCGATGTCGGCTGGGTGCTCGACAATATCGCGCAGATCAAGGGCAAGGCGGCGCCCTGGGTCAAGGAAGACGTGCCAATGGTGATGGGCCAGCTGCGCTGGCTCAATGCCGTTCTGAATAAAGAAAAGAACGTGACGCTGCTCGTCACGCATGACGATGTACTGCTGACAAAGCTGACACAGAGCGGCGACATCGGCGGTGAGCTGATTTTCTAGGAAGAGCGCACAAAAAACAATCAAGGGGGGAACGATGAGAAAGCTCATTCTATGTGGCACCGCGCTGATCGCGTTGGCCGGCGCTGGAGAGGCGGCTCGCGCGGAGAATTTCCCGGCACGGCCTATCATGATGATCGTTCCATTCCCCGCCGGCGGTCCGAGTGACACGGTCGCGCGTATCACCGCCGAGGGCATGAGCCGGCATCTCAACCAGAGCATCGTCATCGAGAATGTCGGTGGCGCCGGCGGTACGCTCGGCGCCTCGCGGGCGGCCGCGGCGGAGCCCGACGGTTACACCATGATGGCGGTGAGCATGGGCGCGCATGTGTCGGCGCCAGTGTTCTACCCGAACCTGCGCTACGACCCGCGCACCGATTTCGAACCGATCGGCCTGACCGCGAATGCCCCGGCAGCGATCGCGGCGAAGAAGGATTTGCCGGTTAACAACCTCAAGGAATTCATCGCTTACGTGAAAAAGAACGGCGCCGACGTCAAACAGGCGCACGGCGGCATCGGCGCCACCTCGCACATGGCCTGCCTGCTGTTTAACAATCTCTTCGATCTGCATCCGACGCTTGTCGCCTATCGCGGTACGGGCCCTGCCGTGAACGACCTGATCGGCGGCCACGTCGATTATTACTGCGAGCAGGCAGTGAGCGTCGCGCCGGGCGTGAAAGGCGGCTTGATCAAGGGCCTCGTCGTGTCAGGAAACGAGCGGCTTGCGGCGCTGCCGGACGTGCCCACGGCCAAGCAGGCCGGCGCGCCGGATTATCAGCTCAATGTCTGGAGTGGTGTCTTCGCGCCCAAGGGCACGCCCAAGGACGTGATCGCCAAACTTAACGACGCGCTCGACAAGACGCTGGAAGAGCCCGGCACCGCTGAAAAACTGGCCAAACTCGGTGGCACGGTTCCCGCCAAGGCCGAGCGTGGGCCTGAACCGCTGCGTAAGCTCGTGCACGACGATATGGACCGCTGGGCACCCATCCTCAAGTCGGCCGCCGTCGACGTCAAACCCAACTAAATCCAACAAGAAAAGAACTTAGACAATGAAGCCGTTGCGTGTTGCCGTTCTCGGAATTGGCTGGTGGTCGGACGTTCTCGCTGACGCCTGCAAGCGCTCGACCCTGTTCGATATCGCCACCTGCTATACGCGCTCGCCGGACAAGCGCGCCGCCTTCGCCAAGAAATACAATTGCGCGCAGGCCGACAGCTACGAGGCTATTCTCGCCGATCCCTCAATCGAGGCGATCATCAATACGACGCCGAACAACATCCATCTTGAGACCACGCAGCAGGCCGCGGAAGCCGGCAAACACGTGTTCCTCGACAAGCCCATCGCCAACACCGTGGCGGAAGGCATGGAGATCGCGAAAGTCTGCGCCAAGGCGGGCGTTGTGCTGGCGCTCGGCTATCAGCGCCGCCGCGAAAGCCACTTCCGCTGGATCAAGAATGAAATCGACGCCGGCCGCTTCGGCAAGCTGGTGCAGGCGGAAGCCAATATCAGCCGCGACCGTCTCGGCAAGATCGACCTTTCATCGTGGCGTTATCAGTCAACCGGTATGCCGGGGGGCGTGATGCTCCAGATCGGCATCCACTATGTCGACGTCCTCGAGTTTCTCATGGGGCCGGTGAAGCGCGTCTCGGGCATGTCGAACCAGCTCGTGTTGCCGGGCGACAATCCCGATGTCGCCAACCTCATTCTCGAACACGAGAGCGGCGCGATCTCGAACCTGACGGCGTCCTACGCCTCGGCGTCCGAATATTACATGATGAACATCTACGGCAAGGAAGCGACGGCCTACTACGACCTGTTCAACGGCCTGCGCCATCTCAAGCGCGGCGAGACCAAAGCAACGCCGGTGCCGACGGAGGCCAACGATGCCATCCGCGAGGAGCTCGACGAATTCGCCGAATGCGTCCGCAACGGCGGCAAACCGGAGACCGGCGGCGAATGGGCCTCGCGCAATCTCGCGGTCATCAAGGCCGGCGTGAAGAGCGCGCGCGAAGGCCGCGCCATCGACGTCGCCGAGATTCTGAAAAGCGGAGAATAGAGTGCCGCGCATCAATGTCGGCGAATTGTCGCTGAACTACGAGGAGCGGGGCGAGGGCCCCGCCTTCCTGTTTATTCCGGGTCTGGTCGGGCTGCTCAACGCCTGGGAATTCCAGATGGCGGAATTCTCCAAGCGCTATCGCTGTATCGCTTTCGATCATCGTGGCGCCGGCGACAGCGACAAGCCGAAAGACTCCTATTCGACGCAGGCGCTGGCGCGCGATGCCATTGCGCTGCTCGACACGCTTGGCATCGACAAGGCGCATGTGGCGGGAACGTCGACGGGCGGCTGCGTCTTGCAGAACCTCGCTATCGATTACCCGGATCGTCTTAATTGTTCAATATTTTCAAATACCTGGGTCAAAGCGGACGAATACATCAACCGCGTGCAGATGACGCGCAAACGCATCGCGCTGTCCTATGGGCCCGAGGAATACGTCAAGGTGTCGTCGCTGTTCACCAACGGCTCGATGCAGTTTCGCTACGACCTCGACAAGGTCATGGAGCTTGAGCGCCGCGCGCTGGCGACCGTCGCGCCCGTCGAGGTGCTGGCGGGCCGTCTCGACATGACAATGGCGCACGACCGCGTCGCCGATCTGCACAAGATCAAGAACCCGTCGCTCGTCGTCGGCACGCGCGATGATGCGACGGTGCCGTTCTATCAGTCGGAAGACCTGCACAAGGCGGTCAAGGGCTCGAAGCTCGTGATCGTCGAGGAAGGCGGCCACTACTCGTATCGCCGCCACTGGCAGGAGTGGAACAAGATTGCGGACGCGTTCCTGCGCGACAACGAAGGCAGATGATGATGCTCGATCCGAATAAAGCCGATCCGCGCGCCGAGGCGCGTGCGCGTGCCCGCGCCATCGCGCAGGCCGGCGGTCTCGATCAGGCGCTGGCCAAAGGCAGCGTGCCAAAGCTGATCGACTGCACTCTGTCGGAAGCCTTGGTGCTCGGCCTGCTCAAGCAGGGTGTGAAGAAATATTTCGCGATCTTCGGCCACGGCTCGACCGATCTCGGCGATGTACTGCGTGTCTACGAGGACGAAGGCGCGACGCGCACCATCAATTGCCGCAATGAAGTCGAGATGGCGCATGCCGCCACGGCCTTGCGCTGGCAATATGGCGAGCCCTGCGCGGTGGTGACCTCGATCGGTCCCGGCGCATTGCAGGCCATGGCGGGTTCGCTCGCGGCAGCCTCGAACGGCGTCGGCGTCTATCACATCTATGGTGACGAGACGACCTACGGCGAAGGCTACAACATGCAGCAGGTGCCGAAGGAAGAGCAGGGCCTTTTCGGCCGCATGACCGCGGCGATGGGGCAATCCTATTTGCTGCACACGCCGCAAGCGTTGCGCGATGCGTTACGTCGCGGCGCGCTGTGCACCAACCATCCCTATCGTGCCGGTCCGTTTTATCTTCTGCTGCCGATCAACACGCAGCCGGCGGCGCTGACGCTCAATCTCACGGCGTTGCCGGGCATTCCCGATGTGCCGAAGCTGGCGCCTGCAGATGACACGGCGATGGAGCAGGCCGCGAAGCTGATCGCGTCGGCGGGCAAAGTCGCGATCAAGGCCGGCGGCGGCACGCGCGGCCATGATGCAGCGGTGAGGCGGCTGGCGGAAGCGGCGGGCGCGGCTGTGGTTTTATCGCCCGGCTCGACCGGCGTGCTGCCGGACGCGCACGCGCAGAACATGCATGTCGGCGGCTCTAAAGGCTCGATCAGCGGCAACTTCGCCATGGCCGAGACCGAATTGCTGATCGTCATCGGTTCACGCGCGGTGTGTCAGGCCGATTGCTCCGGCATCGGCTACAAGAAGGCGCAGGCCGTCATAAACATTAATGGCGAACTGGCAGACGCGCTGCACTACAACAAGACGGTTGCTCTGGTCGGCGACATTGGCGCGGTCATCGACCGCCTCGCCGCGAAGCTCGAAGTCATCCAGGCCGGCGCCAACAAGGGCGCCTGGCTCGCGGTGTGTGCCGCAAAGAAGCAGGAATGGGCCGACTACAAGCGCGTGCGCTTCGAATGCCCGCCGCTTCAGGACGTGGCCTGGGGCAGGCCGGTGCTGCCTGAGCCGGCCGCGATCAAGATCGTTGCCGATTTTGCCAAGCGCATCGGCGCGGCCAAGTTCTTCGATGCCGGCGACGTGCAGGCCAACGGCTTCCAGATCGTCGAGGACGACCGCACCGGCGACACCTATACCGAGACCGGCGCGTCCTACATGGGCTTTGCCACCTCGGCGCTGCTCGGCTCGGCGCCCGCGGAACAGCCGCGCTACGGCATCGCCTTCACGGGCGACGGCTCCTTCATGATGAATCCGCAGGTGCTGATCGACGGCGTTGAGCACGGCGTGCGCGGACTGATCGTGATTTTCGACAACCGCCGCATGGCGGCTATCACCGGGCTACAGCTCGCGCAGTACAACATCGAGTTCAAGACCAATGACAGCGTGCCGGTCGACTACGTCAAGCTCGCGGGTGCAGTGTCAGGGGTGAACGCTCTGTTTGGTGGCGACACCGCTGAGGCGCTGCGCGCCGCGCTGAGCCGGACGCAGACGCATGATGGCCTCTCGGTGATCCACGTACCGGTCTATAGCGGGCCGGACGAGCGCGGCGGCCTTGGTGCCTGGGGCCAGTGGAACGTCGGCAACTGGTGCGAAGACGTGCAGGCCGCCTGGGTGAAGCAGGATCTGTGATCCGTCACCCTGAGACGCGTAGAGCGGATTAGCGAAGCGTAATCCGCCATTGTCGCGACACGGCGGGTTACGCCTTGCGGCTAACCCGCCCTACGGCTTTATCCAATCGTCACAGCTTCGCCGCTGCGCGACGATTTCGTCACGGCTTGCATGACGGCGACCGTGTTGACGATCTCCTCCGGCGTGATGACGAACTTTGTGCCGGAGGCGACGGCCTCGGCGAAGGTCTCCAGCACGGCGCGTTCCTTGTCGGCGACGTCGAAAGCCACGCGCTGCGTATTGTTGGCCATGTCGGACACCAGCAGTTCGGTTTCACCACGCATTTCCATCGCGCCCTTCGAGCCGAACACGTGAATGCGATAGAACGAACTCGTCGCGTGCAGCGTGCCGAGATAGCCGGTGACGCCGCCCTGAAAGCGCAGCAGACATGACGTCGTATCGTCGACATCGATATCGTGTTGCAGCTTGCCGCTGAACGAGAACGCCGTCTCGATCAGTCCGGCGAGATGAATCATGCTGTCGATGCTGTGCACGCCGCGCGCGGCCATGGCGCCGGCGGGGCTTTCGGTCTGGTTGGAGCGCCAGTTGCCAGGCTCGGTCTGGTAGCTCGGGGGGCCGGAAAACTGGCCTTCGATATGGCGCAGCTTGCCGATCTCGCCGGCGGCGAGACGCCGCTGAAGTTCGAGATAGGCCGGGGCGTGGCGGCGATTGAAGCCGACATGCAGCGTCACGTTCGCGGCCTTGCAGGCGTCGATGGCGGCCTGCGCGTCTTCCTGGGTCAGTGTGAACGGTTTTTCGCAGAAAACATGCTTGCCGGCTTTGGCGGCGGCGATGACTTCCTTGGCGTGCTGCGAATGCGGCGTCGCCAGCACGACGCCGTCGACATTCTTGTCGGCGAGAACGTCGTCATAACTCGTGGTCAAAGCGAGGCCGTATTTTTCGGTGAGGTGCCGTTTGCTCGCCGGGTCGCGCGTGATCGCGGTGGTGAAGCGGATCTTCTCGCTCTTGTTGTGAACCGACTCGATGAGCCGCGTTCCCCAGTTACCGGCACCCGCAATCGCCACGCGCAGCATGGTGTTCCCTCAACGTTCACGACGGAACCCCAGCGGCCCCATCGCCGTTGATATTGCAGTTTCAGCAGGTCCGCAAAAGCGGGCCCGGTGTCCTTTGGAGGATAAAATGGCGGAAAAACCGAAACATCACGCGGAAAACGAGCGCGAGCGGATCAAGGATGAAGAAGACAAGGTGACGATCAACTCTGACGAGAGTTTTCCCGCAAGCGATCCGCCGTCCTTTAATCCGGGCGTGACCGGGCCGGGTGACGTCAAGAAGCAGAAGAAAGCGCCGGCGCACAATCACTAAGCGCCGCGTGTTCGGCGAAAAGCCTGCGCCGCCCTCCGGCGCGGGCTTTTTGCGTTTTCAGATGGCGAGCGTCGCCAGCAGTTCGGCAGTCAGGTCCGATGCCGTCACCATCGGATAATGGTGCGTCGCCAGTTCATGCGCGGTCCAGTCCGGCTGCTGCGTCGCCCATTCGTAATATTCCTTGAAGTGGTGCGAGATCTTTTTCGTCGCCAGCACGTAGGCCTTGCGCTTCACGGTCTTGTACTGACCGGTAAGCTGGATCGGTTGCAGCAGGGACGGGTACGGGTGCGCACTGGTGCGGCTGAGAAACAGTTTGTTGGCCGCAGCGTCCTCGATGCCGGTATCGAGCACCAATGTTGACGGCGACATGAAGCCGCCGCCTTCCTCGTCGACCAGCTTCTGCACGGCGGCGCGGCGCTCAGGGCTGACTGTGTCCATCATGCATTTGCCGTTCGTCGGCAGGCCGGCGTTGAGATAGACCAGCGACGCGATCTTCTCCGGCATGCGGTCGGCGACACCGGAGATGACGAGGCCCGCGTAGCTCGTGCCGACCAGCACGACATTGTCGAGACGCTCGAACTTGATGACGTTGGCGATGTCCTGGATATGCGTGTCGAGATTGACGGCAGGCGAGGCGAGATGATCGCGCTCGCCGAGGCCGGTCAAGGTCGGCGTGAATACGAGGTGGCCCTTCGCGCGCAGGCGCTCGGCGACGTCGCGCCAGATCCAGCCGGCGACCCAGGTGCCGTGAACGAGAACGAAGTTTGCCACGCGTTGCGCCTTTCCAGTTTGTTGTGGCGTTTCTGGAGGGGAGTCTCTAGGAATTCAAGGCCTCATCGGCCTTTTTCGCGGAATGCAGCATGCTTGAGCGCTTCATCTATCCCGGCCCGCATACGCGGGTTGTGTTCGGCAACGGCACGCTTGCCGATCTGCCCGCCGAAGCGAAGCGCAGGGGCATGAGCCGCGTACTCATTCTCTGCTCCAAAGGGCGCACGCAGCTGGCCGAGAAAATCGCTGCGGCGCTGGGCGACGCCTGCGCCGGCATTTGCGCCGAGTCGGTGCCGAACATGCCGCGCGAGGTGTTCGATGCGGTGAAGGCGCAGCTGGCGGAAAGCAGAGCCGACGGCTTCGTTGCGGTCGGCGGCGGTTCGCCGATCGGACTGGCAAAATCGGTCTCGGTCTCGGCGCAACTGCCGTTCATCGCCGTGGTCACGACTTTGTCGGGCTCGGAAATGTCGCCGAAATGGGCGTTGGGCCGCGGTCTCAGCCGCGCCGCCGGCAATGATCCGCGGGCGCTGCCGACCATTGCTATCTATGATCCCCAACTGGTGCTCGCACTGCCGCCGAAGGTCGTGGTCGCCAGTGGCATGAACGCGATGGCCCACGCAGTGGAGTCGCTCTATGGCGACGACACCAATCCGGTGATCCAGACACTGTCGGACGACGCCATCGCGCGGCTCTACACGAGCCTGCCGCAGGTGGTTTCCAGCCCCGCGTCGATCGAAGCGCGCAACGAGGCTCTGTACGGCGCCTGGCTGGCGGCGACCTTCCGTTCCACCACCTGCCTCCACCATCTCATCGCACAGCAGGTGCGGCAGCTGTTCGATCTCGATCATGCGCAGACGCATGCCGTTGTGCTGCCCTATGCGCTGGCGTTCAACGCGCCGTCGATCCCCGACGCCATGGCACGCATGCAGAAGGCGGCCGGCGTTGCCGACATGCCGCGCGCGCTGTTCGAATTGAACAAGACGTTGGGTCTGCCGTTGCGGCTCACCGACATCGGCATGCCAGAAGCACGGCTGGAAGAGGCCGCCGACACGGTGATGCAGGTGAAGAGCTACAATCCGCGGCCCTATACGCGTGCGGATGTCATCACCATCCTCAAACAGGCGATCTCCGGCGAAGCGCCGAAACCATTCGTCTGATTATTCGACCTTGATGTTGCCGCGCTTGATGACGTCGGCCCAGCGCGTGATTTCGCCGGTGACGATCTTGCGCGTTTCGTCCGGCGTGGTCGGCTTCGGCAGGCTGCCGAGCTCTTTCAGCCGCTTGGTGAAGGTGGCGTCCGACAGAATGTCCCGCACTGAATTGCTGAGCTGATCGGTCAGCGCTTTCGGTATTGACGACGGCGCGGCGAGACACAGCCACGACATGAAGTCGACATTCTTCAAGGTCTCCGACACGGTCGGCGCATCCGGCATCAGGTCGAAGTGCTGGCCCGACGAGACGGCGAGAATGCGGAATTCGCCGCTCTGGATGCGGGGGGTGATCGAGGTCGACGCGACGACCAGAACGTCGACGCGGCCGCTCATCACGTCCATGACGCCGGCGGCAATGCCGCGATAGGGCACCGGCCGCATCGAAACGCCGGACTCCAGCTCCACCAGCTTGGTGAGGATGTGATAGGCCGAGCCGTAGCCGGTGATCGTATAGGTCAGCTTGCCCGGGTTCTGCTTGGCGCGGTCCAGCATGTCGGCGAAGGACTTGATCGGCGAATCCTTCGGCACGGCGAAGACCAGCGGATAGGCGCACAGCATGGTGCAGAAGGTGAAGCCGTTGATCGGGTCGTAGCTCGGGTCCGGGCGCAGCGTGACTTCCGGCGCGAAGCCGGAGGTGAGAATGCCGATGGTGCCGCCGTCGCCCGCCGATTTGGCGATGGTGCGGTACGACACAGCGCCCGCCGCGGTCGTGAGATTCTCGACATAGATCGAGGCGTTGATCTTGTCCGCCAGCTTTTCGCAGACCATGCGGCCGATCACGTCTGGGCTGCCGCCGGGCGCGGTGCCGACGAGAAAACGCACGCGCGGCACGGGCCACGGCGGCACGGGCGCCTGTGCCAGGGCGGGAGCGAACGGGAACACCGACGCGGCTGCAACCATTTTGACGACCTCGCGACGCGTGCGGCTCATAGATTTTTCCTCGTTCCGGCGCATGTTCGCCGTTGCGCGGAACCTATCGTTTTCGTTTGCGGCTTCGCAAGCCCGCCGCGCCGCAACGCTGCTATTTTTTTCGAGCGGCGATCCTTCCGGCCGGATTAAGCTCAAGGCGGCGTTGTAGCGGCAGCGCCTGCCAACCATAGCGTTCGGCGATCAGGCCCCACAGACCTTTCGGCGCCCACAGCATGACGATAATGGCGACCGCGCCCATGATGAGCAGATAGACGCTGCCGAGACCGGACAGGGTCTGGCGCATGATGAAGAAGATGATGGTGCCGATGATCGGCCCCTCGATGCGGCCGATGCCGCCGATCACCGTGATGAAGATGACGAAGGCGGTCCAGTCATTGACGCTGAAAGCGGTGTCCGGCGAAATGCGCAGCTTCTGCAAGAAGATGAGCGCGCCGACCATCGCCGTGCCGAAGGCGACCAGCACGTAGACGATGTATTTGATGCGCACGACGCCGATGCCGCTGCTCTGCGCCGCGACCTCGTTGTCACGGATGGCGGTGAGCGCCAGACCATGCCGTGAGCGCAGCAGCGCGACAATGGCGGCGAGCACGATGACGGTGAGCGCCAGCGCCAGCCAGTAGATTTCAAATTCGCGCGCCTGCCGCGTCGGCGCCATGGCGACGATCGCGGCCGCCGGCAGGCTGATACCCGAGCCGCCGCCGAGCACGGAAATCTGCGAGGCCAGCAGACGGAAGACTTCCGCGACCACCCAGGTGCCGATGGCGAAGTAGGCGCCGCGCAGGCGGAAGGTCAGCGCCGCGACAGGAATGGCGATGAGTGCGGCGACCGGTCCGGCGATGAAGATCGCCAGCACGGGATGCAGGTCCATGACGATGACGAGCCAGAACAGCAGATAGCCGCCCAGACCGACGAAGGCCTGTTGGCCGACCGAGACGAGTCCGGCGTATCCCGCCAGCAAATTCCATAGGCTCGCCAGCGCGACGAAGCCGTAGATTTCCGCGAGCAGCCGCAAGGTCTGGCGGTCGCCCCAGAACGGCGCCAGTGCCAAAGCAACAAGCGTCACGGCAATGAGCGCCACGCCGATACGGCTGGAGCGCGTTGCATGCTGAACGGTGGGGGCGATCAAACTCATCCCGACACCTTCGGGAACAGGCCTTGCGGGCGCACGGCGAGAATGACGAGGAAGGCGATGTGTCCGGCGAGCAATTGCCAGCCGGGATCGATCTGCGCGCCGACGGCCTGCGCGACGCCGAGAATGATGCCGCCGACCAATGTGCCCCACATACTGCCGAGCCCGCCGATGATGACGGCCTCAAAGCCGAAGATAAGGCGCGCCGGTCCGATGGACGGATCGAAATTGGCGCGCACGGCGAGGAAGACGCCGGCGATGGCGACGACGGCAAGCGACAACGCCATCGCCATGGCGAAGACGTGGCGCGTGTCTAGGCCCATAAGTTGCGCGACCGATTGATCGTCCGACGTGGCGCGGAAGGCGCGGCCCAAAGCCGTGCGATAGAAGAGTTGTTGAAGTCCGGCGATCACCGCGACCGCGACAATGAATTGGATGAAGGGCAGTGCGCCGACCCAGACGCCCTGCATGATCTGGAACGTCTGCACCTCGATGGCGCCGGCCTGAAGCTTGCGGCTGTCGGCGGTGAACCATTCGAGCAGGCCGTTCTGGATGATGATCGAAAGGCCGAAGGTGACGAGCAGCGGCGGCAGCAGGTCGTCGCCGAGCGTGCGATTGAGCAGGCCGCGCTGCAACGCGTAACCGATCAGCGCCATGGCAGGGACGACGAGGACCAGCGAGGTGAGAGGATCGAGCCCGAGGCTGGTCGTCGCCATCAGCGCGATATAGGCGGCGAGCACGATGAGATCGCCATGCGCGATGTTGACCAGACGCATAACGCCGAAGATCAGCGACAGGCCGGCGGCGAACATGGCGTAGAGTCCGCCGATCAGCACGCCTTGCAGGATGACGTTGAGCCATTCGGTCATCGTCAAACCCCGAAGTACGCGGCGGAAATGCGTTCGCGCGTCAGGTCGCGCGCTTCGCCCTGCAGCGCGACGCGGCCTTCCTGGAGGCAGTAGACCTGCTTCGCGGCTTTCAGCGCCTGCGCGATGTCCTGCTCGACGATGACGACCGAGAGGCCTTCGCCGGCGATCGACGGCAGGCGGGCATAGATGTCGCGCACGATGATCGGCGCGAGGCCGAGGCTGATCTCGTCGCACAGCAGCAGGCGCGGGTTGGACATCAGCGCGCGGCCGATCGCGGCCATCTGCTGCTGGCCGCCGGAGAGCGAGGTCGCCGGTACGTAGCGGCGTTCGGCGAGTATGGGGAACAGCTCGTAGATGCGCGCGAGATTCCACGGACCCTGGCGCTTCGACTGGCCGCCGATCATGAGGTTTTCCTCGACCGACAGCGATGGAAACAGGCGGCGGCCTTCCGGCACCAGCGCAATGCCGCGTTTGACGACATTGAAGGCGGGCGTATTGCCGACAGCAGTTCCGTCGAAGACGATCTCGCCGTTCTTCGGATGCATCAGGCCGGCGATGGTTTTCAGCAGCGTGCTCTTGCCGGCGCCATTGGCGCCGATGACGGCGACAACTTCGCCGGCATTGACGCGCAGCGAGACGCCGAACAACGCCTGGAAGTCGCCGTAGAATGCATCGATGGCGCGAATGTCGAGCAGGGGATCAGGCATCGGCGGCGATCCCCATGTAGATCTCCGCGACCTGCGGGCTGCGGATGACGGTCTGCGGATCGCCCTGCGCGATGATCTTGCCGCCGTGCAGCACGGCGAGCCGGTCGACGACGGCAAGCAACGCATGCACGACGTGCTCGATCCAGATGATCGATACGCCACCGGCGCGCACCGACTTGATGAGGTCGACCAGCGTGACGCATTCATGCTCGGTCAGGCCGCCGGCGACTTCGTCGAGCAGCAGCACGCGCGGTTCGGTGGCGAGCGCGCGGGCGAGTTCGAGCCGCTTGCGGTCGAGCAGGGTGAGGCCGCCGGCGCGCTTGTTGGCCTTGTCGATCAGGCCGCAGCGGTCGAGCAGGTCGGCGCAGCGGCCGTAGACCGCGCGCTCGCTTTCGCCGGCGCCGAACGCGGCCGCGACGACGACGTTCTCGAACACCGTCATGCCGGAGAAGGGCTGCGGGATTTGAAACGAGCGGGCGAGGCCGAGGCGGCAGCGCCGCTCCGGCGCCAGCCGCGTGATGTCCTTGTCGTCGTACAGCACGCGGCCGCTGTCGGGCGTCACGGTG
This sequence comes from uncultured Hyphomicrobiales bacterium, assembly GCA_903929045.1. Taxonomy (GTDB): domain Bacteria; phylum Pseudomonadota; class Alphaproteobacteria; order Rhizobiales; family Xanthobacteraceae; genus Pseudolabrys. The sequence goes on from CAIYTE010000105.1 coordinate 28,378, forward strand.
CCGGTGGCCATGCCGAACAACGTCGTCTTGCCGGCGCCGTTCGGTCCGATTATGCCGAGCGCCTCGCCCTCATTGAGGGCGAGGTCGATACCGTCCGCAACCACCACGGCCCCGAACCGTTTCGAGATGTTGTCGAGGCTGAGGATGGGATTCAGTTTAACCTCCGTAACGTCACCATCGCCGTCATCCTGATGTGCGAGCGTAGCGTGCCTCGAAGGATGAGCGGCCTGGGCCGTCGCCCTTCGAGGGCCTCACTGCGTGAGGCCACCTCAGGGTGACGGTGATAGGGCACGATTGGCTAGCTGATCGGCTGCAGCTTGCCTCCGACCGGGATGTTCGGCGCGGTCTTGTTCTCGGCGATGACGAGTTCGAACTTGCCGTTCTTGCGCTGCCACTGGCCGGCGACGAGCGGCGTCTTGGTGACGTTCTTCACCGGCTGGCCGGTCCACTGCACCTTGCCGACGATCGACTCGTAATTGGTGGCGATGATGGCATCGAGGATCGCCTTCGGGTCAGTCGGGTTCTTGGCGCGCTTGAGGACGTCGATGGCGACCTCGAACAGCGCGTGCTGGAAGCCGATCGGCTGCGTCCAGGGCCGGCTGGTGGCCTTGGTGTAGGCGTCGGTGAGGTCCTTGCAGCTCTGGCCGGTCAGGTTCGACTTGAACGGATGGTTCGGCGTCCACCAGACTTCGCTGGTCAGGCCGTTGCCGCGTTCGCCAAGCGAGTCGATGACCGACGGGAACAGCAGCGCCTTGCCGATGGTGACGATCTTCGGCTTGAAGCCCTGTTGCGCCGCCTGCGACCAGAAGGTCGCGAAATCCGGCGGGATCATGTTGCCGGTGACGATCTCGACATTCGCCGCCTTGAAGGCCGAAATCTGCGACGTGAAGTCATTGTTCATGACCTGATAGCGGCCGGGATCAAGCAGCTTGTAGCCGGCAGCGGCCAGCGCCGGCGGCAGGCCGCGCTCCTTGTCGCCCCAGGCATTGCCGTCGGCGTCGTTCGGGAACAGGCCGCCGACGGACTTGTTGGTCGGCAGCGTGTCCCACAGCGCCAGGAAGGAGCCGATGACGTCCTCCAGGCCCCAGAAGAAGTGATACGTCCAGGTGAACCCCTTCTTCGGATCGCCCTTGCGGCCGAAGAAGTAGGGCTGCCACGGACAGTTGGTGGTGATGCAGGGGACTTCGTTGACTTCGGCTTGATCCGAAATCGGATTGGTCGTGTCCGGCGTGCCGGAGCCAACCAGCAGGTTGACCTTGTCGCCGAGGATCAGTTCGCTGGCGACCTCCGCCGCGCGGCTGCCGCTCGACTGGCTGTCCTTGGAGATGATCTCGACCTTGTAGCTCTTGCCGCCGTTGTCGAGGCCTTTGCTGAGGAGGCCGCGCACCTGTTCGAGGATGAAGCTGTCGGCTTCGCCGAAACCGGCGAGCGGGCCCGTCTTCGGGCTGACATGGCCGATCTTGATGACGGCCGACTGCGCGCTGGCGGGCATGGCGAACAGAGCCGGCGCGACCGCGGCGCCGATGCCGGTCTTGACGAGAGTGCGGCGGGAAATCTTCGAAAGATTGCTCATTGTTTCTCTCCCTGATGTTTGTTTCGTCATGGCCGGGCTTGTCCCGGCCATCCACGCCTTCTCCCTTGATGGAAAGTAAGACGTGGATGCCCGGCACAAAGGCCGGGCATGGCGGCGTTAATTGTTGTCGTCCTGTCGAGCCTTCTTTAGATGTTGCAGAACCTTGTTGCGGAGTGCCGTCTGTTCTTCAGGGCTCCACTTGCGGAAGCCTTCGCCTGACTTGAAACCGAGCTTGCCATCCTTCACGAGCTTTTCGAGATAGGGCGAGGGGCCGGGGCGGCTTTCGATATCGCCCAGTACGTTCTGATGGATCGCCAGCGTCAGATCGGTGCCGACCATGTCGGCGTTTTCGAGCGGCCCAAGCACCGCGATGCGGCGGCCGAACGCGGCCTTGATGACGGTGTCGACGGTTTCGGCATCGCAGATGCCGCGTTCGACCAGCGACACGGCCTCACGCCACAGCGCGTGTTGCAGGCGGTTGCCGATGAAGCCGGGGACATCCTTCTTCACATGCGCGGGCTTCTTGCCGGCATCGGCATGCAGCTTCATCGTGTAGTCGATGGCTGCGGGCGACGTCCATTGCGTTTCGATGACTTCGACCAGCGGCACGAGATAGGGCGGATTCCACCAATGCGTCCCGAGCGCGCGGTCGCGCTTCTCGAGGTTTTGCATGATCGACGTGATTGGAATGACCGAGGTGTTGCTGGCGAGGATGGTGTCGGGACGGACGTGCTTCTCGATCTCGGCGAAAATCTTCTGCTTCAGCGGCAGATCTTCCAGCACGGCTTCGACGACATAGTCGGCATCGCGGACGGCGAGGGCAAGATTGCCCTGCAAAGTGACGCGATTAACCGCGCTCTGGTCGTCGCCAAGGTCCTTCAGATTGGCGAGGATGCGGTCTTTTGCCGTCGCCAGAGTCTTTTCGAACGAGTCGTAGATAACGACGTTGTGGCCGGCGAGCGCGAAAACCTGCGCGATGCCGTGGCCCATGAGGCCTGCGCCGATGACGGTGATGCGCGCTTTGGCCATGATGCGTCAGCCTGCCGTATAGCCGCCGTCGGCGTAGAGGATGTGGCCGGTATAGAAATCCGACGCCTTGGAAGCGAGGAACAGCAACGGACCTGCGAGATCCTCCGGCTCGCCGAGACGGCCCTTCGGCACGCGGGCGAGGAAGCCCTTGCGCACCGTTTGCGCGCGCTCGGTGTCTTCGTACATCCACGCGGTGAGCGGCGAACGGAAAACGGTCGGCCCCAGCGCGTTGACGGTGATGCCGGTCTCGCCCCATTCGCAGCCGAGTGCCTTGGTGATGCCGTCGACGGCGGACTTCGACGCGCAGTAGGCCGAGTAACCGGCCGGATGGCCGAGCAGACCGCGCGCAGAGGAGGTGAGAATGACCTTGCCGCCCTTGCCCTGCGCCAGCATCTGCTTGCCGGCAGACCGCGCCATCAGCCAGGATTGCGTGACGTTGGCGTCCATGACGTCGAGGAAGTCCGCCGCGGGCTGATCGACGATCTTCGCAACCTTGTTGAGGCCGGACGCGACGACGAGAATGTCGAGCGAGCCGAATTTGTTGACCGCTGCCTTGACGATCTTGTCGCAGTTTTCTTCAGACGAGGGCCGCAGCGCGATGATCTCGGCCTTGGTGCCAAGCGATTTACACTCCGCGGCAACCTTGTCGAGTTCGTCCTTCTTGCTGGCGGCGAGCACGACATTGGCGCCCGCACCGGCGAGGATCTTCGCGGCGAGCGAACCGAAGGCGCCCGAGGCGCCGGTGATGACCGCGGTCTTGCCCTTCACGTCGAACAGGCCGAGCGGATTTTTCAGAAAGGCTTCGGACATGGCGCGCTTCCTCAGATTGCTGGCTGTCATGCCCGCGAAGGCGGGCATCCAGCTCTTGTCTTGTAAAAGTGCTGGGTCCCCGCTTTCGCGGGGACGACAGCGTGTTTACTTCGCCGGCGGCATCGCCACCGCAACGGCGATGGTGCAGACCTCATTGCCGCGATTGATGATCTCGCGCGTCTCGTTCGGTTCGATGACGCAGGAGTCCATTGCCTTCAGCACTGTCTCCTTGCCGTCGACGATCACGGTGAGTTCGCCGGAAAGTACGAGATAGACCTTCTCCGGGGGCGAGGCGTCGGGACCGGCGCCGCCGCCCGGCAGAAAATGTGAGACGCCGAACACGAGGCCCTTGGTGCCGCCCGCCTCTGCGCCGAACAGGCGCAGCGACGAGTAAGCACGGTGGTTGGGTGCGTCGTAGGTCTTGGCGTCCTTGAAGCGTTTCAGGTGCATCGTGCGCTCCCGTTAAAACTTCTTGCCTTGCTCGATGCGGTACTTGCCCGACGGATCGGTGATCGCGACCAGACGGATGATGCAGCCGTCGCCGCGATCCCAGTTCCACGGGAAGAATGCGAAGGTGCAGCGCTTGCCGGTGACCTTGTCGAGATCGCCGCCGACGTTCTCGATGCCGAGGATGCCGTTGGTGAATAGCTTGCGGTGCACCGGCTCCCACTCCGGATGATCTTCTTTCCAGTCGCGGCCGCCGGACCACTTCAGATATTCGGCCTGCAGATGCGGATGCAGCGGACCGTTGCGGTGCGGACCGATCGCGGTGGCGAGCGGATGGTCGTTGGCCTGGGTGTCGTGACCGACGACCTTGACCTTCTTCTCGACGAACCAGTCGCCAGCCGACTTCACGAAGCCGGGGCACTTGCAGAAGTACTCTTCCGAGTCTTCGTACTTCTTGTGCCAGCCGGTGTTGATGATGACGACGTCACGCGGCCGCACGACCTTGCCGGCTGCCTTTTCGAGATCGTCATAGGTGATCGGCTCCCACAATTTCTTCGGGATCGAAACGACGATGCCCGAGCCGAAGAAGTGCGGCAGCGGCACTTCGTCGATGAAGGGCGTGCCTTCGACGACATGGGCCGGCGCGTCGATGTGGGTGGTGTTGTGCATCGAGGTCGTGATGCGCTGCGACAGCACGCCCGACTTCGCCATGTAGTGGATGCGCTCGATATGGACGTCCTGGAAGTACGGCCAGTTCGGCGACTGATAGCCGAAGCGGTGGGACAGGTTCACAAACTCCAGTCCCATCGAGTTTTTCAGGTTTTCTTCGAACGTCACACCGCGAATTTTTTTGGTCACGGCATCCTCCTTCGTGTTTTGCGCATAACGTTGTTCATGCGCGTTAGTTTCTTCTCAGATGCCGCGGTCAGGCGGCGGCGGAATTCATGCGACTTTCGAGAGCATGCTTGGTGGCGAGGAGCCGCTCTGCGATCATGTTCTGCCGGTCGGGGAAACGTTGGATCGGCACCGGCACGGAAATCGCGACCGCATTGCCGAGCGGATCGTGCAGTGCGACCCCGACGGCGCAGACGCCGAGCGTGTGTTCTTCGCGGTCAAAGGCGACGCCGGCCCGGCGCGCGGCTTTGAGATCTTCGGTCAGCGCTTCGAAGTGTTTGATGGTTTTCGGTGTGCGCGGCTCATACGTCCGGCCGATCAGCTGTTCGATCGCGCTTTCGGACAATTGTGCCAGATAGGCCTTGCCGTTGGCGGTGCAATGCAGCGGGAAGGTCTCGCCGACCGCGGAGACGGTGCGCAGCCGCTGCGAACCGATGACCTGATCGATGAAGACCAGATGATCTTTCTTCACGGTCGAGAGATCGACAGTCTCGTGCAGTTCTTCGGACAGACGCTCGAGGAAGGGCCGCGCCAGCGACACGAAATCGCTGCGGACGGAAGCCGCGAGCCGCAGAATAGTGGGGCCCAGCCGCACGCGGCCGTTCGGCGTCGCGGCGATGACGAGCTTTTCGGTTTCCAGCGCCGAGACGATGCGCTGCACCGTGGAGCGCGCCAGATTTACGCGCTGCGCGATCTGTCCGAGGCTGAGGCCTGAATTCTCGTCCTCCAGCGCGCGCAAAATCGTCGCCGCGCGCGCGATGACTTGAACCTGGCTTTTGTCATTGGTGACGTGGCGATTCATTGACGCACTCACTCGTACCGTTTCGTCCCCGATGCTGTTGCGATCTAACGCCGCCTTGCATCGTGGGCTACAATAACCCAATATCCGATACAGGGAAGAAGAAAGTTTGGGCACCCGATCGGGCCCGCATGAGGGGAAACGATGGTTCAGAAAATCGCGCTTGAAGAACACGTCATGACGCCGGGGCTCGCCGAGTACTGGCTGCCGACGATGTCGGAATTGCCCAAGCCGGCGGCCGAGAATTTCTTCAATCGCCTCAACGATTTTGGCGGCCGCCGCATCGAGGAGATGGACAAGGGCGGCATCACCAAAGCGGTGCTATCGGTCGCCGGCCCCGGCGTTCAGGCGGAGCGCGATGCGGCGCTGGCGACGAAAAAATCACGCGAGGCGAACGATCAGCTTGCTGTGGAAATTCAGAAACACCCGGACCGCTATGCGGGCTTTGCTCACATCGCGGTACAGGACCCGAAGAATGCCGCCGACGAACTCGAGCGCTGTATTCGCGACCTGAAGTTCTGCGGCGTCATGATCAACGGCCACACCAACGGCATGTATCTGGACAATGCGCTGTTCGATCCGTTCTGGGAGCGCGTCAACGCGCTCGGCGCGACGGTCTACATCCACCCGGCCGATCCGGTGTCGCAGATGCCGGTGCTTGAAGGATTCAAAGTTTTGTCACGCCCGATGTGGGGCTGGGGCGTCGAGACTGGTTCGCATGCGCTGCGCCTCATCGTCGGCGGCCATTTCGAGCGCTTCCCGAACGCCAAGCTGATGCTCGGTCATCTCGGTGAGACGCTGCCGTTCCTGCTCTGGCGCCTCGACAGCCGCGCCAAATTCCAGGGCCTCAAGCTGCCGAAGCCGCCGTCCGACTACATCAAGCGCAATGTCTTCGTGACGACGTCCGGCATGTGTGCGCTGGAGCCGCTGCGCTGCTCCATCGACGCCATGGGCCTGTCCAACGTGCTATTCGCCGCCGACTATCCGTTCGAGGACGCGGCCGAAGCCGGTCACTGGATGGACACGGTGGCGATCAGCGACGCGGAACGGGCCGCCGTCGCCTACGACAACGCGGTGAAGGTGCTGAAGCTCTAGCGCTCAGTACCCGCCGGTGACAACGCGCACCGGCTTGCCGTCGAGCCACGCCCGGATGTCCTCGACGACGTCCGGGTACTGCTTGCGGTAGTTCTGCTCGCTGACATAGCCGAGATGCGGGGTGATGACGACGTTGTCCATCTTGCGCAGCGGGCTGTTGAGCGGCAGCGGCTCGACCTCGAACACGTCGAGGCCGGCGCCGGCGATGGCTTTGCTTTCCAGCGCTGCCATCAGCGCCTTGCCATCGACGATCGGCGCGCGCGCCGTGTTGATGATAAAAGCTGTCTTCTTCATCAAACCGATTTCTTTTGCGCCAATGAGTCCGCGCGAGCGGTCGCTGAGAATGACGTGGATGCTGATAACGTCGGCGCGCTTGAAGAGCTCTTCCTTGCTGACATTCTCGACGCCGGCTTCAGCCGCCTTCTCGGCCGTCAGGTTCTGGCTCCAGGCAATTACCTTCATGCCGAGCGCCTGTGCGACCTTGGCGACGCGGGTGCCGAGCTTGCCGAGACCGACGACGCCGAGCGTCATACCCTCGACGTCCTGACCGAGTGTCACTTGCCAGGCTTCGCCGGCTTTCATGCGGGCATGTTCAAAGCCGATGCGGCGGGTCAATTCCAGCAGCAGACCGATGGCAACGCCGGTGGTCGGATTGCCGAAGCCGCCGGTGCCGCAGACCGTGATGCCGCGCTCGGCGCAGGCTTTCAGGTCGATGGAGTTGTTGCGGGCGCCAGTGGTGATCAGAAGCTTCAACTCCGGCAGGCCCTCGATGACCTTGCGGTTGAAGGGCGTGCGCTCGCGCATCATGTTGACGATGGCAAAGCCCTGCAGCGTCTTGATGACCGCGTCGTCGTCGCCGATCGGCTTGGTGAAGACCTTGACCTCGACGTCCTTGGTGACGCTCGACCAGTCGGCCAGCGTCAAGGCGCAGTTCTGGTAGTCGTCGAGAATGGCGGCGCGAAGCATACGCGGTCTCCTATTGGGTGCCGGAGGTGTTCCAGGGCGCGCAATTTAGAGCCGGGAAGCCGAAAAGATAGGGGGGTATCAGGCGGTAAAGCGGTCGCCGTATTTGGCGCGGCAAGCGGGGCCGGGGCCGCGCATATAGTGCTTTTCCGGATGGTAGGACCGCAGGACGCTGCGGGTCATGTCGCGCCAGAAGGTGCCGAGCACGGCAAACGGGCGGGGCAGCAAAGCCGCCGCAGAACCCGAAATTGCCAGAATGGCCCGACCCATGACGCTATCTCCGCACGGGCCTTCTGCCCGTCATCCTCTTGGTCGCCTCAACTGGCTCCCAAGTTCATCCTGCGGAGTATGCGCGTCCAGTTCTTAAGATCAGGTCAGTTAACGGGCTTGAGGGGAGGTTAGCGAACAGGCTTTCCAAGAACTTTATCCAGCGTGGCTTTGCGGTAACGTCCGGCCGTCTCGCCTTGCTCTTTGGCCCCCGCGCCGTTACATCAGCACCGAATTTCCCGACAAAAACGTCCGATTTTCCCGGAAAACTCAAGGTTCCAGAGCGCCATGAACGGTCGCCAATTCATCTACCACATGCAAGGCCTGACCAAGGCTTACCCGGCCGGCAAAAAGGTCCTCGATAACGTCCATCTGTCGTTCTACCCGGACGCCAAGATCGGCGTGCTCGGCGTTAACGGCTCGGGCAAGTCGACCCTCCTGAAGATCATGGCCGGCATCGACACCGAATTCTCGGGCGACGGCTGGGTCGCGGAAGGTGCCCGCGTCGGCTACCTGGAGCAGGAACCGCAGCTCGACGAGACCAAGTCGGTTCGCGACAACGTCATGGAAGGCGTCGCCGCGAAAAAGGCGATCCTCGACCGTTACAACGAACTCGCCACCAACTATTCCGACGAGACCGCCGACGAGATGGCGAAGCTCCAGGACGAGATCGACGCCAAGAACCTCTGGGATCTCGACAGCCAGGTCGACCTAGCCATGGACGCGCTGCGTTGCCCGCCGGACGATGCCGACATCTCCAAGCTGTCGGGCGGCGAAAAGCGCCGCGTGGCGTTGTGCCGCCTGCTGCTCGACCAGCCAGACCTGCTGCTGCTCGACGAACCGACCAACCATCTCGACGCCGAAAGCGTGAATTGGCTCGAAGGCCATCTGCGCAATTATCCGGGCGCGATCCTTATCGTCACGCATGATCGCTACTTCCTCGACAACGTCACTGGCTGGATCCTCGAACTCGACCACGGCCGCGGCATTCCCTACGAAGGCAATTACACCTCGTGGCTGGCGCAGAAGCAGAAGCGCCTCGCGCAGGAAGCGCGCGAAGACGAGAGTCGGCAGCGGACCCTTGCACGTGAAAGCGAATGGATTTCGTCGTCGCCCAAGGCGCGTCAGGCGAAGTCCAAGGCGCGTTACGAGCGCTATGACGAGTTGCTCAAGATCGCCAACGCCAAGACCAATACCGTGGCGCAGATCACCATTCCGGTGGCCGAGCGTCTCGGCCAGAATGTCGTCGACTTCGAAGGCATGAGCAAAGGCTTCGGCGACAATCTGCTCATCGACAATCTGACGTTCAAGCTGCCGCCCGGCGGCATCGTCGGCGTCATCGGTCCGAACGGCGCCGGCAAGACGACGTTGTTCCGCATGATCACGGGTCAGGACATACCGGACGCGGGCACGATCAAAATCGGCGACTCCGTGCAGCTCGGCTACGTCGATCAGTCGCGCGATACGCTCGATCCCAAAA
>CAIYTE010000106.1 GCA_903929045.1 uncultured Hyphomicrobiales bacterium
CTTGTCTGCTTCGTCTTTGTTCACGCCTTCCTTGACGGCCTTCGGCGCGCCTTCGACGAGATCCTTAGCTTCCTTCAAGCCAAGTCCGGTGATCGCACGGACATCCTTGATGACTTCGATCTTCTTGTCGCCGGCCGAGGCCAGGATCACGGAGAACTCGGTCTTCTCTTCAGCAGCGGCAGCGCCGGCAGCAGCCGGGCCGGCAACCGCAACGGCGGCAGCGGCGGAAACGCCCCACTTTTCTTCCAACAACTTCGCCAGATCCGCCGCTTCGAGGACGGTCAGAGCCGACAATTCGTCGACGATCTTCTGCAAGTCAGCCATTTTTCAGTTCCTACTAGGTTCGAACCAATTGTTTGAGTTTGCTTTGAGCCGTCAGGCCGCAGCGCCCTTGGATGCATAAGCCTGGACCACGCGCGCGACCTTGGCCGCGGGAGCGTTGGTGAGTTGCGCGATCTTGGTCGCCGGCGACACGAGGAGGCCGAGGATCTTGGCACGCAGTTCATCCAGAGACGGCAGCGAGGCCAGAGCCTTGACGCCGTTCGGATCCAGAGCAGTTTTGCCCATCGATCCGCCGAGAATGACGAACTGTTCGTTCGCCTTGGCGAAATCGACGGCGACCTTCGGTGCCGCCACCGGGTCGCCGGAATAGGCGATCACGGTCGGTCCCTTGAGCAGGGACGCGATGGAGGCAACGTCGGTGTCCTTGAGAGCGATCTTGGCGAGACGGTTTTTTGCCACCTTCACCTGTCCACCCGCCTGTTTCATCTGCGAACGCAGAGTCGACATCTGGGCGACCGTGAGGCCAGCATAATGAGCCACCACCACGACGCTCGAGGTCTTGAAGACCCCGGAGAGTTCGGTGATGGACTCAGCTTTTGCCGCTCGATCCACTGCAAAGCTCTTTCAGTTATGGCGGATACCCAATTGGGGGCCGCCGGTTGCGATCAGCCAACCTCCTCCTTGCGGACGACGTTGGCAGCTCAGCTCACCTGCCCCCCGACACATGACCGACGGTCATGAACGGGCATCCGAGGTTCGAACCGACCTGGCTCGGCCTTGCGGCCGGGCAAATTCGGGTCTCATCCCCATCTATTGCTGGCCCCGGATGGGATTAAGTCTCTGACTTTGCAGTCAAAAACACCTGCAGTCTTGGACAGGTCGTCCGCTTCCGTTACCGGAAACGACCTTGCATATCTCGTTGAAAAACGATGCTTTCTTCCCTTTCAGATATCCCGCCGGGAGCTCCAAAAGGACTGAAAAGACCACCTATGTTTCTAGAGACGCGCAAAGGCGTGCTGACAATGAGGGCCAGCACGCCCGATGGCGGTCATGTAAACGGTCTGATCGGCTTTGCCAAGGGGATTTTCGACCGAAATCACCCCTGTCTCGGCCCTTCAGGACGGGCAGTAAGCCCCTGATTCCGCCCAGGCTTTTATCAGGGCGCCGAATTCGGCCTGGGTGCCCGGGGCGGGCTTGCGGTTGCCGCCCGGCTTCCAGCCCCAGCCAACCAGCGAATCCTCGGCCATATGCTTGACCAGCGCCGCCATATCCTTACCGCCGTTACGGTCGCGATCCTTGATCTGGACGCAGATCTGGGCGAGCGACTTGCCCTGCCAGGCCATCTCGGCCGGGGCAAGATGCCACTCCGGATTCCCCGGCACGCCGGCCGGGTCGAAATTCTCGGCGTGATGGCAGGTGCCGCAGCGCAGGCCGCCTTCGGCGCCGAAACCGTCAGGCCCGCGCACGACCAGCGGAATATGCGGACGCATCTGTTCGGTCTGCGTCGGACGCTCGGTCGCCGGATGAAAGTTCATGCAGCGTGGGCTCTCGATCACCTTGCCGGCTTCCGTGAACAGCGCGACCGAACGAGCGCGGGCATCTTTGATGTCGGCAAAGCTCGACGGCGCACGCAGGCTATCGCCTTGCGCGGCGGCAACGGTCTGACCGACCGAGCGCGTCGCCACCAGCATCGGCGCGGTGGCGGCCAAAGCAGCCGCCAGTGCGCCACTCACGATCAGGGGCCATCGCATCAGACGCTCCTCGCCGGCACCATCGGCAGGCTGCGCGGACGCTGCAGGCCGAGTTGCGCCATCGCATTGGCAATCGCCGGACCGATCGGCGGCACGCCGGGTTCGCCGACGCCTGTCGGCTTCTCGCTCGATTTGACGATGACGACTTCGACTTCCGGCATCTCGTTGACGCGCAGCGAGCGGTAGGAGTCGAAGTTGCCGGGCACGACGCGCCCTTCCTTGAGCGACAGATCCGCGTAGAGGATGTGCCCGACACCGAAGCCGATGCCGCCCTCCATCTGCGCGCGGATGATGTCGGGATTAACCGCAACGCCGCAATCGACCGCGCACCATACTTTGTGCACGCGCGGCTCGCCGTTCTCGCCGATCGAGACTTCGGCGATCTGCGCGACGAAGGTGTTGAAGCTCTCGACGGCGGCCACGCCCAGCGCGTGGCCATTGGCCAGTTTCGGCCCGCTCCATTTGGCAAGCTCGGCAACGGCCTTAAGCGCGCCAGCCAGACGCTTGCTCTTGTCCTTGGTCATCAGTTCGAGGCGCCCGGCGACGGGATCCTTACCAGCCGCCACCAGCAACTCGTCGATGAAACACTCGACCGCATAGGCTGTGTGCGTGTGACCGACCGACCGCCACCACAAGGTCGGCACGCCGACATTCGTCGTGTGCAGATCGCATTGGAAGTTTTCGACGACGTAAGGAAGATCGTTCGAACCTTCGACCTGGGTCGGGTCGATGCCGTCCTTGATCATGCCGGCGAATGGCGATCCTGCCATGAAGGATTGACCCACGACCGTATCGCTCCAGGCGGCGATCTTGCCGTTCTCGATCGCGCCCTTCATGCGGTGCACGAACATCGGGCGATAGAAGCCGCCGCGAATATCGTCGTCGCGTGTGCGCACCAGCTTCACCGGCTTGCCGGGGCCGATGGCTTTTGCCACCTCGGCAAGTTCGATCGCAAGCTCGCCCGTCGCCTGCGCGCGGCGGCCGAAGCTGCCGCCCGCCAGTAACATCTCAATCTTCACCTGCTCCGGCTTGACGCCGAGCACGCTGGCAATGGCGCCTTGATCAATGGTTTGAAACTGGCAGCCATATTTGGCGACAGCCTGCGTGCCGTCCCATGTCAGAAAGCCGTTGAGCGGCTCCATCGGCGCATGCGCGAGATACGGAAAGACGTATTCGACATCGACGACTTTCACCGCCTTGGCCAGCGCGCCTTCGGCATCGCCTTCCTTGCCGGCAACGACGCCCTTGGTCGCAGCGAGCGCGCGATATTCAGCAAGCAGTTCAGGCGAGCCGCGTTTTTCGGCAGCGCTCTCGTCCCAGGTGATCTTGAGCGCGTCGCGGCCCTTGAGCGCCGGCCACATGCCGTCGGCGTAAACCGCAACGCCGGACGACAGCACTTTAACATCGACGACGCCGGGGATCTTGCGCGCATCGTCATCATTGACGCTGCCGACCTTGCCGCCGAAGCGCGGCGGATGCGCCACGACCACGGTCAGCATGCCGGGTTCGTTGATATCGATGGTGAACTTCGCCGTGCCGTTGGTCTTACCCGGGATATCGAGGCGCTTGACCGCGCCTTCCTTGCCGATGAGCGAGAAATCTTCCGGCTTCTTCAACGTTACGTTCGCCGGCACCGGCAACTTCGCCGCCGCTTGCGCGAATTCGCCGAAAGCGGCCTGACGGTTCGACGCCGCATGTTTGATCACGCCTTTGGTGACGGTGATCTCAGCGGGCGCGACTTTCCATTGATCCGCGGCCGCCTGCACCAGCATCGCACGCGCACTGGCGCCCGCCTTGCGCAGTTGTTCGAACGAATTCGCAATCGCGCTCGAGCCGCCGGTGCCCTGAATGGGGCCGAAGGAAAGGTTGTTGTAGAGCTTGTTGTCGGCCGGCGCGCCTTCCGCGCGCATCTGCGACCAATCGGCATCGAGTTCTTCGGCGACGATCGTCGTCAGGCCGGTGTACGGCCCCTGCCCCATCTCGATGTGCTTGGAAATTACCGTGACGGTATTGTCGGTGCCGACACGGATGAAAGCATTCGGCGCGAAAGTGGCTTCGGTCGTCGGCGTGAAGGCCGCGGTCGCGCCGGACTGCGCCTTGGCCTCGCGCGGCAGATAGAAAGCAACCACCAGACCGGCGGCGCCCTGGAGGATCGAACGGCGCGACAACGTCTTTTCGTGAATGGTCATCGATTAGCCCTCCAGCGATTTGGCGGCATCGTGGATGGCGGCGCGGATGCGGACATAGGTCGCGCAGCGGCAGATGTTGCCGTTCATGGCGAGGTCGATATCGCGGTCGGTCGGCTTCTTGTTCGCCTGCAACAGCGCGATGGCGCTCATGATCTGGCCGGACTGGCAGTAGCCGCATTGCGGCACGTCGCGCGCTACCCAGGCCTTTTGCACCGCCGCGGCTTCCTTGCCGTCCAGACCCTCGATGGTGGTGATTTCGCTGTCGCCGATGCCGGACACCGGCATCGAGCACGACCGCAGCGGACTACCATCGAGATAGACCGTGCACGCGCCGCATTGCGCGACGCCGCAGCCGAATTTCGTACCGGTGAATTTGAGCGTGTCTCGCAGAACCCACAGCAGCGGGGTATCGGGCAGAACGTCCACGTCATGGGACTGCCCATTCACTTTGATGCGGAATGCCGCCATCGTCGCCTCCTGGAGACACCTTTCATCAAAGGCATCTCAAACTGAGCGCCTTCCACCGAAGGCACATTGGGGTCGATCTAGGGAGCACGACCGGCCTCAACAAGGCGGGCCAGGTTCAATTCTCACTCGACCTTCGTTCAATAAAACGAAAAAGGCCCGCTCCTTCCGGAACGGGCCTTTTCATATTTTTTGAAGCGAAGACCTAGGCCTTCGGCGCGAACAACGTCGCCGAATCCACCTTCACGCCCGGACCCATGGTCGAGGACAGCGCAACGCGGTTGATGTAGTGGCCCTTGGCGCCCGGGGGCTTGGCCTTCTGCACCGCGTCCGCGAACGCCATGATGTTCTCGACCAGCTTTTCCTCGGCGAACGAGGCCTTGCCGACGCCGGCCTGCACGATGCCGGCCTTCTCGACGCGGAACTCGACCGAGCCGCCCTTGGCGCCCTTCACGGCGGTGGTGACGTCCATCGTCACGGTACCGACCTTCGGGTTCGGCATGATGCCGCGCGGACCGAGCACCTTACCGAGACGGCCGACGAGCGGCATCATGTCGGGGGTGGCGATACAGCGGTCGAAGTCGATTTCGCCCTTGTTGACCTTCTCGAACAGGTCTTCAGCGCCGACAACGTCGGCACCGGCGGCCTTGGCCTCATCGGCCTTGGCCCCGCGCGCGAACACGCCGACGCGCAGCGTACGGCCGGAGCCGTTCGGCAGCGTGACGACGCCACGGACCATCTGGTCCGCATGCGCGGGATCGACGCCGAGGTTCATGGCGATTTCGATGGTTTCATCGAACTTCGCCTTGGCGCGTTCCTTCACCAGCTTGACCGCTTCCGCGATCGTGTAGGTCTTCTCGCGATCGACGCCTTCGCGGATGGCCTTAGTGCGTTTTCCGATTGCCATGTCCGTTACTCCGTCACCGTGAGGCCCATCGAGCGGGCCGAGCCTGCGATCATCTTGGCTGCGGCTTCGATGGTGTCGCAGTTGAGGTCCTTCATCTTTTCCTTGGCGATCTCGTTGATCTGCGCCTTGGTGACCTTGCCGGCGACATCGCGACCCGGGACTTTCGAACCGGACTCGATCTTGGCGGCCTTCTTGAGGAAGAAGGACACCGGCGGCGTCTTCATCTCGAAGGTGAACGAACGATCCTGGTAGGTCGTGATGATGACCGGGATCGGCGTGTTCTTTTCGATCTTGGCGGTCTGCGCGTTGAACGCCTTGCAGAACTCCATGATGTTGAGACCGCGCTGACCGAGCGCCGGCCCGATCGGGGGCGACGGGTTGGCAGCGCCAGCCGGCACTTGCAGTTTGAGGAATCCAGTAACTTTTTTAGCCATATCCAACTCCGGTTAGTGGTGCGGATTTTGACAGCCGGCTTGAGCTGCCTCACCTCCCACGACTTTTTCACCTTCTGTCATGCCCGGCCTTGTACCCGGCATCCCGCTTAGGAGGGCACGATCGTGCCCATTCAATCGAGATCGCCGGGACAAGCCCGGCGATGACAACTCATACGGTCAAAGCTTCTCCACCTGACCGAATTCCAATTCCACGGGCGTGGCGCGGCCGAAGATCGACACCGCGACATTGACGCGCGAACGGCCTTCGTCGACTTCCTCGACGGTGCCGTTGAACGACGCGAACGGGCCATCCGACACGCGCACCTGCTCGCCGACTTCGAACGAAACGGCGGGCTTGGGCCGCTCGATGCCTTCCTGCACCTGATGCAGAATGCGGTTGGCTTCGGCTTCCGAAATCGGCATCGGCTTGTTGTCGGCGCCGAGAAAGCCGGTGACCTTCGGCGTGTTCTTGATGAGATGATAGACCTCGTCGGTCAGGCTCATCTTCACCAGCACGTAGCCGGGAAAGAACTTGCGCTCGGCATTGACCTTGCGGCCGCGGCGCACCTCGGTGACGGTTTCCACCGGCACCAGAATTTCATCGAAATGGTCTTCCAGGCCGCGCTGCTTGGCCTGCTCGCGGATCGACTCCTGGACCTTCTTTTCGAAGTTCGAGTAGGCGTGCACGATGTACCAGCGCTTCGGCCGTGTCGTGATGGAGGCTGCGATGTCGCTCATCTCTTATAACCCTAGCTGCCGAGGCCGAGAACGAAGGTCACGGCAATGCGGATGATCTGATCGGCGACGAGAAAGAAGATCGAGGAGATCGCCACCATGACGAAAACCATCGCCGTCGTGATCATGGTTTCCTTGCGCGAGGGCCACGTGACCTTGCGCGTTTCCTCACGCACTTCCTGCAGAAACTTGAACGGGGACGTTGCCATTTCTCGCTAAACCTTAAAGTGCAGTTCAACCTTAAACCAAACTCAGCTTCGACCCGTACTATCTAGTCACGCTTTTCCGCTTTCGCTTGCCCTCAGGGAAACCTCCCTGCGGGCCCTGCCGCGGCGGCCGGTATACACCGGAACCCTGCCTGGCAGGGGCGGTAGGGCTCGAACCTACGACCCCCGGTTTTGGAGACCGGTGCTCTACCAACTGAGCTACACCCCTCCGGAAGCGGAAGCGGCGGACCATAAAGGCCCGCCGCGGCGATGTCATGCATTATACAAGCTGCGTTTGCAAGGCCGGATCGGCCCTATGGGGCCTCGCTTGGGCCACCCTTTGCTATCCTGAGCGCGGGTTCCGTCCCGGTTTGGGGCGATCCCGCCGGTTCAGCCAGATCCGCCGCGCAAAAACCGCCAAACACCCGTTTCGGGCGGCCCAAGGGCCGTGACGCCGCCGAATCGTCCGTCCGGCCGGCGGCGCGAGGGCGCTGTTTCTAAATGCCGCGGTCTCGCCCCTTAACAAAGCCGGCCCGCGCCCTGTCCGGCTGCGCGGCGGCACGACACTAATATGCCGATGTCATCGGCGCTCCGGCGCGCCCGGCAAGACGGCGCCGCCAGCCCCAGACGTTAAATTATTTCGACGTTCACAGCGTTCGGATTAACGGCTGCGCCGCTCATTGCGCGTTATGGACCGCGGCCGTAAGCCCTCGCGCCACACAAGGGGTGACGCATATGGCAACGCTCTCCGACTTTCTCGCGCACCGGATCTTTCTGTCGCATCACGTCAAACGCACGATCACATTCGCCGGGCTGATCGGCGTGCCGCTGCTCACGGCCGCGTGCTCGAACGCACCGCAACAGCAGGTCAGCACGCCGCCGCGTTATAACTATGCCTACGGCGAGACCACCGGATCGATTCAGCGGCCGGTCGTCAGCAGGCCCGCCACGGTCTACGTGCAGTCGCCGCCGCAGCGTGTCGTCTACACACAGCCGCAGCCGCAACGTGTCGCCTACACACCGTGGCAAACGCAGGCCGAGTTGCGACGGCTGCGACGAGTCGCCGCGACCTGCGAAACCACAGCGTCGATTCCGCGCGTTACGCGCACCGCCGCGTATTCGCCGGCCTATCCCCCGGCTTACACCACGCCGGCCTACACACAGCCGGCTTACGCGCCGCCCGCTTACTCGCAGCGTTACGGCAACGACGTCACCGCATCCATCGGACCCGCGACGCAATATCAAACCACCGCGCCGGCGCAGCCGAACGCGATGTGGCACGTCGTGGCGCCCGGCGAAACATTGTCGATGATCGCGCGCCGCTACAACGTGTCGGTGATCGAAATCGCGCGCATCAACGAGCTTCGCAATTTTCCGCAGATCAGAAGCGGAAGCATGATCTTGATACCAATCACTTGAGACCACGTCCCGCTGACTGACCTCCTCCCCCTGCTCCGCGATCTGGAGCTCGCCGGCGCCAAAAGCGCCGGCGTTTTTTTTGAAACGGTAAGTCGTTGCCATCGATCGGTAATCGATCACCAACACGACATAAATATTCACCAATCATTTTAAATCGATTTGCACACACTCTGAATAGTTTCAACTCACGCCTGTGGGGGCGTGACTCAAGAATTGGGGAGATGCGTGTGCCGAATACTTCAGAAATTACACTCGTCATGGTCGACGACAACGCCGACGAAATTTTCCTGACGCGGCGTCAGGTGCGGCGTGATGGGATCGTCAACAATTTCGTTTCCGAAAAGAAGCCGGAGAATTTGCTCGCGACGTTGTCGCATCTCGGCAAGACCGGCATCGACAAATCAAAAATCATGGTGCTGCTCGACATCAACATGCCGCGTTCGAACGGCTTCGAGACGCTCAAGAAGGTGCGCAGCGACCGCGAGTTCAAGGATGTGCCGGTGATCATGCTGTCGGCGTCCGATGACGCCGCCGATATGTTCGAGGCCTTCGACCTCGGCGCCAGCGGTTACATCGTCAAGCCGTTCAAGGCCGACGAATTCTTCGCCGCGCTGACGAACCTGCCGGACGTCAAATACCAGCTCATCAGGCAAGTCCAGTAAGGCCGCACAGCGAGATTGCGCATGGCCCGATCGGTTCGCACGCCGTCGATTGAATACGCTCTCCGTGCTGTCCGGCGCCTCAAGGCATTGCTACGCCGGCCGCCGGTCGCGGAACTCGTTCTGGCGGCGTGCCTCGTTCTGGTCTGCGCGATCTGGACCGGCGCCGGCGAGACAAACCAGAGCCTGCACATGCTGCTGGCCTCGACAGCGACCAGCATCGTGCTGTTGCTCTGCTTCATCACCCGAACGCGGCGGCGCCGGCGGTATCACGCGGCGAACGCGGCGATCCTGACCGGCGAAATCCGGAGGCGCAGCAAGCTCTACCGCGCCGTCGTCGACACCGCCGCCGACGCCATCATCCTGGCCGACCAGCGCGGCACGGTGCTGTCGTTCAATCGCGCCGCGGAACAGATCTTCGGTTACGAGGCCGCTGAAGTGATGGGCCGCAGCGCCCGTATGCTGGCGCCCGAAGATCAATGGCAGACGCACGCCAACTATATCAGCCGCTACCTGGACTCGAAAACGCCGCACGTCATCGGCACCGGCCGCGTCGTCGAAGGCCTGCGCAAGGACGGTACGCAGTTCTGGGCGAGCGGCGTGGTGCAGCCCATCCTCGACAATTCGGCCAACGTTCTGGGCGCCGCCGTCGTGCTCCGCGACGCAACCAAGCAGCGCGAAGACGCCGAACTGCTGCGCGTCGCCAAGGAGCATGCCGAAGCGGCCGCTCAGGTCGAGAGCAAGCTGCGCGCCGAACTCGAGGAAACCAACCAGGAGCTCACCACCGCCAACCAGGGTCTGCAACAATTCACGTCGATCGCCGCACACGATCTGCGCGCGCCGCTGCGGCGCATCGGCGCCTTCATCGATGCCCTGCGCGAGGATTTTTCCGGCCAGCTCGACACCGAAGGCCAGGAGATCATGACCCGCATCGGCCGCGGCGCCTCGCGCATGGAGATGATGCTGGACTCCCTGCTCGATTATTCCCGCTTCAACGCCAAGGCGATCGGCGGCAAGACGGCGGAGCTGTCGCACGTCATTAGGGGCGTGATGGAGACGTTCGACTTTCAGACTTTGACGCCGGACATCACGATCAACGCCGATAACACGCCGCACATCAAAGGCGACCCCCTCCTCCTGGCGCACATTTTTCAAAACCTGATCAGCAATTCGATCAAATTCCGTCGCGGCGACAAGGTCGCCATCACCATCGACGCCAAGATGGCCGGTGACGTTGTGCAGGTCACGGTGACCGACGACGGCATCGGCATTGAACCGCACTACGCCGATCAGGTGTTCGACATGTTCGCACGCCTACACAACGAGGACGAATACGAAGGCACCGGCATCGGCCTCACCGTCTGCCGCAAAATCATCAACGACCACGGCGGCCGGATCTGGGTCGACAAGGATTACAGCGGCGGCACCCGCATCCACATGACGCTGCTACCGGTCTCGAACGAAACCGAGACCACGCCGGACCTGGTGATGATGCTGTATCACTCGATGCAACGCCGGACACGAAACGCTCAATTGAGCATCGACGCCGACGCCATCCCCGCACACCTGCAGTCGCGCGGCGGCATGAGAAGCAGTCACCACGCCAAATTCGACCGCCGTAGCAAGTAAACTTCAGAGGGCGAGCTTCACAATTGAAGCGGCATCACTCGCGATGCTTTGATGCGGTGACCTGATCGACGCCGTCGAGCTTTTGAAGACGGTCGATAAAGCCGGCGATATCTTCTTTTGAAACGCGCGACAGCACGACGCTGATCCGGTCACCGGCTTCCGCCGTGGCAACCAGAAACCGCTCGATCTGCTTCTCTCTAATTTTGAGGGCCTCCCCGACTTTCTGTGGCGTGAGACAGCCGCTCTCACCGTCGATGATCAGCGTGCAACTCTGATTTCGGGCGCGATAGGCTTCTTCAAGCGGTTTAACGCCCGCGAGAATGAGCAAGATGATGGCCGTCGATGAACTCGCCGCGAAATAAAGGCCGCCGCCGACAGCCAAGCCGATGGCCGCGACGCTCCAGACGCTTGCGGCGGTGGTGAGCCCGCGCACAATTTCGTTGCGGGCAAGGATCGCGCCGGCACCCAGAAAGCCGATGCCCGAGACCACCTGAGCGGCGACCCGCGACGGATCCAGCACAATGCCGGGACCGGCGACCCCGGCAAAGCCATAGGCCGAGACAATCATGAACAGACAGGCCCCCACGCTCACCAGCATGTGCGTGCGGATACCGGCGGTCCACAGCAGGCGCTCACGCTCAAACCCGATCAGGCTTCCAAGACCTGCCGCCAGAAGTAGCCGGGCGAGCGTCTCCCACTGCGACAGGAAGTTCATGGCTGTTTCCTTTATTTCGGCGGGCTGGTTGTGACTGCGGGCCAAGGCCGCCACGCGGGGTCGCCGGTCTCGTCACGCCCCATGTTCAGTCACACAGCGATATGAAACGCTTTCACCGCGCCAAGTTCAACCGGCGTGGCACCTAACGGTCAGGAAAGTGGCTGGAGCGGGTGAAGGGAATCGAACCCTCGTATTCAGCTTGGAAGGCTGCTGCTCTACCATTGAGCTACACCCGCGTTACGCACGTAGCGCGCTGATTTCATTGCCATTTCTGCGGGGCGCGCGCAAGGCCGCAGTTGCCCGGCCGGGAACGGATTGAACACAAACGGAAATTTCCAGAGCAAAGCTGCGTCGAAGTCCTTGCAACGGCGGCTAAGGAATCACGCCTTTCAAGCACCGAACACCTGCACCGCCTTAAACAGCGCGAACGCAATCCTCTCATGCATCCACATTTCAAAACGTGCCTTGCGTTAGGGCGCCATCCCAATTCATACAGCGTCTGAACACACGCCTCACAACAAGTGTGCGCCACAAGCAAAGCAGAAGCCGGAATGGCCAATCCTCTTGAAGAGATTCAGCCCGTGCGCCGCACGGCGGTCTTCGTCATTGTCATCTCTGCACTCCTCATATCGTCGATCGACTCGACGATCGTCGCGACTGCGCTCCATTCGTTACAGCGTGGCCTTAACACCACGGTCGATTGGGCAGGCTGGACGATCACGGCCTATTCGTTCGGAATCGTCGTGATGCTGCCGATCAGCGGCAAGCTGAGCGAACGCTATGGCAATCGACGTGTCTTCCTCTGCTCGGTTGCCGCTTTTACCGCTGCGTCGTTGCTGTGCGGCCTCTGCGACAATATCTACGCTCTGATCGCGTTGCGCGCCGTTCAGGCCGCCGGTGGCGCCGGATTCACGCCGGCCGCGACGGGAATTATTGTCGAGCACTTTGGCAACGCGCGTGACCGTGCTCTTGGTCTCTTTGGCAGCGCATTCGCTGTCGGTGCGATGACGGGTCCGATCTTCGGCGGATTTTTCGTGGCGTACTGGGATTGGCGCGGCGTTTTTTTCGTCAACGTGCCGATTGGATTGGCGATTATCGGCGCGGGACTGCACTACATCCCGCACGACCGGCCGAACGCGTTGAAATCCCGCAGCATGGACGCCATCGGCATTCTTCAACTCGGCGCCGGCCTTCTTGCCGCCATGCTCGCCGCGACCGCACTGAGCGGTGAAGGACGGCAACTGTGGTCGCCAGCATTTGCAGTACCGTTGGTCGTCTCCGTCGCCGCACTCGGCCTATTCTTAAGACACGTTCATCGCCAGCCGGAACCCTTCATCATGCCGCGCTTCATCTATGGGCCCGGCTTCGCCACCATGAACGTGTTGAATGTGCTCTACGGCGGCGTGAGCAGCGGCGCGGTCGCCCTCGTGCCGTTGTACGCCGCCAACCGCTACGGGATCGG
Organism: uncultured Hyphomicrobiales bacterium; assembly: GCA_903929045.1. Lineage (GTDB taxonomy): Bacteria > Pseudomonadota > Alphaproteobacteria > Rhizobiales > Xanthobacteraceae > Pseudolabrys. The sequence continues at coordinate 12,854 of CAIYTE010000106.1, forward strand.
CCCCATCGGCGCCGCGACGCTGCTCATGGCGCAAGGCGCCGCATCGATCGTTTTCTCGATCGCAGCCTCGATGGCGCTGCGACGGACGGGGTACAGATTGCCGCTCTATGTCGGCGGCAGCATTATCGCCGTCGGCGCAATTCTGCTGGCCCTTCCGGCCCGTGGCATTCCGCCCAACGTCTGGCTCGCAGGCGGGACATTCCTGATCGGCGTCGGCAATGGAATCGTGAATCCCGCCGGCCGCAATGCAGGCCTGATGCTCGCGCCGCAGAATTCCTCAACGCTGGCGGCGCTGCGAACGATGGCGCGGCAGATTGGGACGATGATTTGCGTCTCGATCGCCACCGCGATCATTGCCGCCTCTGCCGCTCCGGGCGATGTGCACGCGTGGGTCTATGTCGTCGCCGCCGCCCTGCTTGTTCTGGCCATGCCACTCATCGCCCGCGTGCCCGAGCATCGGGGCGCGTGGTAAGGCAGGGCACGACGAGCAAACGTTTTACGATTTGAGCCGCGGTAACAGCCGCAAGGCGTTGTCACGTTCGATCGCGGCGACATCGCTATCCTTAAAGAAGGTCGGCAGATACTTGGCGTACTCCTCGGCGCGGCGGTACGGGAAGTCCGTGCCGAACAGAATCTGCGCGGTCGGCACCATTTTCGCCAACGCCGCCATGGTCACATCGTTCGGAATGGCTGCCGTGTCGTAATAAAAGCGGCGGATCTGCGCCTCGATTTGCGGGCGCGTAAACTTGTCCCTGTAAACCGGGCGCTGCAGCACCTGCACCGTGAAGCGTTCGTAGACGGACGTGATGACGCCGCCGCCGTGTGACCAGATCCAATTGATGTCGCCAAATTTCGCGCCGAAACCCGAAAAGATCACAGTGAATAGTGCGCGCGCCGTGTCGGCGCCGTACTCGATATACACATCGTCAATGGCCGGCACGGGATTGGTGCAGCAGCTTGGTGTCGTCGGATGGGTATTGACCGTCGCCTTGCGCCGATTGAGCTCCTGCCAAATTGGCTCAAATGACGCGTCGCCCAGCCACTTGTCGCCATAGCTGGTCAGACAGCCGACGCCATCGACTTTCAGCGTATCGAAGGCGTATTCGATTTCCTTGAGGCACGCATCGACATAGGGAAACGGCAACGTCGCCCAGGTCCCAAAGCGGCCCTTGTAGTCGCTTTCGAGTTTTTTGGCGTAGTCGTTGCACTCGCGCGCGAGCTTGGCCGCTGCCGCCTGATCGAGACCGAAGGTCTGCGGCGCCGGCGAAGAGGTGATCGCCGTCTCCACCCCGCCCTTGTCCATGTCGTCCAGCGTCTTCTGGATCGTCCAATTGTTGAGGAGCGGGCTGTCCTTGTTCAGGAGTTTCGACGCAACCTTCCATTCGGGCGCGACCACATGAGAGTGGACATCGATAATGCGAGGCTTGCCCTGCGCGAGCGCAGGCTTGGCCAGACCGCCAAAGGCAAGGGCGGCGGTAGCCCCGCCTAGAAATTGACGGCGGCTGAAAGCATGAGCCGCACAGCAGGCGCAGGATGCTTGAAGACCATCTTTCATCATTCGCTCACTTCGCCTGAAAGGGTGCAACGTCCGTGTAGAATCCCGCAGCGCAAGCGTAGCGCAAAATACCGTATCCGGCGGCCTAAAGGTGGTCGCGCAGCAGCGTCCCATAGCCCGGCAGCGACGGGACATGGCCGAGGATTTTCAAGGCGCCCCACATGCTGACCTGATTGGTGGTGATCACCGGTTTGCCGATATCCTGTTCGAGACGGTCAACCACTTCCATGCTGTGCCAGTTGCCGCAGGCCAGCATCACCGCATCGGCCTTGTCGGAATTCACGGCACGGCCGAGGTCATAGGCGGTCTGCGGCGCCAGCGCGCCGACTGGCGCGGATCCGCGTTCACCTAGCCAACGCACGGATCTCGCAAAGCGCCCGCGCCGCGCTGGATGCGTCGGGACGCTTCCTGCTCGCCGCAAACCGGGCAGGACAAGTACTCTGGTTGACGCCGCAGGCGGCGCGGCTGTTGGGCACGGTGTTTCCAAACGTCAATTCCGACGCCATCGTGCTGCCGCCCCACATTCGCGAATGGCTGGCACAATATTCCGGGCGTGAGGGAGGCATGGCCTTGGCCGGCATCCCGTTCGGGGGGCCGGACTCAGGCACCAAGCTCGAATTGTCGGTGATCAGCCAGATCGGCGCCGATGAAATTCTTCTCCGGCTGATCGACGGCGACCCGCACGACGACCAGATGGCGTTGCGGACCAAGCTCGGCCTGACCCAGCGCGAAGCGGAAGTGTTGCTGTGGATCGCGCGCGGTAAATCCAACCGCGATGTCGCGGAAATCCTGACGCTCAGCCCCAGGACCGTGAACAAGCATCTGGAACAGATCTTCACAAAGCTCGGGGTCGAGAATCGTACCTCGGCCGCCGCCCTCGCGGCGCGCACCTTGGGCGAACGCTAGCGCTTCAGAACAGGAGCTCGGCGCAGGCGGGGATGGGCTCGAGCGCGCCGGAGGCCGGCGTCGTCGGCACACCTGCATCGGACGACGAGGCATTCAAGGTTCGGGCCTGGAAACTCGACACCGACACTTTCACGGCAATGGCCCGCAGCACAGACGGATACTGCACGGCATACAGAAGGCTGTCGTCGCCGGCGAAATCGCTGTCCGGCTGATAGATCAAGCGCACACCGCGCACGAGACGGCCGACGCACTGACCTTGCGTCCCGACATACATCGACGTGATCTTGATCTGCTCGGTGCGCGCACAAACTCTGCCGTGTTGCGGGCGGCTAAACAGATAAACGGGCGGCGGCTCAACGCCTTCACATGCTTTATCCCAGCCCGCGTGCTCGCGAATAAGAACGGCGTGTGCCCGCGGTGCTGCTGTTGGTAGGTCTTCTTGCGCCGAGGCGCATGAAACGCTCGCGGCTGCAAAAACCGTGGTGAAACTGGCAAGAAAGAGAAAAGCCTTCGCGCGACAGCGGCGAAAAGTGATCGTCAAACGCTGTCGTTGGAGAGAGCGCCACATCGCTGCCGGCCGTCCCACGATTTCACGACTATTAACATGATTCGCCGGGCAAATGATCGGCGGCCCAAGCCCGGCCGGCCGTTGGAACACGCCGCGAATAGGCACATGAAGACGCGTCGTTTAGGGGGTAAACCCCGCGCCCTACTTCTTTTTGGCGGACGGGCGAACCTTCTCGCCGCTCCAGCGGCGCACGGTTCCTGCCTCGATATCGAAGAGATCGAGAACGCGGCCGAGCGTATGGTCGACCATATCGGCCAGCGTTTTGGGCATCGCGTAAAATGCCGGCACCGGCGGGTAAACGATCGCGCCCGCTTCAGTCACGCTCGCCATACTGCGAATGTGACCGATATGCAGCGGCGTTTCGCGCAGCAGCAGAACAAGGCGGCGGCGCTCCTTGAGAACGACATCCGCGGAGCGCGAAATCAGGTTCGACGTCACGCCGGAGGCAATTTCCGACATCGTCTTGATCGAACATGGCGCAATGATCATGCCCATGGTTTTGAATGAGCCGCTCGAACAGGAAGCGGCAATATCGTTGTAAGGATGAACGACGGAGGCCAGGCGCTCGATGTCGGCGACCTTGAAGCTGGTTTCATACGCCAGCGTGATCTGCGCGGCGCGCGACATGACCAGGTGCGTCTCGACCCCGCTGTCTTTCAGCAACTCCAGCAGACGGACGCCGTACACCGCGCCGGACGCACCGGTGATGCCGACGATAATGCGGGGTTTATGGGACGAAGTGGCCTTCATGCTGAGGCTTGTTTACCGACAATGCATGGCCAATTCAACAATCCCCGCCCTGTGCTTTGTACAGGCGGCGCGCGGGCTGTACCCGGAGCCGAACGTTTCAGTGCTTGGGCTGAGCCGGGATCGAGCCCGTGGCGTCGTCGGCAGGGCACGCCGTACCGGCTTTCCCGGTCTTGCAGTCGCCGGCTAGTTCGGTGGGGGCCTGCACGGCTGGCCCCTGCAGGAGCGCGTAGCCTTCGACCCGTGGAGGGACTGCGTGGTGAGGAGAACATCTCCGAGCTTTGCCGTCGGGAGGGCATTGCTGCCTCGATGTATTATGGCTGGTCCAAAGAGTTCCTCGAGGCCGGCAAGCGCCGATTGGCGGGTGACACAGCGCGAGCCGCAA
>CAIYTE010000107.1 GCA_903929045.1 uncultured Hyphomicrobiales bacterium
CCTGCAATACGCCGTGCTGCATCTCGACGATCTCGCCTCCATCGCCGCGCAGGGCAAGAAGCTCAACATCCTTCTGGCGATGAAGAACACCAATCCGGAAAGCCACTACCTCATCATGGTGGCGCGCAAGGACAACCTCGCCAAGAACCGCGACGCCATCGTGCGCACGGTCGCCGGCATGGTCGAGACCGCGCGCTATATGGCCGACCCGAAGAACGCCGACGCGGTCGCCGAAGTCGCGACCATCACCGGCCATCCCAAGGACGTCGCCAAGGCCGCGCTCAAGGAATTCCTCGCCATCGATTTCTGGGCGACCAAGGATGACGGTCTGCCGCGCGACAAGATCGAGGCGACCACCGCGCTGATGAAGAAGATCGGCGCCATCAACGCCGACAAGGAGCCGGTGAAATATGACACCCTCGTCGACGGCAGCGTGTGGAAAGACGCCGCCGCGATGGTGAAGTGAGGCCACGGCCTCGGCATTCAACGCTGTCATGCCCGCGCAGGCGGGCATCCAGCCCTTTCTAACGAAGAAACGCTGGATCATCCGCCTTCGCGGATGATGACAGCGGAGTAGGTCGAACCACAGTGCCCACCACCGCTCTCCGCCGTCACGCGCCGTTCTGGATCAGCATCGCGATCGGAATTCTGATCTGGGAAGTGGCGGGCCGCTCGACCAGCGCCGCCTTCATGGTTCCGTTCTCGGAAACCATGCGGCGGCTGTGGCAGCTCATCGTCAGCGGCGGCTTCTTTCCGGCGCTGTTCGATTCCGCCGTTTTGTTTCTCACTGGCTTCATCGCCGCGGTCGCGGTCGGCCTGCCGCTCGGCCTGCTGCTGGCGCGCGTGCGCTTCCTGCGCATCGGTATCGAGCCCTACATCATGACGCTCTACGCCACGCCGATGGTGGCGCTGATCCCGTTCATCCTGTCGATGATGGGCTTCGGCTTCGCGCCCAAGGTGCTGGTGGTGTTTTTGTTCGCGGTGTTCCCGGTGCTCTACAACACTGTCGAGGGCGCGCGCAGCATCCGCCCCGAACTGATCGAAGTGGCGCGCTCCTATCGCTCGAGCGAATGGGCTCTGTGGCGCGAGGTCATGCTGCCCTACACATTGCCCTACACCATGACCGGCGTGCGCCAGTCGATCGGCCGCGCCTTGGTCGGCATGGTCGCCGCTGAATTCTTCCTGTCCTCGACCGGCCTCGGCCAGCTCATCATGACGGCGTCGCAGAATTTCGACACCGGCGGCGTCTTCGCCTCGATCTTCGTCATCGGCATGGCCGGCGTCGGCCTGATGCGTGTCGGGCTGATGATCGAGCAGCACTTCGCGAAATGGAGGCAATAATGGCGGATACTGCCATCACCTCCGCTGCTGTGACTGTGAAGAAACCACCGTCGCTTTTGGCCGGCAGCTGGCTGCCGCGTGTCCTTGTCGGCGCCGCCATTCTGCTGATCTGGGAAGTCGTCGTGCGCGCATTGGCGCCAGCCTATGTCGCCAAGCCGACCGGCGTGGTCATGGCGATCCCGCGCGTCGTCGTCGATCCGGCGTTCTGGAGCGCGACGCTCGCGACCCTGACTGCGGTCGCGCAAGGGTTGGGCATCGCGCTCGTTCTCGGCACCATTGTCGGCATGCTGATGGGCCGCAGCCAATTGATGGAACGTAGTATCCGGCACTACGTCAACGGCTTCTACGCCGTGCCGATGATCGTGGTGCTGCCGCTGTTCTCGCTGTGGTTCGGCTACTCGGCGCAAACGCGCATCGCCACCATCATCTTCGCCGCGATGTTCTCCATCGTCATCAACGTCGCCGACGGCGCCCGCGCGGTGCCGAAGGAGTATCTCGAAGTCGCGAAGTCGTTCCGCTCCAACAAACTGAGCGTGCTCACCGGCATCGTGCTGCCGGCGTCGCTGCCTTATCTGCTGGCCGGTTTCCGGCTCGCCGCCGGTCGCGCGCTGATCGCAGCGGTGGTCGCCGAGTTCTTCCTTTCCATCGGCGGGCTCGGCTACTTCATTCTCTACAATTCGCGCGTCTACAAACACAACGAAGCCTTCGTCGGCGTGCTGCTGCTCGCCGCCTTCGGCGTCGGCTTCGAACTGCTGATCGGCTGGGTCACGCGGCGCTACATGCCGTGGTACCGCCGCGGCGATAAGAGCTGATGCCATCCCTCTCTGTCATTCCGGACGCTGCGCAGCAGCGATCCGGAATCCAGAGCCAAACCTGAAGTGCTGGATTCCGGGTTCGCGTCTTCGACGCGCCCCGGAATGACTGAAGTGAAAGGACAAGAACAATGGCTGAAGACCTGATGAAGGCCGCCGTGACGCATTGGGGCGCGCGCACCGTCGCCAATGGCGTGGCACTGACCGATTTCGAGGACATCACCAAGTCGCTGAAGAGCTATGACGACTGGTGCAAGGCGTGGTCCGATCGCGCGGCGCTGCACGAGCGCATCGGCCGCGAGGCGTTGGCGAGCAAGCATTACCTCACCGCCGGCGAATGTTTGCAGCGCGCCGCGGTCTACTATCACTTCGGCTCGTTCCTGTTCGCGCACAAGCCGGAAGAGATGAAGGCGGCGCACAAGAAGCAGATCGAGTGCCGCCAGTTGGCGCTGCCGCATCTCGCGCCGCCCGGCGAGCGCGTCGAAATTCCGTATCAAGGTACGACGCTGCCCGGCATCCTGCGCAAGCCGGTTGGCGTCTCCAAGCCGCCGGTCGTCGTCATGGCGGTCGGCCTCGATTCGACTAAAGAAGAAACCGACGCCTATGAAATGCCGTTCCTGGCGCGCGGCATGGCGACGTTGGTGTTCGAAGGTCCCGGCCAGGGCGAGTCGCAATACACGCTGCCGATCCGCGGCGACTATGAAGTGCCGGTGAAGGCGGTGATCGATTATGTCGAGACGCGCAGCGACCTCGACGCCAAGCGCATCGGCATGTGGGGCGTCAGCCTCGGCGGCTATTACGCGCCGCGCGCCACCGCGTTCGAAAAGCGCATCAAGGCCTGCATCGCGCTCGGCGGGCCGTTCGACTGGGGCGCGGCGTTTGACACGCTGCCGGAGCTGACGCGCGACACCTTCCGCATCCGCAGCCACTGCAAGACGCTCGACGAAGCACGCGAGAACGCCAAGACCCTGTCGCTGGTCGGCATCGCGCAGAACATCACCTGCCCCATTTTCATCGTGAACGGCCGTCTCGACCGCGTGGTGCCGGCGGCCGACGCCGAGCGCCTGGCGCGCGAGGTCACGGGGCCGGCGACCTTGATGATGATCGAGGACGGCAACCACATCGCCAACAACCGCGCCTACCGCTGGCGGTCGCAGAGCGCGGACTGGCTGAAGGAGAAGTTGGGGTAGGTGTCGATCTCGTTAGATTGGCCGGTCCGCTCTCCACTGTCATGCCCGCGAAGGCGGGCATCCAGCAAACACAACTGTTCGAGATCAACCGATAATCCAGCGTGTACTGGGTCCCCGCTTTCGCGGGGACGACAAGCAAACACCGGCGCGGCCACGCTCCGCTTGTGCACGGAAACAAGCTTCCGAGGGTAACACTTGTTGTCATGCCCGCGAAGGCGAGCATCCAGTAAACACAGCTATTCGAGATCAACCGATAATCCCGCGTGTACTGGGTCCCCGCCTTCGCGGGGACGACATGCAAACGACGATGCGGCCATGCTCCGCTTGTGCGGGGAAACAAGCTTCCGCGGGCAACACCTGCTGTCATGCCCGCGAAGGCGGGCATCCAGTAAACACAACTGTTCGAGATCAACCGATAATCCCGCGTGTACTGGGTCCCCGCCTGCGCGGGGACGACATAAGAATTAAAACTCACCCCTTAGCGATGCGTTTATAGAGGTCGTCCCAATTCGGATTGCCCTCTTCGATGAGCCTGATCTTCCAGGCCCGATTCCACTTCTTCATCTGCTTTTCGCGGGTGATGGCGGCTTCGACGTCGGAATGGACCTCGTAATAGACCAGCCGTGTCACGTCATATTGCTTCGTGAAACCTTCGACGAGCTTTTGGCGATGCTCAAAGACGCGGCGGACGAGATTGTTCGTCACGCCAATATAGAGGGTGCCTCCGATTTTCGAGGCGAGGATATAGACGTAATATTGTCGTGCACCGTGCGCCATCCGACGCGCCTGCGGTTACTGGGTCCCCGCTTTCGCGGGGACGACAGAATAGCATCACGCAGGCAGGGTACCCTAGACGCGCCCGCCTTCGCCCCCTAAAACGCCCGGCAACAACAGGCCGTTCTAGGGAGCTTCCATGCCGTCGACACTGCTCGATTCCGCCGTATTCCGCGACATTTTCACCACCCCGGCGATGCGCGAGGTGTTCTCCGACGAGAACCGCGTGCAGAAATATCTCGATTTCGAAAAGGGGCTGGCGGTCGCGCAGGCGCGGCTGAAGATCATTCCGCAGGAAGCCTGCGACGAGATCGTCCAGCATTGCGACGTCAAAGAATACGACATGGCGAAGCTGAAAGAGGCCACCGAGCGCATCGGCTATCCGGTGCTGCCCGTGGTCCAGCAGCTCGTGAAGCTCTGCAAGGGCACGCTCGGCGAATGGTCGCACTGGGGCGCGACCACGCAGGACATCACCGACTCAGCCTGCGTGCTGGTGCTGCGTGAGGCGCTCGACATCGTCGAAAAGGAAATCGACGGCATCTGCGATGCGCTCGCCGTGCTCTGCAAAAAATACCGCGACACGCCGATGGCCGGCCGCAGCAATCTGCAACAGGCCGTGCCGCTCACCTTCGGCTACAAGATGGCGAGCATCCTCGCCGGTTTCGAACGCCACCGCGAGCGCCTCAAGCAGCTGCGCCCGCGCCTCGAAGTCGTCGAATTCGGTGGCGCCGCCGGCAACCTGTCGTCGCTCGGCAAGGACGGCCTGAAGTGCCAGGCCGAACTCGCCAAGGAGCTCAAGCTCGGCCAGCCGGTCGCGACCTGGCACACCGTGCGCGACACCATCGCCGAAGTCGGCTGCTTCCTCGGCCTCGTCACCGGTTCGTGCGGCAAGATCGCCTTCGACGTGAAGCTGATGATGCAGACCGAAGTGGAAGAGCTTTACGAGCCGTTCCATGAAGGCCGCGGTTCGTCCTCGACCATGCCGCAGAAGCGCAACCCGATCTCGTCGGTCTACATCACGGCCCAAACAGCCATTGTGAAGCAGATGGTCGCGGCGTTGCTGGAATCGATGGTCGCCGACCACGAGCGTTCGACCGGCCCGTGGGAAATCGACTGGATCACGCTGCCGGAGATTTTCATGCTCACGGCCGGCGCGCTGGCGCAGACCAAGTTCGTCGTCACCGGCCTGCAGGTGAACGAGAAGAAGATGCGCGAGAACATCGACATCACCAAGGGTCTGGTCATGTCGGAAGCGGTGATGATGGGCCTGGGCCCGACGCTCGGCCGCAACAAGGCGCACGATCTCGTCTACGACGTGTGCCGTCTGGTCGTGAAGACCGGCCGTCCGCTGCTCGACCTGCTGTGCGAGGACAAGGAAATCAGCAAGCACGCCACCCGCGCCGAACTCGAGAAGATGCTCGATCCGTCGAACTATCTCGGCGTCGCCGGCGAGATGGTCGACCGCGTGCTGGCCAGCCGGAAGAAGTAACTCTTATCCCTCCCCCGCAGGGGGAGGGTGGCGAGTGAAACGAGCCGGGTGGGGGTTGTTCTCCGTATCGAGATGACCCCACCCCGCGCTTCGCGCGACCCTCCCCTTCAGGGGAGGGATAAGGAAGGCGACGGCTCGACATCCTCCGGCATTGTCCGCCGGATCGCCACTGCGGCGACCAGGGTCAGCGCGCCGATCAGCACGAAGAGCTGCGGCACCGTGATCCCGAAATGCTGTAGCAGCGCCACCAGCACCGTGCCGCCGGTCATGAAGGCGGCGTTGAGAATGTTGACGGCGCCGACGGTGCGCGCGCGATACTCGGCGCCGGACCAGGCCTGCACCGCGGCGAAGGCCGGCACGATGAACAGCCCGCCGGAAATCGCCAGACCGCCAAGCCCGATCGCAACATGAATGCCGAGCGGCGACGCGAACACCGCGGCCGGCGCTTGCGGCGTCAGCATTGGCATCATGCCGAAGGTAACGAAGCCGACATAGAGCGCGAACAGGCCGAGCAGCGCAGCGCCGACGAGCGTCGTGTTGAGCACGATGCGGCCGCGCGCGATCAACGCCGCCAGCGCCGAGCCGATACCGACCGCAATCGAGAACAGCGCGAGATAGGCCGTGACGGTGTCCTCATCGCCGCCGATCAACGTCTTGATCAAGGGCGGCAGCAGCGACAGCACGACGATGCCGACCAGCCAGAACCAGCTCGTCACCATGGTGCCCCACCACAGCCGCTCATCGGCGCGGACATGCTTGATCATCGCCACGGTCGATCTGGCGATGTTCGGATTCACTTTCAGATTCGGCGCGCCCTCGCCGGTCGGCTGAATCCACAGGCTCGTGATCCAGCAGGCGATGGCGACGCCCAGCACCAGCATGACGAACATCGTGCTGCCGCTGCCGCGCGCGGCGAGACCGCCGACAATGGTGCCGGTGAGAATGGCGATGAAGGTCGCGCCCTCGATCAGCGCGTTGCCGGCCGGCAATTGCTCGCGGCGCAGATGGTCCGGCAGGATGCCGTACTTCAACGGCCCGAACAGAGCCGCGATGACGCCGAAGCAGGCCAGCGCCGCGAACAGGACCGGGATCGATTGCCGCGAATAACCAATCGCCGCCAAGGCGGCGATGAAGATCTCGACGAATTTCAGCCGCTGCGCGACCTCCGCCTTGTCGTAGCGGTCAGCCAGTTCGCCGCCGAGCGCGGACAGAAAGAAATAGGGCGCGATGAAAATGGCGCTCGCGATCGTGATCAGCGCTTCGCTGCCGCCGCCCGGCGATCCGAACAGGATGAGGAAGATCAGCGCGGTTTTCAGAAAATTGTCGTTGAAGGCCGCAAAGAACTGGCACCAGAACAGCGGGGCGAAGCGGCGGGAAAACAGGAGGGGCGCGGGCATGCGCTCTTCTTATCACAAAGTTCCGTCGCGCCGCCCGCGGCACCCACAACAAAAAAATAAGGCGGCCGTTCTGGCCGCCCTAAGGCACGCTACCGAAACTCAGAAACTCAGCGCTGCCGCATATTACGCACGGGCAGATGACGCGCGGGTTTGGCCTCGTCATCGGACTCGAGAGCAACGGCCCCAACCGCAAGAGCCAAGGCAGCCGTGAGCGCAACAGTGAAAAGCTGGATCCACATCGCGTAAGCCTCCTCGTTGGCGCGACTGGCGCGCGGGGAAGTCTGCCGCTGAAAACGTGCCGCAATGAAAGTCGTTCCCGGGGAACTGGCAGGAAGTGGCGGAAGGTTAGGGTTCGCTGTTCGGAACACTTAAGAATTACGCGCAAATTGAGACGCCCGGAACTCCCGGGTATCTAGTTCGCGCCGATATGCGAGGTAACGCGATCGACGTCGATCTGGTTCTCGAGTTCCCGCAACTGCCCATAGGTCTTGCGCAGCCAGCGCTGCAATTCGATGTGGCCGTCGAGTGGAATGCTGCGGTCATTCGCCAATTGTTCGTCGGCAAACGAAAACGGCGGCCGCTCGATATATTTTCGCAGCGCCGGCGCCAGCGCCGGAAAGCGCAACGGCTCGCGGTGTCCCAGCACCGGATAACTGTCGCGATGCTGCGGCGGGCCGAGCAATTCGTTGTAAGCGGGCGTCAGTGTCGCCAGCGGCATGAGACTGCGCAGGCGTCGATAGGCTTCAATCGAGCTGCGGTCCGGCGTGGCGATGAACAGGATCGACGGCGCGATATCGCGGTGTCGCGCTTCTTCGGCCAAACCGATGCGCACGGCCTGCGTGAAGAATTCCTCGAACTTCTCGTGGCCGACATCGACGATCTTGGCGACGTCGTCGTCCGCCACCAGCCGGTCGAACAACGCCATCTGGCCTTTGACGTCGGCGATATCGGCCGGCGCGGCATGCTCGGGCGCAAAGCGCGCCAGCGCGGTCTCGCCGGTGTTGAGATCGAAGGCGGCGGCGGCGCGGCCCTCGTGGATATGAAAATCCGTCACCAGCCGCGCCAGCATCGTCTTGCCGACGCGCGGCCGCGGTGATGCGATGATGGTGACTGTGTTGCGGAACGACATCGTTAGGCACGAATCTTTCCATTGTCATGGCCGGGCTTGTCCCGGCCATCTCGCTTAGGTGAGCATTGCCCATCTAAGCGGGGCCACCGGGACAAGCCCGGTGACGACAAGAGGTTGGTTAGCCGGCCTGGCGGATGCTTGTATCCATCTTCGGCGCGACCAGATCGATCAGCTTCACCCGGTCGAATTCGCCCCAGACATTGCCGAGCCAGTGGCGCACATAACCGCGCAGCACGAAGGAATAATTGGCGGCTTCGTTCTTGTCGTTCTTGTTGGCGACGAACGAGACATAGGGCACGCCGGCGACTTCGACCTGCTCGCAGGCCATCTCATTCAGCTTCGGCACCACGATTTCTTCGGCGCGCTTGAACTGCTTGAAATAGGAATCGTAGGTCGCCGGATCCCATTCGAAGAACGACGTGTCGTTGATGTGATTCTTGACCAGGAAGTAGCTGGCGTCGCCGACATACTGCGCGGTCTCGGCGATTTCCTGCAGCGAGGCGATCGACGGCCCGAGAATGTGGAAGACCGAGAAGGTGATCTGACCCTTCTTGGCCGATTCGATGAAGCCGATGTCGTTGAGCGCCTTGAGCGTCGACGACAACAGGCCGGCGCGGATGTCGATGATCGTGACCTTGGCTTCGGCGCTGCCGAGCGTGTCGAAGATCTTCATCTGGTCGGGCACCGCCGTCACGTCGACGACTTCGGTAATCGCCGGATGAAAGCGCTTCAGCGTGCCGCGCGGCGACTCGGTGTCGAAAGCCCGCGTCGGCGTCTGATGGGCGCCGAAGTAATCGAGCAAGGTGCGCGCGACGGTCGTCTTACCGACGCCGCCCTTGTCTGCACCGACGAGAATCACCGCTGGTTTGGCCATGGAACCGCTCTGTCAAAGCTGCAAACGAATATGCATGAGAAGGCCGTGATGTGACGGCTTCATGGCACCTTACACCGCGACTCAGCAGAAACACGCCACGAAGCACGGGCGCATCGAGATATCCCCAGCCGGACTCTTAAAATTGCACGGAATTTCAGTGAGGTAAGCGGCCGTCCGCCTTCGCTGACGCTTCGGCGCGACATCCTTCGCGCACGAGGGCTCGCCTAGCCGAAGCTTGCGACTCACATGAGAGGCCCGTCTTCGCCAAGGCTTCGACGGGCAGCCTGCGCGGGTCGAAGGTTGGCTTGCCAACCGAAGCGGCGTTGGCCGAAACAGTCCGCCGTCGCCCTTCGGGCTATGGCGGACACCCGCGCACAAAGGGCTTGCCCGCCGAAGCTTTAGCGAAGGCGGGTGGTGCCGGCGGAGGGATTTGAACCCCCGACCTCCCGCTTACGAAGCGGATGCTCTACCGCTGAGCTACGCCGGCAAAAAACGTGGCTTGGAACGCGCCTCTGATATCGGCGCTTGCAACCCTTGGCAACGCCTCTAGCGAAATAACTGCAACACCCGCTGCCAGGCGGAGCGGGGCGTGGTCGGCTCGGGGACGGGATCGCGGTCCAGGCCCGAATCAAGCGGCTCCAGATCGAGGCCCGGATCGTCCGGCGCGTGGACCAGCGGAATAATCGGCTCAACCGCCTTGGGTTTGGCGATTTTGGCCGATTTGCGCGGCACTTCCGGCGCCGGTGGTGATTCGGCGGCGGCCGCAGGCATTGCCGGGGCGGTCTCGGCGGGCATGTCGAGGGGTGCGGCGGCCGGCGCTTCGGTAAATTCGATCACGGGGCGGTCGAAGCCCAGTTCCGCGAGCGGCAGCTTCCACTCATAGCCGTCCAGCCGCCCGTTCGGCGACACCGGCAGCCAGCGGTCGGAGACGACGCCATCGGCGGTCCAGACCGGATCGCTAGAGGCGCGCATGGCCCGCGCCATCCATTCCCGCGAGCGGCCGGCGTCGTGATGCTCGGTGTCCTCGACCTGCGCCATCAAGGTCGCGACGCGCTGCGTCGGCGCGGCGAGATAGGGCGCGAGCGCCGCACGCGCCGTGGCGAACTCCTGTGCCTCGAGCGCGGCCTGCGCCACGGCGAGCGCAGCCTCGCGCTGGCCCGGTGTTTTTTCGGCAAGCGTCTGCATGCGCGTCAGCCGCGCTCGCGTCGTGTCGCCAAAGCGCAAGTTGGCGTAGGCCTCGGCGATATCGGGATGCGGATTGGCGCGCCATGCGGCGGTAAGAATTTTTCCGGCTTTGCGCATCTCGCCGTTTTCCGCGAGACGCTTGCCCGCCAGCGCCGCGGCCGGCACCAGATCCGGCGCGAGCTTCACCGCTTCGAGCACGGCGGCGCGCGACGAGTCGCGATCGAGTTCTTCCAAGGCTTGCGCGCGCGCCGTCAGCAGCACCGCGCGCTTGCGGCGGTAGTCAGCCTTGTCGATGCCGCTCTTCATATGTTCGAGCGCAACGAGCGCACCGGCCCAGTCGGCCGCCGCGCAATAATCGTCGAGCACCGCCTGCCCGGCCCACGACAGCGACGGCTGACTCTTGAGCGCTTCCTGCGCCACCTGACGCGCCGCGGCGCCGTCGTTGCGGCGCTGCGCTTCGATATAGAGACCACGCAGGCCAAGCAGCTTGGTGTCGGCGCGCGTGCTCATGGCGCGGAAAGCATGTTCGGCCGCGCCGCGATCGCCGGCCATCTGCGCCGACTGTGCCGCGAGCAGCAACGCCAGTGGTTCGCCGGGCGACAACCGCGCCGCTTCGTCGGCGGATTTGCGCGCGACCCGCATGTCCCCGGCGCCGATGGCGATGAGGCCACGCGAAATCGCCAGATAGCCTTTCATGGCGCGGCGATGCCGGAAGAACAGCGACACCTGCTCGGGCGAACGCAAAATGCTGCGAATGATCGCCCAGACGAACATCACGGCGAGCACCAACGCGGCGATAGCGAGCGCCGCGACCATCAGCGACGTCTCGGTGCGATACCCCATCCACGTAATGACGACGTCGCCGGGGCGGTCGGCGAACCAGACGAATCCGGCGGCGACGGCGGCAACCGCAATCAGGAACAGAATGACGCGGATCATCGCGGCCTCATTTCGCGCCGAGCGTACGGGCGGTTTCGGTCACCAGCGTGCGCGCGGCAGACAAAGCGGCCTGGCGGGCATTGGCTTTGGCGATCCAGGCTTGCGCCGGCGCGCGCGTCGCTTCCGGCAGCTTGGCGAGTTCGGCCAGGGCCGCGCCGATATCGGCGCTGGCGGCAGCGTGATCGATGCGCGCCAGCACGGCGGCGGCATCGTCGCCCGCGGGCGCGCCGACCGGGCGCACCTTCACGAGATTGCTGGCATTGGCCTGAAGCTTTTCGAGGAAGCCGCCGCTGGGTGCCGCCGACTCGGTTGTCTTGATCATGCCGGGCAGGATCGCGCGCAGCTCCTGCGCCAGCGATTGTGCGCTCGGCACACCGCTCGCGGCAAAGGGCTCCAGCGCGGTGAGAAGAGCGGCGTCAGCGCCGAGCGCTTTCACCTGCGTCAGCAACGGTGCGAAGGGCGCGCCGCTCATCGCGGCATCGCGCAAGGCGCTGGTGCTGAGAGCGAGACGCGCCGCGGCATCCGACGCGCCGGTTTTGGCGACGTCGTCACGCACCGCCTTGGTCGATTGCTCGAGCGCGGCGATGCGCTTCTGCAACGCCTCGACATCGGCCGACGACAAGCCCGCCGTCGCCGTGGTCGCGATCTGCACGCTGCTGCGCAATTCGGTGACGGCTTTCTCGGCGGCATCGGCGCGCTCACGCGCCTGCGCCACCGTGGCGGCGAGATCATCATTGCGTTTGGTGAGCCCCGCGCCCAGCGCCTTCATCGCGGTTTCGGCCGCGGCGATGCGCTCGGCCAAAGCGGGATCGGCAGCGCCGTTGCCAGCCGGCAGCTTGGCGATGGCATCCTGCATCGCGTTGACGCGTTCGGTCAGCGCATCGACCGACTTGCTATCGGGCGCGGCGCGCTTCTGCAGCGCCTGTACTTCCATCTCCAGCGCGACGACACGCGCGCGGGTCGCCGTCGAACCGGCAAAGCGGATCGGTACCAACCCGGTGATCCAGAGCACCAGCAGCACGAGCGTCATGGCCACCGCGCCGGCAAAACCGGCGACCAGCGTGGGTACCGTCACATGGCGGCGGATAGCGCTCCAGCTATCGTTGCCGCCGTTCGGCGCATCGGCGCGCGGCGGTTCGACCGGCGGAGGCTCAGGCGGCGGCGATTGAGACGCCACGGTTTCGACAACCGGCTCGGCAGGCGCGACTTCGGGCGCAGGCCCGGCTGCGGGCGTCATGGGATCCGACACCACAGGCGGCACTTCAGTCGCGGCCAGATCGATGGTCGGCGCGGCGCGCTTGGCGCGGCGGCCGCCAGCCGGTGTTGTGCGCTTGTCGTTCATGCGCAAATCCTCAGTCGAATCGGCCTGTCCGTCGGCATGGAATAACGCAAATGGCGCTGCGGCGCGAATCAATCAAGTCTTTGACGGCGTTATCAATTCGATCATCGCCGCTTCATCGGGCCGTTTCGCGATCGCGACCTGCGGGGCCCCCGCCGCCGTGAGCGGTTCGGCGATGGCGGCCGACAGGCACAGATGGCGGACCGCCAATGCCGGTGCGGCGACCTTGGCCGCGGTAGCGCCCGCCAGATAGCTCTCGGCGCTGCGTTTGGAGAAGTGCAGCACGGCGCCGGCTTCGCCGTTTTTCAGCGCGTCGATCAGCGCGTCCGCGAACGGCGCCTGAACCGCGCGATAGACCACCGCCATTTCGGCGGCGATGCCGCGCACCGTGAGATCGCCGATCAAATCCCCGGCGCGGTCCTCGCCGGCGAGATACAACAACGGCCCTTTATCATCGGCACGTTGCTCGACGATGACACGCAGCAGATCGCGCACATCGCCACCGGCGGTGACGATGGTGGCAAAGCCAACATCGCGCGCCGCGTCGGCGGTACGCTTGCCGACGGCGTAGAGCGGCAGCTTGATGAGAGCATCGCGCGATGCATTTGCGGCCATCGCCGCGACGGCATTGGCGCTGGTGACGACAAGGCCGCCCCATGCCGTTGTCAGTTTGGTTGCGACCGGCTCGACCCGCAGCAGCGGCGCGATCAGCACGTCATGGCCTTTGGCGCGCAAGGCGACGGCGGTGCGTTCACTGTCGTCCTGCGGGCGGGTCAGAACGACGCGCATCAGGCCAGTAACCCGGCGGGCGCGGTACGCTTGATATAATGTCCGGCCTCGGTACCGATTGTCACGGCATCGGCGCGCGCGCCGCGCAGTTCGTATGAGACCGACGGCTGGCCGTCGGGATGCGCCAGCAGACCGCGCAGATGAATCGTATCGCCGGCAATCTGCGCGTAGCCGCCGATCGGCGTCTTGCAGGTGCCGTCGAGCACACCGAGAAAGGCGCGCTCGCACGCCAGCGTCGTCGAGGTTTCAAGGTGATCGATCTTCGCCAGCAGCTCGCGCACGCGCGTATCGTCCGCGCGCGTCTCGATGGCGATGGCGCCCTGCCCCGCCGCGGGCAAAAACTCCGCGACCTCCATGATGCGCGTCGCGTGTTTCTCCAGGCCGAGCCGCTTCATGCCCGCAAGCGCGAGAATGGTGGCGTCCATCTCGCCCGCTTCCAGCTTGCGCAACCGCGTCTCGACGTTGCCGCGCAGCGGCACAATGCGCAGGTCGGGCCGGATCATCTTGGCGATGGCCTGGCGGCGCGGCGACGTGGTGCCGAGCGTCGCGCCCTGCGGCAGACCGGCAAAGGACGCCGCCTTGGGACTGAGAAAGACGTCGCGCGGGTCTTCACGCTCCAGGCACGCCGCCAGCATCAGGCCTGGCTGCGACACGGTCGGCACGTCCTTGGCCGAGTGCACGGCAAGATCGACGCGGCCATCGAGCAGCGCCTCTTCGATTTCCTTGGTGAAAAGCCCCTTGCCGCCTGCGTCCGCCAGCGGCCGGTCCTGGATCGCGTCACCGGTGGTGCGGATGGTGACGAGTTCGATCGCGTCCTCGGACACCGCCAAAACAGCAGCCAGCCGCGCCCGCACCGTCCGCGCCTGAACCAGGGCGAGCGGGCTACCGCGTGTGCCGATGCGTAAGGTGGCGGTGGATTGCGCCATAGGACCTCTCGATGTTAGGGCACCTTTTACCGCATGATCCCGCGATTGGGAGGGCCGGAGGCAGAAATGATCGTCCTCGGTATCGAGACGACTTGCGATGAAACCGCGGCGGCGGTCGTCGAGCGTTCCGAAGACGGCCGCGGCAAAATTCTGTCCAATATCGTGCTGTCGCAGGTCAGCGAGCACGCGGCCTTCGGCGGCGTGGTGCCCGAAATCGCCGCCCGCGCCCATGTCGAGGCGCTCGATCTCATCATTACCCGCGCGCTGACCGATGCCGGCCGCACCGTCGACGATCTCGACGGCATCGCCGCCGCGGCGGGCCCCGGATTGATCGGCGGCGTCATTGTCGGCCTGACCACCGCCAAGGCCATCGCCATGGTGAAGCGCAAGCCGCTGGTCGCCATCAATCATCTCGAAGCACACGCGCTCACCGCGCGGCTCACCGACGCCACGCCGTTTCCCTATTGCCTGTTCCTCGGCTCGGGCGGGCACACGCAGATCGTCGCCGTGCTCGGCGTCGGCAAATATGTGCGGCTCGGTACGACGATGGACGACGCCATCGGCGAAGCCTTCGACAAAACCGCAAAATTGCTGGGCCTCGGTTATCCCGGCGGTCCGCAGGTCGAGAAGGAAGCCGTGCGCGGCAATCCGGCCCGCTTCGCGCTGCCGCGGCCGATGCAGGGCCGCAAGGATGCCGACTTCTCGTTGTCCGGCTTAAAAACCGCGCTGCGCATCGAAGCAGAAAAAGTTGCGCCATTGTCCGATCAGGACGTCGCCGATCTGTGCGCCTCATTTCAGCAGGCGGTGGTCGATGTCGTCGCCGACCGGTTGCGCGCGGGGTTACGCATCTTCCGCTCCCAATATGGCGCGCCGAGCGCGCTGGTCGCGGCCGGTGGCGTCGCCGCCAATCAGGCGATCCGCAAGGTCGTGCAGCGTCTGGCGTTCGAAGTCGGCACCGTGCTGGTGGCGCCGCCGCTGGAGCTGTGCACCGACAACGGCGCCATGATCGCCTGGGCCGGTGCCGAACGTCTCGCGCTCGGCATCATGGACAATCTCGAAGCCGCACCGCGCGCGCGCTGGCCGCTCGACGAAATCGCCGCCAGCAAGGCGCCGCCCAAGACATCGGCGTGGAAATAGCATGACCATTGCGCGCATCAGTGTGCTCGGCGGCGGCGCCTGGGGAACGGCGCTGGCGCAAACCTGCGCGCGCGCCGGACGCGACGTGACCTTGTGGGAGTTCGACGCCGGCAATGCCGAGCATCTCAACACGCAGCGCGAAAGCCGTTACCTGCCCGGCGTGAAACTTGAATCGTCGATCAAGGTGACGCGTGCCCTCGCCGAAGCATCGCGCGCCGACGCCATCCTACTGGTCGTGCCGGCGCAAGCCATGCGCTCGGTCATCGCCTCGCTGGCGCAAACCATGGCGGCGAACACGCCGGTCATCACCTGCGCCAAGGGCATCGAGCACGGCACGCAGAAGTTCATGACCGAGATCATCGCCGAATGCGCGCCGAGCGCGGTGCCCGCGATTCTCTCGGGCCCGAGTTTCGCCGCCGACGTGGCGCGCGGCCTGCCGACCGCCGTGACCATCGCCGCGTCCGACGCCGCAACGGCAGAATCGCTGGCGCATGCGCTGAACTCCGGCACCTTCCGGCCCTATCACTCGACCGATATTCGCGGCGTCGAAGTCGGCGGCGCCATCAAGAACGTGCTGGCGATTGCCTCCGGCATCGTCACCGGCCGCGGCCTCGGCGCCAGCGCTTCCGCCGCGTTGACGACGCGCGGCTTTGCCGAGATCGTGCGCTTCGGCCGCGCCCATGGCGCGCGCGCC
This sequence comes from uncultured Hyphomicrobiales bacterium, assembly GCA_903929045.1. Classification (GTDB taxonomy): domain Bacteria; phylum Pseudomonadota; class Alphaproteobacteria; order Rhizobiales; family Xanthobacteraceae; genus Pseudolabrys. The sequence goes on from CAIYTE010000107.1 coordinate 16,016, forward strand.
GAAACCATGACCGGCCTGTCCGGTCTCGGCGATCTCATTCTGACCTGCTCGTCGCCGCAGTCGCGCAACTTCTCGTTCGGCGTCGCGCTCGGCAAGGGCGTGAAGCCCGACGGCAAGCTCGCCGAAGGCGCTTTCACCGCGCCGGTGCTGCTGGAAATGGCGCGCGAGAAGAACATCGAAATGCCGATCTGCACCGCGATCGCCGCGGTGCTGGCGGACAAACTCAGCGTCGACAAGGCAATTGAATCGCTGCTGACGCGGCCGATCAAAGCGGAAGAGTAAAATGGCCTACTGGCTTCTGAAATCCGAACCCGATGCCTGGTCGTGGGACCAGACGGTGAAAGCCGGCGCCAAAGGCACGGCCTGGACCGGCATCCGCAATCACACCGCCAAGCTCAACATGATGAAGATGACGAAGGGCGACCGCGGCTTCTTCTATCATTCCAATGTCGGCAAAGAGATCGTCGGCATCGTCGAGGTCATCAAGACCGCCTATCCCGATCCGACCGCGGAAGCCGGTGAGCCGTGGGTCTGCGTCGACGTCAAGGCCATCGAGCCGATGCCGAAGCCGGTGACGCTCGCGGCCATCAAGGCCGAGCCGAAGCTCGCCGAGATTCAATTGCTGCGTCAGTCGCGGCTTTCGCTGCCGGCGATCACGGATGCGGAATGGAAGTTCGTCTGCAAGATGGGCGGCATCTAATCGTCATTCCGGGGCGGCCCGCAGGGCCGAACCCGGAATCCAGAGGCAGCATAAGATTTTCTGGATTCCGGGTTCGCGCTAAAGCGCGCCCCGGAATGACAAGATAGGGAGAATGACATGATGGGCCACACCATGAATTGGGCGAGCGTCTTGTCGGCCGCCGTCGCGTCGTGGATTTTCGGCGCGATCTACTACACGACACTCGGCAAGAAATGGATGGCGGCGCAGGGCAAGACCGAAGAATCCTGCAAGGCGGAATTCGCCGCCAAATCCGGCCTCGCCAAGTTCATGCCCTTCCTGCTGTCGTTCATCGGCGCGGTGATCATGGGCGTGACGCTCTACGGCATCATGACGCATAGCGGCCTGTGGGGCGTGCGCGCGGGCGCCATCAGCGCCGCGTTCTGCTGGTTCGGCTTCATCGTCACCACCGTGGTGATCAACAACGCCTATCAGGGCCGCAAGGTCATGCTGTCGGTGATCGACCTCGGCCACTGGCTCGGTGTGCTCCTGATCATCGGCGGCATTGTCGGCTGGTGGGGGGCTTAGCTTCTTCTTATCCCTCCCCTGCAAGGGGAGGGTCGCCCGCGTAGCGGGCGGGGTGGGGATTGGTATCCACGAGAGCACTCCCCCACCCGACCGCTCGCAAACGCCCGCGGCCACCCTCCCCCTTCGGGGGAGGGATGAAGAGGTAACCCCCTGCGAAAGTGGGACTTTTCGCGCCTTGTCCCCCTGACAAGCGCCGTCGCATAATGGCCTTCAACAACGAGGCATAAAAGTCCGCGGCGTATTGCGCGGGCCGGGGGCGGAGTTTCTCAATGACCGACAAGATCTATGACGTACCGGCCGAGTGGCAGAAGCGCGCGCTGATCGACGACGCCAAGTACAAGGATATGTACGCGGCCTCCGTCGCCGACCCGGACAAGTTCTGGGGCGAACAGGCCAAGCGCATCACCTGGTCGAAGCCCTTCACCAAGGTGAAGAACACGTCGTATGAACCCGGCAACATTTCGATCAAATGGTTCGAGGACGGCACGCTCAACGCCTGCTTCAACTGCGTCGATCGCCATGTCGAGAAGCGCGGCGACCAGATCGCGCTGATCTGGGAAGGTGACGATCCGAAGCAGGACAAGTCCGTCACCTACAAGCAGCTGCACGCCGAAGTGCAGAAGTTCGCCAACGTACTGAAGAAGCAGGGCGTCAAGAAAGGCGACCGCGTCACCATCTACCTGCCGATGATTCTGGAAGCGGCTTACGCCATCCTCGCCTGCGCGCGCATCGGCGCGGTGCACTCGGTGATCTTCGGCGGCTTCTCGCCGGATTCGATCGCGGGCCGCGTCGAGGATTGCAAATCCGACATCATCGTCACCGCCGATGAAGGTATTCGCGGCGGCCGCAAGGTGCCGTTGAAAGCCAACGTCGACGCCGCCTGCGAGAAGGTGCCGGTCAAGAGCGTCATCGTCGTCAAGCACACCGGCTCGGCGGTCAACATGAAGGCCGGCCGCGACGTCTATTACGGCGACGTCGTCAAGGACGTTGCCGCCGACTGCCCGTGCGAAGAGATGAACGCGGAGGATCCGCTTTTCATTCTCTATACGTCAGGCTCGACCGGCAAACCGAAGGGCGTGCTGCACACCACCGGCGGCTATCTGGTCTACACCTCGATCACGCATCAATACGTGTTCGATTATCACGACGGCGACATCTACTGGTGCACCGCCGACGTCGGCTGGGTCACGGGCCACAGCTACATTCTCTATGGGCCGCTGTCGAACGGCGCGATCTCGCTGATGTTCGAAGGCGTGCCGAACTACCCGACCAATTCCCGCTTCTGGGAAGTCATCGACAAGCACAAGGTCAACACCTTCTACACCGCGCCGACCGCGATCCGCGCGCTGATGCAGGCCGGCGACGATCCGGTGAAGAAGACGTCGCGCAAGAGCCTGCGCCTGCTCGGTTCGGTCGGCGAGCCGATCAATCCGGAAGCGTGGGAGTGGTACTATCACGTCGTCGGCGACAGCCGCTGCCCGATCGTCGATACCTGGTGGCAGACCGAAACCGGCGGCGTTCTCATCACGCCGCTGCCCGGCGCGACCAAGCTCAAGCCCGGCTCGGCGACGCGGCCGTTCTTCGGCATCAAGCCGCAGATCGTCGACGCCGACGGCAAGCCGCTCGAAGGCGCGACCTCCGGCAACCTCTGCATCACCGATTCATGGCCGGGCCAGATGCGTTCGGTCTATGGCGACCACGAACGCTTCGAGCAGACCTACTTCTCGACCTACAAGGGCAAGTACTTCACCGGCGACGGCTGCCGCCGCGACGAAGACGGCTGTTACTGGATCACCGGCCGCGTCGACGACGTCATCAACGTGTCGGGCCATCGTCTCGGCACCGCCGAAGTCGAAAGCGCGCTGGTGGCGCATCCGAAAGTGTCGGAAGCCGCGGTCGTCGGTTATCCGCATGACATCAAGGGCCAGGGCATCTACGCCTACGTGACCTTGATGGCCGGCGAGAAGCCGAGCGATGAGTTGCGCAAGGAATTGATCACCTGGGTGCGCAAGGAGATCGGGCCGTTCGCCTCGCCCGACCTCATCCAGTTCGCGCCCGGCCTGCCGAAGACACGTTCGGGCAAGATCATGCGCCGCATCCTGCGCAAGATCGCCGAGGACGAAGCAGGCAGCCTCGGCGACACCTCGACCTTGGCCGATCCGGCGGTGGTCGACGATCTGGTGAACAACCGGCAGAACAAGAAGAAGGTTGGGGCTTAAGCTTCCTTCTTATCCCCCCCCCTGAAAGGGGAGGGACGCGCATCGCGGGCAAGTTTACGCAGCCAGCGTAAACTTGGCTGCGTGCGCGGGGTGGGGTTTGTTATCCGTATCTCACCAATCCCCCACCCGACCGCTCACTTCGTTCGCGGTCACCCTCCCCCTGCGGGGGAGGGATTAGAAGAGTCCATCGACTCTCGTTTCTTTTAACTCCAAAATCCCCTGAACCTCGGCGCCGGGCCGGGCGACAAAGCTGCGTATGGCTCGCATATACTTGTGCGCAAAGGGGGCCGGGCTTCCCGGTTTGAAAACATGCAGACGTTCACCCGCCGCGGTTTCGCGTTAGGGACGGTTCTGATCCTCGCGCTGTC
>CAIYTE010000108.1 GCA_903929045.1 uncultured Hyphomicrobiales bacterium
CGCGATAGGTGCCGCGCACGACCGGCCGTTCGATGGCCTGATAATTCTTGAGATCGTCCGTGGTCATGATGCCGCCGGCTTTCTTCACGGCATCGGCAATGCGCGTCGCGGTCGGCCCTTCGTAGAATCCGCGCGGGCCTTCACTGGCCACGCGGCGCAAGGTGTCGGCGAGATCGGACTGGATCAGCCGGTCGCCTTCCTGCAACGGCTCGCTGCCGTTCTTCAGCAAAATCGGCTGCCATGATTTCCAGCGCGCGATGCGGTCGCGCGCGCGGGGCAGCGAGTCCGCGGTGTCGTCGGCGACCGGAAAGCCTTTGGCGGCAAGGTCAATAGACGGCGCCAGCAGATCGGCGAGCGACAGTTTGCCGGAGCCGTATTTCTGCTGCGCCAGAGCGAGGCCCGCGACGGTGCCGGGCACGCCGATGGCCAAAGCGGAATCGCGTGATTTTTCGGCGTCGGGTTCGCCTTTGGCGTCGAGAAACATGGTCGGTGTTGCCGCCGCCGGCGCGGTCTCGCGATAATCGATGGCGATGTCGCGCTTTTCCTTGTCGAGATGGATCACCATGAAACCGCCGCCGCCGATATTGCCGGCGCGTGGATAGGTCACTGCGAGCGCGAAGCCGACGGCAACCGCGGCATCGACGGCATTGCCGCCGCGATCCAGAATTTCAACGCCGATGCGCGCGGCGCGCGCTTCCTGCGCGACGACCATGCCGTTCTGCGCCCCGACGCCGCGCGGCGGCGGGATAAAGGTGCGCGTGGTGTCGAGTTGCTGCGCGGAGGCCGGCGCGCAGAGGAGGAGGGCGAGTACAATCGTGAGGAAAGGGCGGACGTTCATTCTGGCTCCGTCATGCCCGGCCTTGTGCCGGGCATCCGCGCCTTACTTAAGATAGCAAACAAGACGTGGATGGCCGGGACAAGCCCGGCCATGACGGTGGAGGCGGCTAACGCGCCTGCTTGTGATAAGCCTTGTTCGGCCGCATGTCGGTGGCGCTGGCGACGCGGTTCGACATGTTGAAGAAGCCGACGATCGCCGCAATGTCCCAGATGTCGCGGTCGGTGAATCCGGCGCGGCGCAGACGCTCGCGGTCCGGCTCCTCGACGCTCCACGGCGACGATGTCAGCTTGACCGAGAAGTCGAGCATGGCGCGCTGGCGTTTGCTGAGCCGCGCGACGCGGTAGTTCATCACCAGATGCTCGCCGAGCAGCGGATCGCCGGAATATTGCCGCACGGCGGCGCCGTGGGCAGTGAGGCAATAGTAACACCGGTTCTGCGACGACACCGCGACCGCGATCATCTCGCGTTCGAGCTTGGAGAGACCGCTCTCGCCGAGCATCAGGTCGTTGTACAGGGCGGCAAAGGCTTCGAGCTTCACGGTGTCGAAGGCATAGGCCAAGAGCACGTTCGGGATGAAGCCGAGCTTGTCCTGGCACTTCTTGAAATAGGCGGTCATGGCCGGCGACAGCTTGCCGGCCGGCAGGTTGAGCGCGATCACCGGCATGTCGTCGGCCAGTGGTGCCGCCGTTTTTGCCGCCGCCGGCTTGGCCGCGAGCTTTGTTGCCGCTGCCTTGAGTGCCACCACCTTGCCGGTGGTTTTGACGGCTTTATTCGCCTTGGCCATGTGTCCCGTGCCCTTGTTGTCCTGCCCCAGTGAAGGACAAGACTACATGGTTGTGCGGCCGCGCGATATTGCCGCTCGATGCCTGTTTTCCGAGTGATTTGAGCATCTTAGGGCCGGCCCGGCGGGGTTCTTCGCAAATTTGCCGTCGTCCCGTCACCAAATGATGTGTTGCTCTCGACGGCTGCCGGGGGAATGAGGAACACTTCCGTTCTGCTCGGCCGATTCGCTGCAACGCGAGGTTTTTCCCATGCTCGAGCGTACCGTTCTGGACGACAATTCCACCGCCAGCGCCCTGATCGACGGCGCCGCCGCCGCGCTGCACAGCCGCCGCGCCGACATCCCTGCATCCTTCGTCGCGCATGTTTTTGCCCGCGCCGTGCCCGAGGACGTCGTGCGCTATGGCGCCGACGATCTGGCGATGCTGTCCGAGCGCGCTTACGACTTTCTTGTCGCGCGCGCCCGGCGTGCCGAAGATTCGCTGCGAGACGGTGGCGCTTAGCGATTCCGGCGAACGCAAGTCGGTCACGGTGGTCGAACTCATCAACGACGACATGCCGTTCCTGGTCGATTCGGTGACCGGCGAGATTTCTGAACGCCGCCTCGACGTGCGGCTGGTGTCGCATCCGGTGCTCGGCGTGAAGCGCGACGGCGATACGCTCACCGCGCTCGGCGCAGCGGAGACCGCGAGCGCACGCGAGAGCTTCATCACCATTCACCTCGATCCGATCGACGACGCGGCATGTCAGGCGCTGGTCGCGACCCTCAATGCCGTGCTCGGCGAAGTGCGGCGCGCGGTGCAGGACTGGCGGCCGATGCTCGACCGCGTCAACGAGGTCATCGCCGAGCTGCAGAACAATCCGCCGCCATTGCCGGTCGATGAAATCGCCGAGGCGATCCAGTTCCTGCAATGGCTGCTGTCCAACAACTTCACCTTCCTCGGCTTGCGCGATTACACCATCGACGGCGAAGCCATCGACGCCGATTTCGATTCGTCGCTCGGTATCATGCGCTCGCGCGAACTGCGCGTCCTGCGGCGCGGCAACGAGCATCTCGAAATAACGCCGGAAATCATGGCGTTTCTGCAGGAACCGCGCACGCTCATCATCGCCAAGGCGAACATCCATTCGCGCGTGCACCGCCGCACCTATCTCGACTATATCGGCGTCAAGCGCTTCGACGCGTCGGGCAAGCTGGTCGGCGAATTCCGCATCGTCGGCCTGTTCACCTCGACCGCCTATACGCGCACCGCGCACAGCATTCCCTATCTGCGGCGCAAGATCGCCAATGTCGAAGCCCGCGCCGGTTTCGATGCGCAAAGCCATTCCGGTAAAGCGCTGGCGAATGTGCTGGAGCAGTATCCGCGCGACGAACTGTTCCAGATCGACGAAGAAGCGTTGTTCGGTTTCGCGCTGGCGATCCTGCAGCTCGACGAACGGCCGCGCGTGCGCGTGCTGGCGCGCCATGACCGCTTCGACCGTTTTATTTCTGTGATGGTGTTCGTGCCGCGCGAGCGTTACGACAGTCACATCCGCGCGAAGATCGGCGACTATCTCGCCACGACCTTCATGGGCCGCGTCTCGGCTTACTATCCGTTCTTCCCGGAAGGGCCGCTGGTGCGCGTGCACTTCATCATCGGGCGCTCCGGCGGCGAGACGCCGGTTGTCGATCGCGCCACGCTGGAAAACGCGGTGGCCGATATCGTGCGCAGCTGGACCGACGGTCTGATGGCGGCGCTGCATCTGGTCCACGCACCGGCCAAGGCGCGCGAACTGTTCGCGCTTTATGCGGAGGCTTTCTCCGCCGGCTTTCACGAGGCCTATGCGCCGGCCGTCGCCGCCGGCGACATCCGCGTCATCGAGGGCTTGAGCGAGGCGCGCCCGCTCAATGTCGATTTCCATCACCGGCTTGAGGAAGAGCAGACGTCGGTCGGTCTCAAGGTCTGGAGCTTTGCCCGGCCGCTGCCGCTGTCGGAACGCGTTCCGGTGCTGGAAAATATGGGTTTCCGCGTCGTCGACGAGCGCACGTATCTGGTAACGCCGGCCGGCGAAAGCGGTCACGAGGTCTGGTTTCACGACATGCTGCTGCAACGGCATGACGGCGGTGCCATCGATCTGAGCCAGGTGAAGGGCAAGCTCGAAGCCGCCTTCCTGATGATCATGCGCGGCGGCGCCGAGAATGATGGCTATAACGCGCTGACGCTTGCCGGTACTTTGGCCTGGCGCGACGTCGCGCTGATCCGCACTTTGTCGCGGTATCTGCGCCAGATCCGCGTGCCCTATTCGCAGGACTACATGTGGGCGACCCTGGTGGCGCACCACGCTATCGCCGCCAATGTCGTCGAGCTGTTTCACGCGCGTTTCGATCCGCGCGACGAGGCGGCGAAGGATCGCGACGCCAAGCAGAAGGACATCGCCGCGCGCATCGACGAGGCGCTGGAGAAGGTCGACAGCCTCGACGAGGACCGCATCCTGCGGCTGTTCGTCAATGCGGTACAGTCTGCCATCCGCACCAATTTCTATCAGACGGACAAGGACGGTACCGTCAAGGCGCTGATCGCCATCAAGTTCGAGAGCGGCAAGCTCACCGAGATGCCGCTGCCGCGTCCGCTCTATGAAATCTTTGTCTATTCGCCGCGCATCGAGGGCGTTCATCTGCGCTTCGGCAAGGTGGCGCGCGGCGGCATTCGCTGGTCCGACCGGCCGCAGGATTTCCGCACGGAGGTGCTCGGGCTCGTCAAGGCGCAACAGGTCAAGAACGCGGTCATCGTGCCGGTCGGCGCCAAGGGCGGCTTCGTGCCGAAGCTGATGCCGAAGAACCCGACGCGCGACCAGTTCATGGCCGAGGGCATCGCGACCTACAAACTCTTCATCGGCACGATGCTCGACATCACCGACAACTACGATGCCGACGGCACGGTGGTGCCACCCGATATGGTGGTGCGTCACGAAGGCGACGATCCCTATCTCGTCGTCGCCGCCGACAAGGGCACCGCGACCTTCTCCGACATCGCCAACGGCCTTTCCATCGAGCACGATTACTGGCTGGGCGACGCTTTCGCCTCCGGCGGCTCGGTCGGCTACGACCACAAGGTCATGGGCATCACCGCGCGCGGCGCGTGGGAATCCGTCAAGCGGCACTTCCGCGAGATGGACATCAACATCCAGGCCACGCCGTTCTCCGTGGTCGGCGTTGGCGACATGTCCGGCGATGTGTTCGGCAACGGCCTGATGCGCGAGAACACCGCCAAGCTGCTGGCGGCCTTCGATCATCGCGACATCTTCATCGATCCGGATCCAGATCCGGTGAAGAGCCTCGAAGAGCGCAAGCGGCTGTTCGCGCTGCCGCGCTCGAGCTGGCAGGACTACAACAAAGAACTGATTTCCAAAGGCGGCGGCGTGTATCCGCGTGCGTCCAAGGAAATCCGGCTCAGCCCCGAGGCGCAGGCCATCTTCGGCGTCGGCGACAGCGTGACGCCGCAGCAGTTGATGCGCGCAATCCTGACCGCCAAGGCCGATCTGCTGTTCTTCTGCGGCATCGGCACTTATATCCGTTCGTCGGCGGAGACCGACGAAGCCGCGGGCGACCGCGCCAATGACGCCATCCGTATCACCGGCTCGGATCTGCGCGTGAAGGTGGTCGGCGAGGGCGCCAATCTCGGCATGACGCAGCGCGGCCGCATCGAGGCGGCGCTGAAAGGCGTGCGGCTCAACACCGACGCCATCGACAACTCGGCCGGCGTCAACACCTCGGACGTCGAGGTCAATATCAAGATCGGGCTGAGCGTGCCGGTGCGTGCGGGCGAATTGTCGACCGACGGCCGCAACACGCTGCTTGCCGAAATGACCGACGAGGTTGGGCGTCTCGTGTTGCGCAATAACTATCAGCAATCGCTGGCGCAGCGGCGCGGCATGGAGGATTTCGGCTTCCAGCAGCGGCTGATGCAGACCCTCGAACAGCGCAGCCTGCTCGAACGCGCGGTCGAATATCTGCCGGACGAAGTGGCGCTCGCCGACCGGCGCAAGCGCAACGTGCCGCTGACGCGGCCGGAGCTGGCGGTGCTGCTTGCCTACGCCAAGCTGACGCTCTACACCGAGCTGCTCGACTCGGACGTGCCGGACGATCCCTATCTCGGCCGCGAACTGAACCGCTACTTCCCAAAGGAAATGACGGAGCGCTATCCGGACGCGTTGCAGGCGCACCGGCTGCGCCGCGAAATCATCGCCACGCAACTCACCAACTCGATGATCAACCGCGGCGGCGCGACATTAATCGTGCGCATTGCCGACCAGACCGGCGCGCCGCCGCCGTCCATCGCCGCAGCGTTCGCCGCCGTGCGGCAGAGCTACGAGATGGTGGCGCTCAACACCGAGATCGACACTCTCGACAACAAGGTCTCGGGCGAAACGCAGCTCGATCTCTATGCCGCCGTACAGGATTTGTTGCTCGATCGGCTGGTCTGGTTCTTGCGCAATGTCGATCTCAAGCAGGGGCTGGAAACCATCGTCGCGCATTACCGCGACGGCATCCGCGATGTGGCGGCGTCGCTGGATACGGCGCTGTCGAAGGAAGCGGCTGGTGTGCGCGACAAGCACATCGCTGAACTCACCAAGGCCGGCGTGCCGGACGATCTCGCGCGCCGCGTCGCCAGCCTCGGCCTGCTCAAGGCCGCGACTGATATCGTGCTGATCGTCGACAAGGCGAAGCAGCCGGTCGGCGATATCACCGCGACCTATTTCGCCACCGAAGCCTTCTTTCAGCTCGATCAGATCGCCAATGCGGTGCCGGACATCGTCGTGTCGGATTACTTCGACCGGCTGGCGCTCGACCGCGCGCTGGATTCGATCGGCGATGCCGAGCGCCGTCTCACCGCGGCGATGGTCGGCGACGGCAAGAGCGGATCGGACGCCGTCGAGGCCTGGGTCGCGCCGCGCAAGGTGGAAGTCGAGCGCATCCGCTCGCAGATCCACGACATCGCGGGCTCGGGGCTGACTTTGTCGAAGCTGTCGGTGGCGGCGAGCCTGCTGGGGGATTTGGCGCGGGAGTGATCGTCGTCCTGAGGTGCGAGCGTAGCGAGCCTCGAAGGATGACAGCCCGGGCCGTCTATCCTTCGAGGGCGGCCTTCGGCCGCTACCTCAGGATGACGGGTCTAATGCTTAAAATGCCTGGTCGCCGTGAACACCATGGCAATGCCGTGCTTGTCGGCCGCCTCGATGACTTCATTGTCGCGCATCGAACCGCCGGGCTGGATCACCGCCGTGGCACCGGCTTCGATGGCGACGAGCAACCCGTCGGCGAACGGGAAGAAGGCGTCGGACGCCACCACCGAACCCTTGGTCATCGGAAAGTCGAGCTTCATGTCCTTCGCCGCGTCTTCCGCCTTGCGCGCGGCGATGCACGCCGAGTCGATTCGGCTCATCTGTCCCGCGCCGATGCCGACGGTGGCCAGATCCTTGGCGTAGACGATGGTGTTCGACTTGACGTGCTTGGCGACGCGGAACGCAAAGCGCAGGTCGGCGAGTTCGATGTCGCTCGGCGCGCGCTTGGTCACGACTTTAAGTGTCATGCCGTCGACCACGGCATTGTCACGTGACTGCACCAGCAATCCCCCGGCGACAGACTTCACCAGTAGGCCCTTGTCCTTCGGATCGGGCAGGCCGCCGGTCAGCAGCAACCGCAAATTCTTTTTGCCGGCGACGATTTTGATCGCCTCGTCGCTGGCATCCGGCGCGATGATGACTTCGGTGAAAATCTCGGTGATGGCGCGCGCCGCGTCGGCGTCGAGCGTGCCGTTAAGTGCGACAATGCCGCCAAACGCCGACGTCGAGTCGCAGGCCAGGGCCTTCTTGTAGGCGTCGAGCAAGGTCTTGCCTTCGGCCACGCCGCACGGATTGGCGTGCTTGACGATGACGCAGGCCGCGGTGCGCTTGGGATCGAACTCGGCGACGCACTCGTACGCCGCGTCGGTGTCGTTGATGTTGTTGTAGGACAATTCCTTGCCCTGCAACTGCTTTGCCGTCGTCACGCCGAAGCGCTGGCCCGGCGCCTTGTAGAAGGCCGCGCTCTGGTGCGGGTTCTCGCCGTAGCGCAGTGCTTGAATGAGCTTGCCGCCGAAGGCGCGATAGTCCGGCGCGTCGTCCTTCAGCGTGTCGGCAAACCAGTTGGAGATGGCAGCGTCATACGCGGCGGTGCGGGCATAGGCCTTGGCCGCGAGCTTGCGGCGCAATTCCAGCGTCGTCGCGCCGTTGTGCTGCGTGAGTTCGCCGAGCACCTTCTCGTAGTCCGACGCGTCGACCACCACCGCGACATCGTCATGGTTCTTCGCCGCGGCGCGGATCATGGCCGGGCCACCGATGTCGATGTTCTCGACGCAGTCCTCGTAGCCGGCGCCCTTGGCGACGGTTTCCTCAAACGGATAGAGGTTCACCACCAGCAGATCGATCGGCTTGATGCCGTGCTCGCTCATCGAGCCGGCATGGTCCTTGTTGTCGCGGATCGCGAGCAACCCACCGTGCACCTTCGGATGCAGCGTCTTGACGCGGCCATCCATCATTTCCGGAAATCCGGTGAGTTCGGCGACGTCGATGACCTTGAGGCCGGCGTCCTTGATCGCCTTGGCGGTGCCGCCGGTCGAGACCAGTTCGACGCCGTGGCCGGTGAGAGCCTTGGCGAATTCAATCAATCCCGTCTTGTCGGAAACCGACAGCAGGGCGCGGGTGATACGGCGCGGATGTGATGTCATGCGCTCTTAATGTCGCCCACGGCCTCTCCCCGCAAGGGGAAAGGGGAGGCAAATCACAGCGGCAATTCGGGCTCGTCGGCGCGGGTGATTTTGGCGCCCGGCGTGGCCGGTTTGGAGTGGCCGAAGCTCCATTTGATGCGAGGGTGCTCGCGGGCATGGCCGTAAATCACGATCTGCAAGGCGCGGCGCGGCCCGTCGGTGCCGGCGAGATAGACGCTTTCCTCGATCTCGACCTTGTCGGCCAGCGTCGAGAAGGTCCAGACCTCGCGGTCCGGCAGCAGCAGAATGACACCGCGGCTGTCCGACAGGCGGCTCGCCTTGATCGCCGGATGCAGGTGGAACCGGATGGCGTATTCGTCGGGCACACTTTGCGAAAAGCCACGCAGGTCCGAGGGCGTGAAGCTGTCTTCGCCGTCGAGCACGGTGCCGTCGGCGTTGAGCGACACGACGCGGTGATGGACGGCGCCGAAATCGCTGGCGTAGCCGTCATGCGACGTGCGCAACAACGCGCCGCCGGCGGCAAGTTCTTCCCGCTCCAGCGGAACGGTGTGCGGCCCGGCGACAATCGGTGTGCCGAACAGCAGTCCGCGAAACGAACCGGACTCGAGAAAGTGGCACGACGATTGATCGTTGAACGTCACGGTCGAATGCGCTGCCGTGGCGCGGGCCACCTGCCGCCAGGTTTCGCGGTTGACCGAGGGCAGGCCGCAATTGATCACCAGCCGGTGCTGCTTCCATGACAATTCAAACGACAGGCAGCCGGCATGGGCTTCCTGGCTCAGCGCGATCGGCGGCGGCCGGCCGGTATCCATCAGCACGGCGGTCTGTCCGGCATCGATGCGCTGGTAGCCGGAGTGCGGCGCGTTCGACACCGGCGTGCCGCGCGCGTCGTCATAGGCGAGCACGGTGGCGAGCAGATCGACCTGCGTCGGCCCCATGCCGTTGAATTGCGCGAAATTGCCGTCGGCGTGACGGAAGAAGCGCAGCATCGGCATCATGCGGTCGATGGCGTTGTTGAGCGCGTGCGGCGGTTGCAAATCGCGCGCAGAGAAAAGCTGCCGCAATGGCAGCAGGTCGGCGAGCAGTTCGATCAGCGCGCCGGGATTGCGGCTGATGTGGCCACCATCGGGCAGAATCTGCGCGCGCAATTCCTCGATCAAGCGGCGCGCGTTATGGCGCAGATGACTAGAGATGCCTTGCAAGCAGAGCGTGGCGAAGGTCAGCGCGATCAGCGCCTGCATGCGCGGCATGCCGTCGCGGGATTCTTTCAGCGTCTTGCGCAGGTAACGCACCTGCCGCGACAGGCTGCGGATGAAACGGCGGTAGAAGCGCGCGTCGGCGTCCTGAAGGACGAAGGGCGCCTGGTTCAGCCAGCAGATGATGCGGCGCGACAGAATATCGGAACGCCAGCCGACCGGATGCCAGCCGCCCTGCAAGGTGATCCATTCGTCGATCAGCGAACGCGCATTGGCGCGGGTGATGGCCGAGTCCGCGGCGCGCAGATGGCGCAGCCAGGAGAAGCTCAACAGCTGCACTGCCCACTCGTCGGACGGCGGCGTCATTTCGAAGGGTGAGCGGCGGTCGCAGATCACGACCTTGCCGGCGAAGGCGAAGCGTCCGGCGTAGATCTCGCTGGCGCGGGTGGCGTCGGCGGTGCGCAGATCCTGCGGCGCGATAACCAGCCGGTCGGTCTTGGTCGAGCTGAAGCGCCAGCGCAGCAGTGGATGCGTGTTCAGACCACCGGCGAAGCTGCGATAGGCGCGGCGCCCGATGAGCACGGAGAGCCTTAATCGCTCCGCGATGGAAACACCCCTCATGAAGTCGCCCGTCCCCTGCAGCGCGGCCCGATTCGCGCGCGAGTGACACACGATAGCGAAGGGGGACCAAACGGCCAATACGCCAGGCCGGGCCGTGATTTAGCCCAGCAAATACTATGCAATTCGCGTCAGCCGGGCGGCGAAGAAGCCGTCCAGGCCGCCCCATTGCGGCTCCGGGTCGGGGAGATACTGCGGCAGCGTCCGCAAATCGCCCGCCGGGGTGACGAAATCGGCCTGGCCGAAGACCTCCGAGGGCGCGATCGGCTGGCGCGCCGCATGGGCGTTGCGCGCCAGAAAAGCGGCGATCTGGTCGGGGCCTTCTTCCTGTTCGAGCGAGCAGACGCAGTACACCAGCGTCGCGCCCGGCTTGAGCAGGGTGATGGCGTGGTCGAGCAACCGGCTCTGCAGCGCGGTGAGCGGGGCGAGGTCGGCTTCCGCTTTCAGCCACGGCACATCCGGATGACGGCGGATGGTCCCTGTCGACGAACAGGGCGCATCGAGCAGGATGGCGTCGAACAATTTGCCTTCCGGCCGCCATTCGAGCGCATCGGCGGCGATGGTCTCGGCGGTCAGCGACAGCCGGGTGAGATTTTCGGTGAGGCGCGTCAGCCGCGGCGCGGAACGATCAAGTGCGACGACGCGGGCGCCGGCACTGGCGAGTTGCGCGGTCTTGCCGCCGGGGGCGGCGCAGAGGTCGAGCACGTCGCGGTCGCGCACCTCGCCGAGCAATTGCGCCGGGATCGATGCGGCGGCGTCCTGCACCCACCATGCGCCTTCAGTGAAGCCGGGCAGCAGCGAAATCGCGCCATGCGCAATGGTCCGCACCGTGCCGGTCGGCATGACGCGGCCATGCATGTGCTCGGCCCATTTGTCGGGATTTTCTTTCACCGTGACGTCGAGTGCCGGCTCGTGGCCGTTCGCTTGCGCAATCGCGCGTGCGGTTTCGGCGCCGTAGGTTTTGCTCCAGCGCTTGAGCAGCCAGTCGGGCATGTCGCGCGGCGTCTCGTCGGCGAGCAGCGCCGTTTTGTTTTGCGCGACACGCCGCAGCACGGCGTTGACCAGACCGGCGTAGCGCGCGGCGCGCCGGTCGGCCTGCGCCATGCGCACGGAGAGATCGACGGCGGCGTGATCGGGTACATCGAGCCAGAGAATTTGCGCGGCGCCGATCAGCAGGATCGATTCGGTGCGCGGTGCGTCGGCCGGAAATCCCTTGGCCATGAGATCGCCGAGCAGATGCCGCAACGTGCCGAGCCGACGCAGGCAGGTCGCGACCAGCCGGCGCATCAATGCGCGGTCGCGGTCGGGCAGGCTCGGCAGGCCGGGGTGGGCGCCGCGCCCGGACAGCTGTTCATCGAGTGCGATGCGCTTGCGCAAAACGCCGTCGAGAATATCCGCCGCGATGCGACGGGCGGCGAGACCGGGGACGTCCGGTTGGGGGGAAATGCGCGGGCGAGACATAGGACGTCATCTTTACGATGAATTGTGTCGAGCCTGCGAGCAAAAGCCGAAAAAGCCGAAA
>CAIYTE010000109.1 GCA_903929045.1 uncultured Hyphomicrobiales bacterium
ACACGGTGCCGCCGGAGCCGCCGGATTTCGGATCGGTATAGGCCACCGACCGCGCCTTCAGCAGCGCCTGTTTGAAGGCCTCTGGCGTCGAGATATCGGGCAGCGGCGCGCCCTCTTTAACCACGACGCCGGTCACGGTGCGGCCGAGGTCGGTCACATCCGTCACCAGCGGGCCGAGCCCTGCGATGATCGATTGCGACAGGATGACGACGTCGGAAGTCTCGCCGTTTTTCACGCGGTCGCGCAACGCGCCGGCCGTGCCGAAATTCAGGTCGAGCGTCTCGCCGGTTTCGCGCTCGAACTCAGGCGCCAACAGATCCACCATGCCTTTGACGGCGCCGGCGCTCATGACTTTGATGGTGGCCATTGCATTTGCTCCCCGTTGACACGCTTAGCCGCGCATGTTCGGTTTTCAGTAACGAGGCTTGGGAGTATTGTCTATGCGTGCGTTAAGTCTGGCGGAAGCCGTTGAGATCATCGAAGGCACATTTGCCGCCGCCAAAAAGCACGAGTGCTATGCCCTCGCGGCTTGCGTTCTCGACGCCGGCGGCCGGGTGAAGGCGTTCCTCAAGCAGGACGGCGCGTCGCTGATGCGCTTTGAAATCGCCTACGGCAAAGCCTTCGCCGCGTTGTCGCTTGGACGCACGTCACGCATGGTGTTGCAGAAGGCGCGGGAGAAGCCGTTGTTCGTGCAGTCCATGGAAGCGATCGCCGACGGGCCGCTGTTTCTCGAAGCGGGCGGGCAGCTCATCCGCGACGATCAGGGCGAGGTGATGGGTGCCATCGGCGTGACCGGCGATGTCAACGAAATGGATGACATCTGCGCCATCGAGGGCATCAAGTCGGCCGGGCTCATGGCCGACGATCATTTCGACGAAAAGACCCAGCGGCGCTTGAACATCAAGACAAATCCGCCGCTCAAGGACCCGCGCAAGAAATCGGCCAAAAAATCCAAGCGCTGAAAACTTAAGCGCTGATCCGCTCGATCGCCGCGCCGCAGGCGGCGAGCTTGTCCTCGACCTTCTCGAAGCCGCGGTCGAGATGATAGACGCGGTTGACCATGGTCTCGCCTTCGGCGGCCAGGCCCGCGATCACCAGCGACACCGAGGCACGCAGATCGGTCGCCATCACCGGTGCGCCTTTGAGCTTGGCGACGCCTTCGATGGTCGCCGTTTCGCCGTCGAGATGAATGCGCGCGCCGAGACGAGCCAGTTCCTGCACATGCATGAACCGGTTTTCGAAAATCGTTTCGGTAATGCGCGACGTGCCCTTGGCCTTGGTCATCAGCGCCATCAGTTGCGCCTGCAGATCGGTCGGGAAACCGGGGAACGGCTCGGTCGTGACATCGACCGCGTTCAGCCCCGAGCCGTTGCGGGCAATGCGGATGCCTTCGTTGGTCGGCGTCACGGTGACGCCGGCCTGCGTCAGCGTATCTAGCGCCGACTGCAGCAATTCCGGACGCGCATTCTGCAACAGCACGTCGCCGCCGGTCATGGCCACGGCCATGGCGTAGGTGCCGGTCTCGATGCGGTCCGGCAGCACCGAATGCCGCGCGCCGTGTAGCCTGCCGACGCCTTCGACGACGATGGTGGACGTGCCGGCGCCGGTGACGTTGGCGCCCATCTTGTTGAGGCAGTCGGCGACGTCGCCGATTTCCGGCTCGCGCGCCGCGTTCTCGATCACCGTCGTGCCCTTGGCCAGCACCGCCGCCATCAAAGCGGTATGCGTGCCGCCGACCGTGACCTTGGGGAATTTGATCTCGGCGCCGCGCAGGCCGTTCTTGGCGCGCGCCACGACGTAGCCCGCTTCGATCTCGATTTCGGCGCCAAGATTTTCCAGCGCCATGATCAGGAAATCGACCGGTCGCGTGCCGATGGCGCAACCGCCCGGCAGCGACACCTTGGCTTCGCCCATGCGCGCCAGAAGCGGCGCGACCACCCAGAAGCTGGCGCGCATTTTCGACACGAGTTCGTAGGGCGCGGTGGTGTCGACGATATGCTTGGCCGAAATGTGCAGCGTACGGCCGCTGTTCGGGTCGTCACCGGAGCGCTTGCCGGCGATGGTGATGTCGACGCCGTGATTGCCGAGAATGCGCTGGAGCTGGATGACGTCGGCGAGCCGCGGCACGTTTTCGAGAATCAGCGTCTCGTCCGTCAGCAGGCTGGCGATCATGAGCGGCAGGGTGGCGTTCTTGGCGCCCGAGATCGGGATGCTGCCGTTCAGGCGCTGCCCGCCGATAATCCGAATTCGATCCATGTCGCCCCGCTGCCTTCAGCCTGATACGCGTGTCCTGATATGGCCCGCCGCCCGGCCCCCTGCAAATGGCAATCCGATGCAGGGTTACCACCCTTGACCGGGCGAATACGGCGAAAGTCCGCTTTTGGTTCCAAATCAGGAGTTTTTCGGCTCAACCGCCGGCTCGGGAGCCTCGGCGGCGTCCCGCCCCCGCACCTGCGCCTTGCGGCGGCGCAGATTTTCCCTTAACGCGGCAGCCAGGCGGTCGCTTCGGCCGCCTTTTTTGCCGGTTTTCTTGTTCGTTTCGACGGTTTTAGTCATGCCGGCATTATCCGTGCACCGCCTCAGTTCGCAAGCAGGCTTTGCTTGCACCGGTGGGGGTCGTATGGCAGTTTCCGCCGCGTTCGCGCCGGGCTGACACGTCCCAGTTCGCGGAAATTCGCTGCCTTAGCTCAGTGGTAGAGCACCTCATTGGTAATGAGGAGGTCGAGTGTTCAATCCACTCAGGCAGCACCATTTCATGTTTCCGTTCGAGCGCCCGGCCTCCCGCCCATGAGCCTTTTCCGCCTCTACGGCCGCGTCTTGGCCCTGCTCGGCTCCGACGGCCGGCTGGCCTGGATTCTGGCGGTGGCGAACATGGCGCTGGCGGCGGCGCAGTTCGCCGAGCCCGTCCTGCTCGGCCGCATCATCGACGCCCTGACCGGCGCGCAGACCCGCGGCGTGTCGCCGTCATGGGCGGAATTGAGCGGCCTGCTCGCGGCCTGGGCCGCCTTCGGCCTCTTCACCATTGTCTGCGGCACGGCGATCGCGCTTTACGCCGACCGGCTGGCGCACCGCCGCCGGCAGATCGTGCTGACCGGCTATTTCGAGCACGTGCTGCAACTGCCGCTATCCTATCACGGCAACACGCACTCCGGCCGCCTGATGAAGGTGATGCTGCAAGGCACCGACTCGCTGTGGGGCATGTGGCTCGGTTTCTTCCGAGACCACTTGTCGTCCTTCATCACGCTGCTGATCCTGTTGCCGGTGTCGCTCTACATCAACTGGCGGCTGGCGCTGTTGCTGATCGCGCTCTGCGTCGTGTTCTCGGCGCTTACCGCGCTGATCGTACGCAAGACCGAAACGCTGCAAAGCACGGTCGAGCGCCACTATTCGGATCTGGCCGAACGCGCATCCGACACGCTCGGCAACATCGCGCTGGTGCAGAGCTTCTCCCGGCTCGACGCTGAAGTTCTCGAACTGCGCCAGATCGTCGAACGCCTGCTGGCCGCGCAAATGCCGGTGCTGTCCTGGTGGGCGCTCGCCAATGTTCTCACGCGCATGTCGACGACCCTCACCGTGCTGTCGATCATCGTCGTCGGCACCTGGTTGCACATCCAGGGGCAAGCCAGCATCGGCGAGATGGTCACCTTCATGAACTTCGCCGGACTGATCATCATCCGGCTGGAGCAGTCGGTCGGCTTCATCAATAAAATGATGCTGGAAGCGCCGCGCCTGCGCGAGTTCTTCCAGGTCTGGGACACCATCCCGGCTATCCGCGACCTGCCGGACGCCGTCGATCCCGGCAAGCTCACGGGCCTTGTCGAATTCAAGGACGTGTCGTTTTCCTACGACGGCCAGCGCATGGCGGCCGCCGATCTCAATTTCAAGGCGTTGCCGGGCGAGACCATCGCGCTGGTCGGCGCCACCGGCGCCGGTAAATCGACCGCGATTGCGCTGCTGCACCGCGCCTTCGATCCGCAATCGGGCGCCATCGAAATCGACGGCACCGACATCCGGCATTTCAAGCTTGCCGCGCTCCGCCGCAACATCGGCGTCGTGTTTCAGGAAGCGTTGCTGTTCAACCGCTCCATCGCCGACAACCTCCGTGTCGGCAAGGCTGACGCCACCGAAGACGACATGCGTGACGCCGTGCGCCGTGCCCAGGCGCTGGATTTCATCGAGCGGAAGTTCGAAGGCTTCAACGACCGCGTCGGCGAACGCGGCCGCGCTTTGTCGGGTGGCGAACGCCAGCGGCTGTCGATCGCCCGCGCCCTTTTGAAAAATCCGCCGATCCTAATTCTGGACGAAGCCACCAGCGCGCTCGACGCCGACACCGAATCCAAAGTGATGCAGGCGCTCGACGAGCTGATGAAGAACCGCACGACCTTCGTCATCGCGCATCGCCTGTCGACCGTGCGCAAGGCGTCGCGCATTCTAGTGTTCGACGGCGGGCGCATCGTCGAAGCCGGGACGTTCGATGATCTGGTGAAAGCCGGCGGCCGTTTCGCGAGCCTCACCCGCACGCAGCTGATTACGCCCGAGCCGTCGACCCCAAACTAGCCGGCTTTGCCGACAACCTTCAGCTTCGGCTTGTTCGGCGTCCTGCCAACGAGTTCGGCATAGTCGGCGATGCGCTGCGGGCGGCCGATGTAGTAGCCCTGAATTTCGTTGCAGCCTTCGGCGAAGAGAAACTTGGCCTGCTCGGCGGTCTCAACACCTTCCGCCAGAACCGGCACGCCCAGGCCGCGGCCAAGGCCGATCACGGCGCGGATGATGGTGCCGGCCTGCTCGCTGTTGCCGATATTGGCGATAAAGGTCCGGTCGATCTTGATTTTGTCGAATGGGAAAGACTGCAGATACGACAGCGACGAATAACCGGTGCCGAAATCGTCCATCGCGGTGCGCACGCCGAGGTTCTTCAAACGGCGCAACAGGCCGACCGCGCGGGTGAAGTCGCCGATCAGCACGCCTTCGGTGATTTCGAGTTCAAGCCGCTTCGGCGCCAGCCCGGTTTCGACCAGAATTTCATGCACGAGATTCGGCAGATCGCCGTGCTGAAACTGGACCGGCGACAAATTGATGGCAATGCTTAGCGGCCGCGGCCACGACGCAGCCTCGCGGCACGCGGTGCGCAGCACCCACTCGCCGAGCGCAACGATGGTGCCGTTTTCTTCGGCGAGCGGAATGAACGTGCTCGGCGCCACCATGCCGTGACGCGGATGATGCCACCGCACCAGCGCCTCGAAGCCGGTAATCGAGCCGTCAATGTTCGCTTGCGGCTGGTAATAGACCTCCAACTCGTCGCGCTGGATCGCCGTGCGCAGGTCTTCGTGCAGCGCGCGATTTTCGCGCAACTGATTGTCCATCGCGATTTCGAAGAACCGCACCGAACCGCGCGCCTCGGACTTGGCGCGGAACAGCGCCGCGTCGGCGTTGGCGACGAGGATCGTGGCCTCATTACCGTCCTGCGGAAACAGCGCGACGCCAATCGTCACGCCAATCCGCAAATGCTGGTCGCGAATTTCGAGATCGTTGCGGAACGCCGCCATCAGTTTCGCCGCCAGGGCTTCAGCGCCCGCGGGTTGCTGTCCGGTTGGCGTCACCACCGCGAATTCGTCGCCGCCGACCCGCGCCAGAAACGCGCCCTGACAGACCATTTCCATGCGCCTTGCCGCTTCCCGCAACAATTCGTCGCCGATGGCGTGGCCGAACACGTCGTTGATCGTCTTGAAGTTGTCCAGATCGATGTTGATCACGGCAAAACTGTCGCCGGCCGCCGCCGCCAGCTCCGCCGTCGCAGCGATACACGACGTGAAAGCCGACCGGTTCGGCAGATCGGTCAACGTGTCGTGCGTCGACATATGCGCGATGCGCTGTTCGTCGCGTTTGCGGTCGGTGATGTCGTTGATCACGCTGACCAGATATTCGGGCTTGCCGTTGGCACCGTACAGCGGCAGGCGGGCCGCCGTCGCGATACGCGTGCCATTGCCCGGTGTCGTGACCGCATGCTCGTCGAAGAATACCGGCCGGCCACTGTCGATCAGCCGTTGATCGTGGAAATCGATCATATCGGTCGTGCCGTCCGGCATGAAGTCTTTCGCGACCTTGCCGAGCATGGCCTCGCGCTTGATGCCGAGATAGGTTTCGGCGGCGCGATTGACGAGCACGTACTGGCGCTCGGGCAGCGCCTTGACGATAATCGGCGACGGCACATTTTCGATGATCGTGTCGAGGAAGGCGCGGGTATTTTCCAGCGCGTCCTCGGCGCGTTTGCGCTCGGTGATATCTTCGTGAGTGGCAACCCAGCCGCCGGAATCGGTCGGCTGATTGATCACATGAATGATACGGCCGTCGGCCAAGTCTATGTTGAGCGTGAACGCCTTGCCGACCGCCAGCGCTTCGTCCAGTTGAGCGATGTAGCCAGCCGGGTCCAGCGGAAAGACCCGCGCGGCAATGCGCGCGTCGAGAAGATCGCGAACCGTACAGCCCTGCCAGATTTTGTCCTTGGGGATGTTGTACATGGCCCGGTAGCGTTCATTCCAAACCATCAGTCTGTTGTTCTCGTCGAACAGGCACAGACCCTGAATCATGTTGTTGACGGCGGCGTCGAGCCAGCGATTGCGTTCGCCGACGATCTCGCGGCTATGCCGGTCCGACCAGGCGCCAATCATGCAGATGCTGAGCACGGCCGTCGCTGCCATCGCCACGATCATGGCGAGAGACACCGGTCCCAACGCATCGGCGCTCAATTCGTGAATGAAGCCGGGAATGATGCCGACGGCGGCCATTGCCGTGAAGTGATGGGCGACGATTGCGAGCGACAACAAAACGGCGCCGGACAAAGTCGTTCGCAGGCCGATGCCTTGCGCCATCACGTGCAGAGCGGCGGCGCCGCAGACAACGCCGAGCAAAATTGACGCGACCACCAGATCGGTCGCCCACAAAATTTCGCCTGTCATCAGCAACGCCGTGATGCCGAGATAGTGCATGCACGCTATGCCGCCACCAACAAGCGCACCACCGGCGGCGGGCGCCCATCGCATCCGGCCATAGATCGCAACCGCAAGTCCAAGCCCGGTGACGGCGATGGCAATGAGCAACGAGAAGATCGTCAGGCCGACGTCGAAAGCGACCTGAAATCCGAAATCAAAAGCGAGCATTGCAATGAAATGCGTCGCCCAAATTCCGGTGCCGGTGGCAAAGCTGGCCGTCAGCAGCCAGGCCGCGCGCGCACGTCCGCCCAGCACGCGCGCCCGGTTGAACAGGCTCACGGCGGCGACGCTCATCATGAAGCAAACGATGGCGGCCAGGACGACCAGACGCCAATCGTGTTGCGTTTCAAGACAGTTGAGGACTCTGAACATGCACGGCCTTTACGGCCGGAAATTAGAGCGCGCGGGTTGCAGACCGCGTTAATGACGAGCGGATTCAACCGCTAAACGCCAATCATCCCTACTCGCTTGTAAACAGGAACTTTGCAACTTACTTAAATACCGCAGATTTCAGCGCGGCTTCAGAAATGCGAAGTCGCACCCCTCGTCGGCGCCGAGAATTTCCTGCGCATAGAGACGCGAATAGCCCCGTTCGGGCACTTTCGGCGCCAGATTCGTCTCGGCGGCGCGGCGTTTGAGCTCCGAATCGTCGACTTTGAGATGAATACTTCGATCCTTCACCGACAATTTGATGCGATCACCGTTGCGCACAAGGCCCAGCGGCCCACCCGACGCGCTATCCGGCGTCACATGCAATACGATGGTACCGAACGCGGTGCCGCTCATGCGCGCGTCGGAGATACGCACCATGTCCTTGAGGCCCTTGGTGGCGAGCTTCTTCGGGATCGGCAGATAGCCGGCCTCCGGCATGGCCGAGTCCGAATGCGGACCGGCATTCTGCAGCACCATGAAATCGTCCGGGTTGATATCGAGCGCCGGATCGTCGACGCGCGCCGCGAGATCCGCGAGCGAGGTGAACACCACGGCGCGGCCTTCGCGTTCGAACAGATTTGAATCGGCGGCGGAGCGCTTTAGGATCGCGCCGCGCGGCGCGAGGTTGCCGAAAAGAGCGACGAGACCGCCCTGCGGCTCGAGCGGCTTGTTACGCTCGGCGATGATCTCGCGATCCACCCAGGCGTGGCTGTCGAAGTTCAATCGCTCGCCGAGCGTCTCACCGGTGATGGTCATGGCGTCAAGGTGCAGCAGATCCTTCAACTCACGCAGCAGCGCGCCCATGCCACCGGCGGCATAGAAGTCTTCCATATAGCCGTTGCCGACCGGCTTGAGATTCACCAGCACCGGCGTGGTGTCGGACAATTCGTTGAGACGCTGCAGCGACACCGGAATGCCGGCGCGGCCCGCGATCGCGGTGAGATGAACAATGGCGTTGGTCGAGCCACCGATCGAGAGCAGCACGCGCAGCGCATTCTCGATCGACTGTGGCGTGATGATCTTGTCGGGCGTCAGCTTCGAGCCGATCAGCTTCACCGCAAGCGCGCCGGTCTCTTCGGCGGCGCGCAGACGATCCGCATGCACCGCCGGAATCGCCGCCGTGCCCGGCAGGATGATGCCCAGCGCCTCGGCGATGCACGCCATCGTCGAAGCCGTACCCATCACCGCGCAAGTGCCGGCGGTGGTGGCGAGATTGTTTTCGACTTCGTTGATTTCCTTGGTGTCGACCTTGCCGGCGCGATACTGCGCCCAGAAGCGGCGGCAGTCGGTGCAGGCGCCGAGACGTTCGCCGTGATGGCGGCCGGTCATCATCGGGCCGCCGATCAGCATCACCGCCGGACGATTTGCCGAGATCGCGCCCATCAGTTGCGCCGGCACGGTCTTGTCGCAGCCGCCCATCAGCACGACGGCATCCATTGGCTGCGCGCGCACCATTTCCTCGGTGTCCATCGACATGAGGTTGCGGAATTTCAAACTGGTCGGGCTGAGGAAGCCTTCGCCCAGCGAGATCGTGGGGAAGTCGACCGGCAGCGCGCCGGCGGCGAGTACGCCACGCTTCACCGCTTCGAGCAGTTCCGGAAAGTGACGGTGACAATTGTTGAAGCCCGACGGCGTGTAGGCGATGCCCACCACGGGCTTGGCCAGGCTCGCATTGGTGTAGCCCATCGACTTGGCGAAGGAGCGGCGCAGATACAGAGAGAAGTCGCGGTCGCCGTAATTGGTCAGACCGTGCTCAAAGCCGACGGGGGATTTGCTCATAGCGATGCTTTCTGTAGCCGCGCCAGACCGGTGGCCAGGCGGCGCGACAAGGGATTGGACGTTACGCGGGCGGACATTACCGGATAGCGCCGTTTGAGCCAGCCCATTCCGGCGTCCTGCATGAAGACCATGACCACGACCATGGTGAGGAACCAGGTCAGGAAATGATAGCGGGCGATACCGGCATTATAAAACAATGCCACGGCGTGCTGCGCCAGTGCCGACGCGCCGATCAGCCTGAGCCACGGGTCGAACGTCCGGCCGCGCAGCACCACATATATAAGGATCGCGACGGCGGCTGCATTGATCGGGATGGTGAAAACGGATTCAGCCGGACCCGACAGCCACTTCACAATCTGAAAAAACCCGCGGGACGCATAGCCGCCGCTGAGGTCGAAGGTCGCCAGTTCTTTCACAGCGTTGAAATAGGCCGAGGGCGGCATGACCAGCAGGTCGGCATCGCCGGAATTCGAGCTGAAGAGCACAAACACCTTACCGAACACCCAATTGTGCAGCGCCATCGAGAACACCGGGAGGAAGCCGACGCAGAGTCCGGCCAGCCGCGGCCATTGCCGGCGATAGAGCGCGTAGAGACCGGCGCCGCCGAGCAGCACCGCCGCGGCCGGCGCGATGATCGGCTTCATGCAGATGCCGAGCGCGAGCAGCAGCGCTCCGAAAAAAGCCGGCGTGAAGGTCGTGTTCGGGCCTTCCGCACGGGTGCCGATGATGGGCAACAGCCCGGCAATGAACAGGATGTAGGCCGCTGGATCGGCAAAGCCGCGGCTGGCCCATTTCATGTACTCGACGAAGCTCGTGCCGAAGATCGTGCCGAGCGGAACGGCGATGAACAAAAGGCTGAGCGCAATCGCCCAATTTCCTCGGAGAAAGCGGCTGAACAGGGAGAAGACCAGCACCGGCAGAGCTAGGACAAGTGACAGATAACCAAGGAAGCTGTCGCCGAATAAAACGTGTTCCAGCGCGCGGAAATAACGAAGGCCGGGCCCGCCGTAATAGAAAACTTTCTCGCCGCCTTCGAGGGCCGCCCGGAAATCGCCGGCGAGGAAATGCTGCAAAATGATCCGGCCGTGCCCCTCGTAGAACAATCCGTCATCACCGCCATCGAGAGGCCGTACGCCGCCGAGGAAGCTCGCATCGTCGGCCGCAATCACCAGCGCGGCGACCCCGACGAGCAGAAACGGCACCAGCATCTTCTGCGGTTCGAACCGGACCAGCGTCAGCATCAGGGCCGCGGCGGCGAATACGATCAGCCCCTGACTCGCGAGTTGCAACAGCCACGGCTTCCACGGCGGCGTCAGCCGCATCGCCAACTGGTCGGGCTTGATACCCATGCCGACAACACGCCGTCCGGCATCGTCCGGTGTGATGTCGCGGCAGCTGTCGCCGCGCCACAGCGCGAAGCGGTCGTTGGCGCCTTCCCACAACACATCGCCGCGCCAGCACAATTTGCCGCCCACCACGGCCGACGGCAGCCGGATCATCTCAAACCACGGCATGGCCAGATGCCAGCGGTTCAATCCCATATAGATGCGGCGGTCGCGATCGCTGCGATGAACGTCAGGCGCGGCCGTGTACCAATTATATTTGATCTCGTTGATGAAGCCGAGCCGTCGCCAGACCGGATCGGAAAAATCGATTTCGGTCACCGACCGCGACATTGTCGATTTCTGAAAAATCCCGTCAGCCGAAAATGCAAAAGGCGTTGCCGGCATACCGCCGCTTTGCCAACAGCCCACGTTTCCGGACGTGCAGCGCTGCGCCTCCGGATAAGTCTTGTCGAACTCGTCCTTGAGATGGCGATAGACGTCCGCCGGCAGGCCGCGCTCCAGCACCGGGCTCGGCAGGAAAACATTGTGGCCTTCATCGATGCGCGGCGGCGCCAGCAGCGACTGGCCGTAGATCGCCGCACTAGCCAGCGCCAAGGCCGCGATCCAGGCGACGCCCCAGACGCGCACGCGGCCACTGAAAATGATGACCGCCATGGCGGCGAGCAGCGCATAGGCGGCGGGATTGTTGACCGGCAGGCCGAGCACGGCGACGGCCATCAGCAAAGCCGCCGCTTTGCGCCAGCCCGCGCCCGCCGGTTCGATGTCGTCGATTGCCGTCATCAGGTCCCACCCTTCCGGCCCTTGCGTAGCATGGCGATTTGGCTCAAATCCATGCGTTCAATTCAACAGGTCCGGCAAAGCACTTTTGCCGCTCCAGCGCAGGCTTTCATACCGTGATCCGTCTCGGCATCGTCGGCATCAATTACGGGAAGCTGGTGCATCTGCCGGCGTTCCGCGCCGACGCGCGCTGCGAGGTGGCCGCGTTTGCCGGCAGCAACGCCGAGCGAACCGCCGACGCCGCCAAAGCCGCAGGCGTTCCGAAGAGCTACGGCAACTGGCGCGCTCTGGTCGACGACAAGGATATCGACGCTATCTCCATCGCCACCATGCCGGCGCTGCAGGCCGAGATCGCCATCGCCGCGCTGAAAGCCGGCAAGCCGGTCTTCGCCGAAAAGCCGATGGCGAGCACGCTAAGCGACGCGCGCGTCATGTTGCAGGCAGCGAACGACAGCGGCCTGCCGACGGGCCTCGATTTCAATTTCACCGAGATCATGGCGTGGCATCGCGCCAAGTCGATGCTCGATACGGGCGCCATCGGCCGGCTTCGCCACATCGCCGTACACTGGCACGTCGAGAATTACGCCATCCAGATGCGCATGAAAAACTGGAAGACACTGCGCGACGACGGCGGCGGCGTGCTCGGCAATTTCATCAGCCACTGCTTCCATTATCTCGAATGGTTCGCCGGCCCCATTGCGGGACTCTCCGCACGCGTCTCGGGGCTGCCCGGCGACGCCGATCTCGAAACCACCGTCGCCATGGCGATGCAGTTTCAGTCGGGCGCCGCCTGTAGCCTGGGCATGAGCTGCGCGTCGTTCCGCGGCACCGGCCATCACGTCGAGTTTTTCGGCGAGGACGGCACCTTGATGCTGCACAATCCGACCGCGGACTACATGCGCGGCTTTGCGCTCAGCTACGCCAAGCGTCCCGGCGCGATGGAACAGATCCCGGTCGACGACCCCGCCGACGCGCCGCATCCGGACGGCCGCATTGCGCCGGTATCGCGCCTGGCCACAAAATTCTTCGATGCCATCGAAGGCGGGCCGCGGACCGCGCCCGGCTTTACCGAAGGCTTCCGTGTGCAGCGCCTGATCGACGCTGCCAAACGCGCCAATGCCGACGGCAAATGGCTTGATTTCGCGGCTGAAAACGCGAACTGACGCCGTTTTGCGCCGGGCTTTCCGGCGTTTCCTTTTGCGCCGGAAATTGCTAGTGGGAGCCTCGTTCTCCCCTCAACGCGCAGGCTTCGCTTGAATATTCCGTCGACCCGCACCGCTCCCGCGTCTCAAGGCGGCACCGCGCACGCCGATCTCACCGTCGTCGGTGGCGCCGGCCATGTCGGCATTCCGCTGGTGCTGGCGTTTGCCGAAGCCGGCATGACGGTCAATATCAACGACCTCAACAAGAATACGTTGGCGACACTGCAATCCGGCAAGCTGCCGTTCATCGAGCATGGCGCCGCGCCGCTGCTGACCAAGGCGCTGGCCGACAAGCGCCTCGTCTTCACATCGGAGCCGGCGTCGATCAGCAAGAGCGGTCCGGTCATCGTCACCATCGGCACGCCGGTCGACGAATTTCTCAATCCGGTGCCCGGTCCGGTGCAGCAATGCATCGACGACCTGCTGCCGCACCTCGCCGACGATCAGTTGATCGTGCTGCGCTCCACAGTTTATCCGGGCACGACCGACTGGCTGCACGATTATCTCGCGCGCCTCGGCCGCAAGAACCGAATCGCGTTTTGCCCGGAGCGCGTCGTGCAGGGCTACGGCATCAAGGAACTGCGCGAGATGCCGCAGATCATCAGCGCGACGACGCCGGAAGCCGAACAGGAAGCCGTCGAACTGTTCAAGCGCATCGCCCCCGAACTCGTCATCGTCAAGCCGCTCGAAGCCGAGTTTGCCAAGCTGTTCAACAATGCCTACCGCTACATCGAATTCGCCGCGACCAACCAGTTCTACATGATCGCGAAAGGCGCCGGCGTCGATTATCAGGCCGTCATGAAAGCGATGAAGCACAATTATCCGCGCGCCAAGAGCTTCCCCGGGCCGGGCTTCTCCGCCGGACCGTGCCTGTTCAAGGACACGATGCAACTCGCCGCTTACGCGCGCAATCAGTTCGGAATCGGCCATGCGGCGATGCAGGTGAACGAAGGCCTCGTGCTGCAACTGGTCGACGATCTCAAACGCGCCTACGATATTTCCAGTATGACCATCGGCCTTTTGGGCATGGCGTTCAAGGCGGAGATCGACGATACCCGCGCGTCGTTGAGCTACAAGCTCAAGCGTACGCTG
>CAIYTE010000110.1 GCA_903929045.1 uncultured Hyphomicrobiales bacterium
AACAAACGAAGTACGCTATGACCTGTTGGAAAATACAACATGTCGATAAAAATATTCTATTCTTGGTAAAGCGATCGACCTGAAACTCGAAAATTTATTCGTACTTCAATAGAATTGGCGGTCAAGGAATTGCGCCAAGACTTGTCTATTGAAGACGCGGCCCGCGACATCTTAATCGATCAAGATACACAAGGCCTTCCGGGAAGCCCCGGCGTTGCTGATGCGATTCTTGCCAAAATCAGAACCGCCGATGTCTTTGTCGCCGATCTAACCTTTATTTCCGAAAACCTGCCTAGTGACGAAACTCGCTACACCCCTAACCCAAATGTGATGCTGGAATATGGCTATGCACTTCACGCGCTTGGAGACGGAAAAATCATAGGCGTGCTCAATGAGGCCTATGGTCATCCGAAAGAACTGCCCTTTGATTTATCTCATCGTCGCTGGCCAATCAGATTTAATTTGGCGGCAGAAAAAAGCAATAATACGGAAGAGCAGAAGAAATCGCTAAGAGACAAATTGAAGGCTGCGATAAAGGCAATCCTTTCGCAATTTGATGAGCAACTGCCGGCAGCTTCGCCAATTAATTTCGTCCCAGCAGAGCCCGGCGACGGTATCGGTAGACTCAGACAAACGCACGATTACCTCTGCCTAGATTCTGGAGAAAATAAACCAATCTGGCTACAGGCGAGCGCATATTCTTTTCTACGCCTTATACCTTCAATAGCCACACAAGAACTTGGTGAGGTGGAAGCTTACAAAATCGCGCAAGCACATCTCCAGCCAATGGGCGGAATGAGGTCTGGTGGCTGGAGCATCGGAAGGCACAAAACCGGACCAGCTGTTTATTGGACAGCCAAAGATTCTCCGAACCTTGCTTTGGATGCATCACAACTTTTTCTAACGCGGGAGTTATGGGCAAACGATTTTTATCATGTGATCACTATGGATCGAGAGAGAGCAAAAGAATTAGGATTTTCCTATATTCCAACAGGCGCGTTTGAAGAGGTGATTGTCGACACATTGATCAACTTCATTTCTGTCGCGAGTAAAAATCTGGAACTAGTACCTCCCGTGCTGATAGTTGCGGGGCTAGCTAACGTTCATGGCGTTAAACTTGCTGTAGACCCGCACTATTTCGGTTGGAACAATTTCGAAGGAACCATCGTCAGAGAAAGCTTGAGTTGGGAGGCGACCCTCTCGGATTGGGCAGTTGATCCATTCGATTTTTTGCTTCCGTTTTTTAACAAGGTCTATGATGTGGCCGGGCTAACGCGCCCTCCAACGAGAACGATTGGACGACGGCAAAGATGATTTCGAAAAATCTTTCTATACTCATTGGAATCATCATGTTGCTTGCCTCCCCCGCCCTCGCCGCGCCGGATCTCAAACCCTGCATCGACGAGACGGTCGAGATTCCCGGCCGCGCGGCCAATTGCACCGCGCTGATCCAGTCCGGCGCGCTGAGCGGGCGCGACCTGGCGATGGTGCTGCACGAACGCGGCGTCGTGTACTTCCTGGCCAAGCGCTTCGACATGGCCCTGACGGACTTCGACGCCGCTGCCAAGGCCGATCCCGATTTCGCCGACACCTATGCCGACCGCGCGGCCGCGCGCGTCATCAAGGGCGACATGAACGGCTGCATCGCCGACCTCAACCGCGCCGTCGCGCTCGACCCCAACAATCTCGTCGCGCTCATGCAGCTCGGCAATTACTATCACAACGAAAAGCACGACCTCGCCACGGCGCTGACGCATTACGACAAGGCGCTCGGCGCCGGCGACGAAAGCGCGCGGGCGCATCTGCGCCTGAGCCGTGCCGACGTCTACGCCGAAAAGAAGGACTTCAAGAGCGCGCTCGCCGATTACGACGAGGCGATTAACCTCGCGCCGAAGAACGTGCTCGCTCTGTGCGGGCGCGCCGGCGTCGTCGAGCAGCAGGGCGACCGCAAGGCGGCGATCAAGGCCTACGACGCCTGCCTCGACGTGAAGCCGACCGACGA
The DNA here is from genome assembly GCA_903929045.1 of uncultured Hyphomicrobiales bacterium. Taxonomy (GTDB): domain Bacteria; phylum Pseudomonadota; class Alphaproteobacteria; order Rhizobiales; family Xanthobacteraceae; genus Pseudolabrys. The sequence continues at coordinate 2,003 of CAIYTE010000110.1, forward strand.
CATCGACTGCGACCTGCAGAGGCACGCCCGGGACGCCGAGGTGCGGTTGATTACCAACCGCTAAGGGCTATATCTCCGTCATGCTTCGTATCCTCCTCACCGCCCTTGTTCTGTCGCTGGCGTCGCAGGCCTCCGCCGCGCCGGCCGCCAAGCCCCCGGTCCACAAGCGCCACCTCTCCAATAACGGCTCCGTGCCCGGTTACGGCTTTCTGCCCGGCGTGCGCACGCCGCGGCAGATCGCGCGCGACAACGCCCGGCGCTATTACGCCTCGGGCCCGCACTGGTACGGCCCGGCGGTTCCCGGCTTTTATCGCGGCCGCTGGAACGGCGGCGGCTTTGGCCCCTGCTACACGTCGACGCCGATCGGCTATCAGTGGAACGGCAGCTGCTAGGCGCGCGGTATTGCGGTTAACTCTTATAAGTTGTATCTTTTATATTATACACCTTGAATTGCCGTGCCGACGGAGGCCGCCGTGCCGCGTGTCCGTTGCCTGCTGATCGCCCTCGCTTGCTCTACCGCGTTCCCGGCGGTGGCTGCCGAGCCGCCGGCCGACGTGCTCGCGGCCATCGAGGCCTCGCTCTGCCAGGCGCCACGCGCGGACGAGGCGGCGCAACCGGCACAATACGTCCGGCGGGAAACGGTCACGCGGGAGGAGCAACAGCGGCGCGTCCGCGCCCTGCTCGAACAGCGCCGTCAGGCCCTGCGGCCCTGATAAGCCGCGGGTGCATTCCGCTGTCGATTTTCAGCCCCGCGCCTGCTAACCGGGGGGCATGCCGACCTACCCGATCATTGCCGATTTCCGTACCGCCGCCGCGCCGCAGGCGGTGTGGGACGCCTTCGTCCAGGTCCAGCGCTGGCCGGAGGTGCTGCCCGCCGTTGGCAATGCGCAGATCGAGCCGCCGGGCTTGTTCGAGGCCGGCGCCCTCATCCGCTTTCTCATCGGGCCGCAGAGCGCGCCGGTGACGCAGTTCTATCGCGTCACCGAATGCGAACCACCGCGCCGCCTGGTGCTGGAAAGCGATACGGAATCCTGGCGCGGCCGCACCGAATACACGATCGAGCCCGATACCACCGGCACGCACCTCATCGTGCGCTCGACCATGGAAGTCCTGAGCCCGCTGTTGCGGCTGCAGATGTTCGTCGTCGGCCGCACCATGACCAAGCAGCGCGAGGACGCGTTGCGCGAGCGCACCCAGGCGCTGCTGACCTTGGCCGAGAAGCTTTAGGACTTCTGCCGGTCATTATCGATCGGGATCGCCTGCCCCGAGATCGCCTTCGCCGCAGGCGACGCGAGAAAGACGGCGAGCTGGGCGATATCCGCCGGATCGACCATCTGCTTGATCGACTGATTGGCCATGGCGTCGGCACGGACGTCGTTGAGCGACTTGTTGGCGATGCGGGCGCGGCCGGCGAAGACGCGCTCGATGCGCTCACCCGCCACCGCGCCGGGCAAAATCGCATTGGCGCGAATGCCGTTGCCGCCGAGCTCGAGCGCCAGCGTTTTCGTAAAGCCGATCACCGCCCATTTGCTGGCGGCGTAAGGGCTGCGGTTGACGAAGCCGAGCCGCCCTGCAATCGACGACATGTTGATGATGCAGCCGGCCTCTGATTGTTTCAGCGCCGGGATGGCGAGCCGCGTCACGTCGAACATGCCGGTGATATTGACGGCGAGCACCTTGTCCCATTCGTCGGGCGGCATGGCATCAGTGGGCGCCGTCGGTCCGGCAATACCGGCATTGTTGATGAGCACGTCGAGCCCGCCGAGCGCCTTGATCGCCTCCGGCACCATGCGTTCGATCTGCGCGCGGCTCGCCATGTCGCACACCGTGGTGCGCAAGCCCGGGATCTCATCGCGCAGCGCATCGAGCGCCGCTGCGTCGATATCGCAGGTGAAAACCTCGGCGCCGGTGGCGGCGAAAGCGCGCGCGAATTCGCGGCCAATGCCGGTCGCACCAGCGGTGATGAGTACGCGTTGCAAGCGATGTCCCCCCGATATTTTTTGTCATCACCGGGCTCGTCCCGGTGATCCCGCTTAGGCGGGCCCTGAACGTCCCTAAGCGAGATGGCCGGGTCAAGCCCGGCCATGACAGTCGGGATCACTCTTCCTTCTCCGTCGTGAAATAGAGCGGAAAGCCATTGGCTTTGCCCAGATCCGTCGCTTCCTTGGCCTTGGTCTCGGCGACGTCGCGCGTGTAGACGGCGATGACGCAAGCGCCCTTCTGATGCGCCGTCATCATGACGCGATAGGACTGGCTCTCGTTGAGGCGGAACACGGCCTTGAGCACCTGCACGACGAATTCACGCGGCGTGAAGTCGTCGTTGAGCAGGATCACCTTCCACAGCGGCGGGCGCGCTGTCTTCGGCGCGGTCTTGGTGCGTGGTTTGGCGATGGTCGGGCTCATCGTCCCTATATTTGCAAACCGCCGCGGCCGGATACAAGGCCGCCGTCCTGTGCCAGACTGACTTGGCCGGATTCGCTATGATCACGATCTTCCTCACCCACACGCCGGATATGCTGGCGAACTATTACGGCACGCGCGCTTTGGCCGCGCTGCGGGAACTCGGGGACGTTCGGCTCAACGACATCGGAACCGTGCTCGACGCCGAAGCGCTGGCGAAGGCCGCCGCAGGCTGCGAGATCATCGTCTCCGACCGGCAGACGCCGGGGCCGGCCAGCTTCTTTCCCCTCGCCCCGGATCTCGTCGCGTTCCTGCGCGTCGCCGTCGATATCCGTAACATCGATGTGCCCGCCGCCAGCCACGAAGGCATTCTGGTGACGCATGCGACGCCGGGCTTCATCGAGTCCGTGTCGGAAATGGCCATCGGCTTCATGATCGATTGCGGCCGCTTCATCACGGCCTCAGCCGAGACCTATCACGCCGGCCGCGAGCCGGAGGCGCGCATGGGCCGGCAATTATCCGGCGCGACGGTCGGCATCATTGGCTATGGCGCGATCGGGGAATATCTCGCGCCGCTCTGTGCCGCACTCGGCATGACGGTGCTGATCGCCGATCCGTTCAAGACGGTGACGCAGCCCGGCCTCAATCAGGTCGGCTTCGGCGAAGTACTGGCGCGGTCGGACTTTGTCATCTGCCTTGTCGTCGCCAACGAGCAGACCGAAAACCTCATGAACTCCGCGGCCTTCGTACAGATGAAGAAGTCCGCTTACTTTATCAACCTGTCGCGCGGCAATCTGGTCGATGAAGCGGCGCTGATCGCCGCGCTCGACGACGGCACGATCGCCGGCGCCGCGCTCGACGTCGGCCGCGCACCGGATCAGAAGCCCTCGCTTGCCCTCGCCACGCGGGCGGATGTCATCGCGACGCCGCACACTGCCGGCCTGACACCGAATGCCGCCGAGCATCAGGCCTTCGACACCGTCCATCAGGTAGAAGATATCATCGCCGGGCGCATGCCACTCGGTGCAGCCAATGCAGCAGCCGCGACGCGGCTCGCACGGCTGAAGCGCGGCTGACGCGATAGAAGAAAGAATAAGAATATCTTCAAACTAAGAAGTCAGACAATTCCGGACTCATCTATCCATCAGCAGCATGGAGTATCTTTGATGGACCCGCTTATCGGACTTGGTATTACCATAACCTTCGCTTTTTTTCGATATCGTGTATCCGCTTTGCCGAAATTTCTTGCAACTTTCGGCATCTTCGTTGGAATCTTAGTCATGGCCTTAGGGCTTTTACCAGAACCATACAAACCGCCGATCGGCGCTTTGTTACTTGTATTATTCGGCATCGGCTCACTGAGCGCGGGCGGGTATATTTATTGGCAACGTATAACAAAGAAGCCTG
>CAIYTE010000111.1 GCA_903929045.1 uncultured Hyphomicrobiales bacterium
CCCGGCTCGGATAGTTCGGGCTCTCGCGCGTGATGACGACGTCGTGGACGTGGCTTTCACGCAGGCCCGCGCCTGAGATACGCACGAATTGCGCCTTGTCATGGAAGTCGGCGAGATCCTTGGCGCCGGTGTAGCCCATCGCCGCGCGCAGACCGCCGGCGAGCTGGTGCAGCACGTTGCTGACCGGGCCCTTGTAGCCGACCTGCCCTTCGACACCTTCGGGCACGAGCTTCAACGCGTCCTTGATGTCCTGCTGGAAATAGCGGTCGGCCGAGCCGCGCGCCATCGCGCCGACCGAACCCATGCCGCGATAGCTCTTGTAGGAGCGGCCCTGATACAGGAACACCTCGCCCGGCGTTTCATCAGTGCCCGCGAGCAGCGAGCCAACCATGGCAACGTCGGCGCCGGCGGCGAGCGCCTTGGCAAGATCGCCGGAATATTTGATGCCGCCGTCGGCGATCACCGGGATGCCGGCCTTCTTGGCGGCTTCGACGGAGTCCATGATGGCGGTGAGCTGCGGCACGCCGACGCCGGCGACGATACGCGTGGTGCAGATCGAGCCCGGGCCGATGCCGACCTTGATGGCGTCGGCGCCGCTGTCGATCAGCGCCTGGGCGCCTTCCGACGTCGCGACGTTACCGGCCACGACCTGCACGAGGTTCGACATGCGCTTGATGCGCAGCACGGCGTCGAGCACGTGCTGCGAATGACCGTGCGCGGTGTCGACGACGACGAGATCGCCGCCGGCGGCAATCAACGCCTCGGTGCGCGCATAACCCTTGTCCCCGACCGTGGTGGCGGCGGCGACGCGCAGACGGCCCTGCTCGTCCTTGCAGGCGTTCGGATTGGCGACCGCCTTTTCGATGTCCTTGACCGTGATGAGACCGACACAACGGTACTGCTCATCGACAACAAGGAGCTTCTCGATGCGGTGCTGATGCAGCAGGCGCTTGGCTTCGCTTTGGCTGACGCCTTCGCGGACGGTGATGAGGCCTTCCTTGGTCATCAACTCGGCGACGCGCTGACGCGGGTCCGTCGCAAAGCGAACGTCACGGTTGGTCAGAATCCCAACGAGCTTGCCGGCCTTACCGTTGTTCCCGCCTTCGACCACCGGCACGCCGGAGATGCGGTTGTCCTTCATAAGGTCGAGCGCCTCCTGAAGCGGCGCCGTCGGCTCGATGGTCAGCGGGTTCACCACCATGCCGGATTCGAATTTCTTGACCTGCCGGACCTGCGCCGCCTGCTGCTCAGGCTCGAGGTTGCGGTGGATGACGCCGATGCCGCCCGACTGCGCCATGGCAATGGCCATCTGGGATTCGGTCACCGTATCCATGGCCGAGGCGATGATCGGGATATTCACCGAAATCGACCGGGTGATACGGGAACGGATATCGGCCTCGCCCGGCAACACTTCCGACAGGCCGGGCCTGATCAGAACGTCGTCGAAGGTCAGCGCTTCCCGGGGATTTGCATTATTGATCGCGGCCATCGCCAACTCCTCGCCCCAACAGGGATTTCGGGCCGGACAAAGGCATCGGATGCCTTGGGTTTACGGAAAACCCGCCGCAGGAGAGGTCTCCCGCGCCGTTCACGGCCCGCTTTTGGGTTGGCGTGGGTCGTTAGCATGTGAAGTCCGTGATTCCTAGGCCAATTGATGATGGCTGTTATGAACACCCACAGGCTATAGGGGCTTTCGCCCGGGGGCCCTTTGCTGTTCAAGACCTGCGAGCCTTCGCGCGGGGAAAAGAATAAAAATGCGTCCTGACCGCATCATCCCGCTGATCATCGCCTGCGCCCTGTTCATGGAAAACATGGACTCGACGGTGATCGCCACCTCGCTGCCGGCCATCGCGGCCGATATCGGCGCCAACCCGCTGGCGCTCAAGCTCGCTGTCACCTCCTATTTGCTGTCGCTGGCGATCTTCATTCCGGCCAGCGGCTGGGCCGCCGACCGCTTCGGCGCCCGCACCGTGTTCCGCGCCGCCATCGCCGTCTTCATGCTTGGCTCCGTCGGCTGCGCGCTGTCCGGCTCGCTGACCGACTTCGTCATCGCCCGCATCGTGCAGGGTATGGGCGGCGCCATGATGACCCCCGTCGGCCGCATTGTGCTGGTGCGCACCATCAGCAAGCGCGACCTCGTCAACGCCATGGCCTGGGTAACGACGCCCGCGCTGGTCGGCCCGGTATTGGGGCCGCCCGTGGGTGGCTTCATCACCACCTACGCGACGTGGCACTGGATCTTCCTCATCAACATTCCGATCGGCCTGCTCGGCATCGCGCTGGCAACGAAATACATCGACGACATCCGCGCCGAGACGCGCGAACCGTTCGATACACTTGGCATGCTGTTGTCGGGTGTCGGCATCGCCGGCGTGTCGTTCGGCCTGTCGGTGCTCGGACTGAACTTCCTGCCCTATAGCGTTGTCATCGCGCTGGTTGTCGCCGGTGCAGGCTTCATCATCGCGTATTTGATCCACGCGCGGCGCATCGACAATCCGGCGCTGGATCTCACCCTGTTCCGGCTGCCGACATTCATTGCCAGTGTTGCCGGCGGTTTTGTCTTCCGCTTGGGTCTCGGCGCGCTACCGTTTTTGTTGCCGCTGATGCTTCAAGTCGGCTTCGGCTTTTCGCCGTTTCAATCGGGCTCGATCACCTTCGCCACGGCGCTGGGGGCCATGGGCATGAAGTGGGCCACGGCCAAACTGCTGCGCCATTTCGGCTTCCGCACCATCCTGCTCTACAACAGCATCATCAGTTCGATGTTTCTCGCGGTCTGCGCCTTCTTCACGGCCAACACGCCTCTCACCTTGATGCTCGGGCTGCTGTTCGTCGGCGGTTTCTTCCGCTCGCTGCAGTTCACCAGCATCAACACCATCGCTTATGCCGAAGTCGAAACGGCCCGCGTCAGCCGCGCGACCGCCCTGGTCAGCGTCGGCCAACAGCTCGCCGTCGCGGCGGGCGTGGCGATCGGCGCCATCATCGTGGAACTGTCACTTCATTTCCGGGGCGACGGAGTCCTCCAGGCGGCGGATTTCCCCCCGGCCTTTCTGCTGGTGGCTGGCATTTCAGCGCTCTCCGCCATCATTTTCTGGCGTTTGCCCCATGACGCGGGGGCGGAAATGGCCAATCGGACCCCTGTTCCGGCCGAGCCAATACCCGCCGAAACCGCCACTCCCAAAGTTCCAAATTAACCATACCCAGAAGTTAACGCGCTTTCACTGGACCTAACAGGCTGACAAGCCTTTGGTAGTGCGAGTAATTTCCGGCTTTAAGAATAGTTAACGGCGGGTTTCAGGGTATGCGTCGCGTTCAGCCACAGTGGCTGCTTCAGGTCTTCGGGCTGGCTGGGCTTGTGCTGGCCAGCATGCCGTTGGCCGCGCAGGCACAGGCCCGCATCCAGCAGATCGACCGGTCGTCGCCGCCAGCACTGATGCAGCAAACCGGCCGAAACTTGCCCGGGCAACCGGGCCAGCCGACGGCCCCGGTTCAAGCGATCGATATCCCGGAAATCAAAAAGGTACAGATCGGCGATCCGACACAAGCCTGTACCAACCAGTCCGAGGATACGGCCGAGCAACGCATCGCCGGCTGCGGCAAGCTGATCGAGTCCGGCCGCCTCAAGGGCAACGCGCTCGGCGTCGCCTATAGCTTGCGCGGCCTCGGCTTCCTCGACCGCAGCGACGTGCCCCACGCCATTGCCGACTTCAACCGCGCCATCGAGCTGATGCCGGACTTCGCCCCCGCCTATCAGAACCGCGGCAACGCATGGTTCGCGCGCGGCAATTACGGCCAGGCCATCGCAGACTACGAGACGACCATCAGGCTCGATCCGAACGATCCGTCGGCTTACGTCAACCGCGCTGCCGTGCGCCGCGATCTCGGCTTCACCGAAGGTGCGCTCGAGGATTATCAGAAAGCCATCGCGCTCGGCGCCAACCGCGCCACGCCCTATAGCGGCCGCGGCCAGATTTATCTGCGGGCGAAAGACTATCCCCGCGCCATCGCCGACTTCGACCGCGCGGTGAAGCTCGACCCAAGCCTGAGCAACTACATGCTTCGCGGCGAAGCGCGCGAAGGCAACGGCGAACTCGACCGCGCGCTCAGCGACTATGAGCAGGCCTCGCGCGTCGATCCGAAGAGCGTCAGCGCGCTGACCGCACAGGCCATGGTCCTGCGCAAGAAGGGCGATCTCGAAAAGTCGGTTGCGACCTACACCCGCGCGGTGCTGGTCGATCAGAATTTGCCGATGACCTACACGTTGCGTGCCGAAGCGCTGGCGCTCATGGGCGACCGCAAGCGCGCCATGAAGGACGTCTCGCTGGCGCTGAAATTCGCCTGGGTGCCGCGGGTTCTCAAGGTGCGCGGGGCGTTGCGGCTCGAAGACGACGATCTCGACGGCGCCGCCCGCGACGCCGAAGCGATCCTGAAAGTCGAACCGGACAATCCGTCCGCCTTCGCCCTGCGTGGCGCGGCTTTCGCGCGCAAGAAAGATTACGCGCACGCCCTGCCCGATCTCGACAAGTCCATCGAAGGCGAAACCACCGACGCGCTGGCCTATGCGGAACGCGGCCAAATTCTCTTTGCGAAGAACGACAGCGACCGCGCGCTGGCCGATCTCAACCGGGCCATCGAACTCGGCGCCATCGGCGCCGGCACATATCGCGCGCGCGGCATGATCTACAAGGCCAAGGGCGACAACGACAAAGCCATCGCCGACTTCGGTCAGTCGCTCAAGCGCGATCCGCGCCCGGCCGACCTCTATTTCGAGCGCGCCGCCTTGCGCAAAGCCAAGGGCGACACCAATCTGGCGCTCACCGATCTCACCGACGGCCTGACGCGTCAGCCCGATAATCTGGCCGCCCTGCTGTCGCGTGCGCAGATCCGGCAATCGAAAGGTGATGCTAACGGCGCCATTGCCGATTACGACGCCCTCATCGCCCGTCAGCCGCAGAACGCGAACGTCCTGCGCGCACATCTCGCGCTCGCGACCGAGACGAAGAATTACGCCAAGGCTGAAGACGATCTCGACAAGCTCATCACGCTCGACAGCAAGAATGCGCAGCTCTACGTCCAACGCGCTTCTGTGCGCGAGAAAAACAACAAGCGCGAGCTCGCGATGGCCGACCACAAGGCGGCGCTGGCGCTCGACCGGAATATGAACGAGCCACGTCAGGCGATACCGCGCCTCGAGGCGGACATTGCGCGCGAGCGCAAGCAGCGCGAGGCCAACGAAGCGCGCGAACGCAAACAGCGCGAAGCCGAGGCTGAGAAAGACAGGAAGCTGAAAGAGCAACAGGCCCGCGAAGCCCAGGCAGCGGCTGAAAAAGCCGCGCTGGCTGAAAAGCAGGCGCTCGCCGAGAAGCAGGCTCAGATCGAGAAGCAAGCGCAGGCCGAAAAGGCCCAGGCTGAGAAGCAAGCACTGGCAGATAAAGCACTGGCGGATAAAGCACTGGCCGAAAAGGCTGTGCAGATGGCCAAGGCTGACGTGAAACCGCCCGAACCGGTCGCGAGTCGGCCCGTCGAAACCGTCAAGCCGGTGCGCGCGCACGACGAGAGAGACGAAGTCGTCGCCGCCATTCCCGCCGATCCCTCGGAAAGCGCGCCGCCTGCCGACGCGATCGCCGACCCGCTGCCCGCGCCTTTGCCGCCGGTGCGCAACGCGCCGGAGCGCGCGAACCAAACGCGTGAGCGCGTCGAGACCAAGGCACGCGACGCCGAACGCGTCTCCCCGCCCCGCGAGCCAGCACCCTCGGTGCAGCAGCGCGAGAAGGTCGAACAAACGCCGCGGGAGCCGGAGCCAGCGCAACGCGCCGCGCCTAAACTTCGCGAGCCTGAGAAGACCACGCGCAGCAGCCCTGCCGCCGACCGCGTCGAACCGAAACCGCACGAGCGCAAGGACGTGGAACGCGAAGAGCCACGACGTATGACCGCGTCGTCATCCGCAAAGCAGCAGCGCGAACGCGAGGACGTGAAGCGCGAGAAGGAAACGCGCGCCCGCAAGGAGCGGATCGAGGAACGCGAGCGTGCCGAGCGTGAGTATGAGCGTTCGATGAAGCGCCGCACCGCCAGTTCGCAGCCGGACGTCCGCTACTATCGCGCCGGCTCGAATGGCCCGCGCTTTACCGACGCCTTCCGCTAAGCGGCGTTGCCGCGAAATCCGGTCGCCAGAAGATAAAGCTCGGCGGAGTCCGAACGGCTCGCCGCCGGCTTGACATGCTTCACCGTCGTGAAGTCCCGCTTCAGCGGTACCAGCAGTGAGGCTTCGGTGCCGCCCTGCAACACTTTGGCGAGAAAGGTGCCGCCCGGCGCCAGCACTTCACGGGCGAATTCGTAAGCCGCTTCGACAAGCGCCACGATCTTGATGTGGTCGGTCTTGCGATGCCCCGTCGCGTTCGCCGCCATATCGGACAGCACGACATCGGCCAGACCATTGAGCATGGCCTTGAGTTTGTCGGGCGCGCTTGGATCGAGGAAATCGAGTTGCGTGAATTCGACACCCGGCAGCGGATCGATCTCCAGAAGATCGATAGCGACGATGCGGCCCTGCTGCGGCGCGTGAATGCGCTTTGCGGCGACCTGCGACCAGCCGCCCGGCGCCGCGCCAAGATCGATGACGCGCGCGCCCTTCTTCAGAAAGTGCGCCTTGTCGTCGATCTCGATCAACTTGTAAGCCGCGCGCGAGCGCATGCCTTCGCGCTTGGCGCGCGCGACGTACGGATCGTTGAGCTGGCGGTCGAGCCAGAGCTTGGACGACAGCTTGCGGCCTTTGCCGGTCTTGACGCGAACCTTGAGTTCGCGCGCACCGCTGCCTTTACCGGGCATGTCTGTCATAGCGCCGCCGGCTGATTGCCGCCGTCGAGATTGCCGTTATCCCATGCACCGTCGTCGCGCATCATCTGCACCAGCATGCCCTCGCGCAGACCGCGGTCGGCGACGCGCAGACGCGGACACGGGAATGCGCGGCGGATGCCTTCGAGAATGGCGCAGCCGGCCAGCACGAGATCGGCGCGCTCGGCGCCGATACAGGGGCTTTGCACCCGTTCGTCATAGGTCATGTTCAACAGCTTTTCGAGCACGGCGTCGATTTCACTCTCGGCCATCCAGCAGCCATCGACCCGGTTGCGGTCGTAGCGCTTGAGGTTGAGATGAACGCCGGCGATGGTGGTTACGGTCCCCGACGTACCGAGCATATGGACGCCATGCAAGCCGTCGCCGCCATGTTCGCGAGCGAAAGGCGCGATCTGGCCGGAGATTTCGTCGACCATGTTCTCATAGACCTGCCGTGTGACACGGATACCGCCGTGCTTCTCGGCCAACGTCACGACGCCGTTGGGCAGCGAAATCCAGCCGCGGATTTGCGGCAGCGGCGGACCGCGCCACGCTTTCGGCGGCTGTTCGAGCCGGACGAGTTCCGACGAGCCACCCCCAATGTCGAACAGGACGACGCCGTTGGCCTGTGGATCGATCAACGGCGTACAGCCTGTGGCAGCCAAAGTCGCTTCGGTCTCACGGTCGATGATTTCGAGTTCAAGACCCAGTTCGTCGAACACGCGGGCCAGGAACACGTCGCCATTGCCGGCGGCGCGGCAGGCCTCAGTCGCGATCAGCCGGGTGCGCGTGACGCCGCGGTTCTTCATCTTGTTGCGGCAGATGGCCAGCGCCTCGAGCGCGCGCTCAATGGCCGCCTCGCTCAGGACGCCGGACGCCGACACGCCCTCGCCGAGCCGGATAATGCGGGAAAAGGCATCGATAACGCGAAAACCGTCGCCGGCAGGGCGCGCCACCAGCAAACGGCAGTTGTTGGTGCCGAGATCGAGCGCCGCATAGGTCGGACCGCCCCGATCGCTGCCGAATCCGGCATCCGGGCGTTCAGACGACCGCCGACCCCAAGTTCCAGCCATCTGGGACCGCTCCGGCGGCACCCGACCGACAAGGGGGTCGAGGCCTGGGTTGTCCCCGGCCCCGCCACTCATGGCTCGTAACCTTCCCTCAAGCCCCCGGGATCGCCGTCGAGGCGCTCCACAGTGGCAACTTATGTTCACGTTCGCGAAAAGTGTAACAGCGCCGTCACATGGCGCAACCCTGCGCGCAACCCTCATTCCCGAAACCTGGTGTTGTGGAACAGGGTTGCCTGCTTTATTTGAGGTTTCCCAACAGCAAAACCTCAAAGATTCCCGGCATGGACGACAGAACCACCGAAGCCGCGCTCTCCTTGACCAAATTCGGCATCGGTCAGCCTGTCCGGCGCACCGAGGACCCGCAGTTGGTCCAGGGCAAGGGCCGCTACACCGACGACATCGGCCTGCCCGGCCAAGCCTACGCCGTCATGGTGCGCTCCACCGAGCCGCACGGCATCATCAAGAGCATCGATACCGCCGCCGCCAAGGCGATGCCGGGCGTGCTCGCGGTGCTGACCGCCGAGGATCTCAAAGGCTATGGCGGATTGAAATGTCCGCTGCCGCTGAAAAACAAGGACGGTTCACCGATCAAGTACCGCCCGCGCCCGGCTTTGGCCGACGACAAGGTGCGCTTTGTCGGCGATCCGGTGGCCTGCGTTATTGCCGAAACCATCGCGCAAGCGAAGGACGCGGCCGAAGCGGTCGCGCTCGACATCGAGCCGCTCCCCGCGGTCGTCAGCGCCCGCGAGGCCGCCAAGCTCGGCGCGCCTCAGCTTTATGACGAAGCGCCCGGCAACATCGCGCTCGACTATCACTATGGCGACAAGGACAAGGTCGCCGACGCTTTCGCCAAAGCCGAACGCGTCATCAAGATGCCGCTGATCAACCAGCGCCTCGTCGTCAATTCGATCGAGCCGCGCTCCGCGATCGGTGAGTTCACCGCTGACGAACGATGGACGCTGCACTCGTGCAGCCAGGGCGTGTTCGGGCTCAAGAACATGCTCAAGGACATTCTCGGCGCACCGGCCGACAAGGTCCGCGTGCTGACAGGCAATGTCGGCGGCTCGTTCGGCATGAAGGCCGCGGCCTATCCAGAATATGTTTGCATCCTGCATGCGGCGCGCGCGCTCCAGCGCCCGGTGAAATGGACCGACGAACGCTCGTCGAGCTTCATGTCCGACCATCACGGCCGCGATTACGACATGACGGTCGAAGTCGCGTTCTCGAAGGAAGGCTTGATCGAGGCGGTGCGCCTGTCCGGCGTCGGCAATCTAGGCGGCTATTGCTCGGCCTTCGGTCCGCTGCTGCCGACCGTCAACGTCACCAAGAACATCATCAGCATGTACCGCACGCCGTTGCTGGAGGTGGACACGCAGTGCGTCTTCACCAACACCACTTTGGTGTCGGCCTATCGCGGCGCCGGGCGCCCGGAAGGGTCGCTCAGCATGGAGCGCGTGCTCGACTATGCCGCGACCGAACTCGGCATCGACCGCTTCGAACTGCGCAAGCGCAATTTCATCAAGGCGAAGGACATGCCGTTCGCCGCCGCATCTGGCGTTACCTATGACAGCGGCGATTTCCCCGGCCTGTTCAAGGATGCTACCGAACGCGCCGATGTTAAAGGCTTTGCCAAGCGCAAGCGCGAGAGCAAACGCGCCGGCAAGCTGCGCGGCCTCGGCCTTGCCTGTTACGTCGAGACCACCGCGGCGATGACCACCGAAATGGGCGGCGTTCGCTTCAACGCCGACGGCACTGTGACCGTCATCACCGGGACGCTCGATTACGGTCAGGGTCATGCGGCGGCGTTCGCGCAGGTGCTGACCGACAAGCTCGGCATTCCGTTTGACCGCGTCCGCCTGCTGCAAGGCGATAGCGACGAACTCGTCACCGGCGGCGGCACTGGCGGTTCGCGCTCGGCCATGCTGAGCGGCACCGCGATCGTTCAGGCCTCCGACAAGGTCATCGAGAACGGCAAGCAGATCGCCGCGCATGTTCTGGAAGCCTCCGCCGGCGACATCGAATTCAAGGCCGGCCGTTTCGTCATCGCCGGCACCGACCGCTCGGTCGGCATCATCGAACTGGCGGGCCAATTGCGCGCCGGTATGAAGATGCCGGTAGGCGTGCCCTCCACCCTTGACGTCACGCATGTGACGGAAGCCGTGCCCGGCACCTATCCGAACGGCGTCCACATTGCCGAAGTCGAGATCGATACCGATACGGGCCTGACGCGCGTCGTGAAGTACAACGCCCTCAACGATTTCGGCACGGTCATCAATCCGATGCTGGTCGAAGGCCAGATCCAGGGCGGCGTCATGCAGGGCCTCGGCCAGGTATTGCTGGAGCAGACGGTCTACGACGCCGACGGCCAGCTCGTGACCGGCTCGTTCATGGACTACGCCATGCCCCGCGCGCACGACGCGCCGATGATCAACGTCGCGAACCACCCGGTGCCGACCAAATCCAATCCGCTCGGCGCCAAAGGCTGCGGCGAAGCCGGCACATCCGGTGGACTGCCCGCGGTCGCCAATGCCGTGGTCGATGCGTTGTCTGAATACGGCATCCGCCACATGGAAATGCCGATGACGCCGTCGAAAATCTGGCACGCCATCCAGGATGCGAAAGCCAGGCAATTGAAGGCGTCCGCCTGACATGGCGGACGCGGCCGACACACTGACCGGATCGCGGTCGTCGCACGTCCGCATCGTTACTTTGGTCAGCGCGGCGCATTTCGTGTCGCATTACTACATTCTGATTTTGGCGCCGCTGCTGCCTTTCGTGCGCGACGCCTACAATGTCAGCTACACCGAAATCGGCCTCGCGCTGGCAGCGTTCAATGTCGTCACCGCCGCCCTGCAGACGCCGGCGGGATTTCTCGTCGACTGGCTGGGCGCCCGCATCATTTTGATTGTCGGACTCCTCATCGGAGCGTTTGCTTTCACGATCGTCGGACTGGTGGATTCTTTCTGGGTGATGGTGGTGATGTTCGGCCTCGCCGGCATCGGCAACACCGTCTATCACCCGGCCGACTACGCGATGCTTTCAGAACACGTGCCGTCCGAGCGGATTGGTCAGGCATTTTCGGTTCACACCTTCGCCGGCATGATGGGCTCGACCGCCGCGCCCGCGACACTCCTGATGATGCAGAGCATCTGGGGCTGGCGAGGCGCCTTCATCGGCGCCGGATTGCTCGGGCTTGTCGTCGCCCTCATCCTGATTGTCGTGCGCGAAGGCGCGCCCCTGCCCGCGCCAGCCAAGGCGAAAGACAGCGCTGACAAATCCGGCGGCAGCTGGGACTTGCTGCTGTCCGGACCGATCCTGATGAACCTGTTCTTCTTCGTGCTGCTGGCGATGATCAGCGGCGGCATGTTCAATTACTCGGTCGTCGCGCTCGGCGTGCTGCACGGCACGCCCGCCGCCGTCGCCAACACGGCCTTGTCGAGCCTGCTGCTGATGTCGGCCTTCGGCGTGCTGGCCGGCGGCGTTGTCGCCACCCGCGCAAAGCGCCACGCCATGGTGGCGGCGCTCGGTTTGGCCGGTATGGCCGCCATGGCCATTCTCGTCGGCCAGATCGACCTCGGCTCGGTCATGCTGGTCGCGGTCATGACCGTGTTCGGCTTCTTCTACGGCGTCATCATGCCGTCCCGCGACATGATCGTGCGCGACGTCACCCCGCCCGGCTCGTTCGGCAAGGTGTTCGGCTTCATCACCACGGGCTTCAATATCGGCGGCATCGTCTCGCCGCTGATCTTTGGGGCGCTGATGGACCACGGCAGCCCAAGGCTGGTTTTTGCCGCAGTTGCGGCCTTTGCCCTGCTATCGCTCCTGACGGTCATTACCCTGCCGCGCCGGCCGGCCTGACCTGTCCGCCCTGGCAGGAAAAAGGCGCCGGGCGGCGGCGTGGACCCTTGTCAAATCAGCCGAATTGCCGCATGTGAGGGGCCTTCGGACGGCCCGGCGGGGCCTCGCGGTCCCGCCTCAGGCTACCCCGTTGGGGAATAGTTCAACGGTAGAACTGCGGACTCTGACTCCGTCAATCTAGGTTCGAATCCTAGTTCCCCAGCCAGACTCCAAAAAATCGCCGAAAATCAAAGCCCTTTGACCCGCAGCCTTCCGAAAAGCCGCGGTGGTCCACACGCATGGTCCACAACGGGGTTCCGATGGCATCCGGCCGATACCTGCGCCGCCGCGGTAATACATGGTTTTTTCGGTTTCGCTGGCCGAGGGCGCTTGCCGCTTGCCAGATCTCGGGCGAGCTTATTGTGAGCCTGAAAACGGGGGACTATCGGTGCGCTGCGCACCGGGCCCGTGCTCTCAGGCTAGGCCTGGACACGCTCATGCCCCGTTTTACGCCGTCACAATCGAAAGCCGAGGCCGAAGCTCTGGTTCGCACCTGGGTCGACGCGCATCTTTGGCATCGGGAAGCCCGGCTCGCAGAGACCGGCGGTTTCGACTTCCTGGAGCCCCACGAAGTGGAAAAAATGGGCCGGCAGGAAGCTGCCGAGCTCGAAGCCCTCATGCATCAAACCGAGCGCATGTTCGCCGGCGAAGAAAAGGCGAAGATCGCCCGCGCCCTTGGTCCCAGCGTACCAGGCGATCTCCCTCTCTCTTTACCGATGAGATAAGAGACGCGGGACGTCGTGTAAAATATTTACTTAGTACCGATCTAGGAGGTTACATGTTTGAGCGAACGCAGCGGCACAAACCGCTAAGAAATCTGAATTTCTTTCAGAGGAATTTTCACGTCGGCAAGGCGTTCAGGAGCGACTGCCGCGCGCGCTAGCACAAGCGATCGCCCGCCGACGTAATCTTTTGTCGCGTTTATGCAATCGAGCGCGCGCACTCTTCCGCTCTTGAGGTATACGACAGAAAAACTGCGGTTCTTTGGATCCCCACGAAGAATTTCCTCGTCGTATCCCAGCAAAAGACCCATCGTCTGCAGACGCAGATCGTATTGATTGGACCAGAACCAAGGCACGGAATTGTAGGGCTCAGCTGTGCCGGTTAGCTGCTTCGCAACCGTGGCTGCCATATCGACCGCATTCTGAACGGATTCCAGCCGAACGGACTGCCCATTGGCGAAAACGTTGGAATGTCTCGCGCAGTCACCTATGGCGAAGATGTTCTGTAGCGACGTACGGCAGAATTCATCGACATCAACGCCATCGCTTCCGCTGGCTCCTGCCTCCAATAGCGGAGCAACCGACGGAACGATACCGATCCCCACTATAACCAGCTCGCAATCAATCAATTCGCCGTGTGTAAGCCTGACGCCACGAACAGCTCCTCGCGATTGTTCCAAGCCCTGCACCGCCGTCGCAAGCCGTATATCGACGCCTTGAGCACGATGTTCCTCTGCAAGAAACTGCGAGAGGGCAAGGCCTGTTACGCGCGGCAAAAGCCGATCTTGCGCTTCCAGGACTGTCACTTGCTTTCCAAGTTTCCGCAGGACGGCTGCGCTCTCCAGTCCTATGTAGCCTCCACCGATTACGCAAATCCGCGTAGCGCTTGTAAGCTCCGCTTTCAGTCGGTCGACATCCTGCCGAGTTC
Source organism: uncultured Hyphomicrobiales bacterium (assembly GCA_903929045.1). Lineage (GTDB taxonomy): Bacteria > Pseudomonadota > Alphaproteobacteria > Rhizobiales > Xanthobacteraceae > Pseudolabrys. Next base: position 13,446 of record CAIYTE010000111.1, read on the forward strand.
TGACTGAGTGCACGCCGGCGAGCTGAGCGTCGGCCATTGGCAACCGTCGAGCATGCCCTCCACCAGCCCAAATGAGGGTGTCGTATCCGATGGACGCACCCTCTTGGCAGGTCACGATGCGCGCGACTGGATCGACGGCCACAACGCGATGGCCCGTCCTAAAGACAACGTCGTGGGTTACCCAGAACGAAGCAGGACGAATCATAATGCGGTCGAACGTTTTGTCGCCGAGCAGATACTCTTTGCTCAACGGCGGCCGTTCGTACGGCAGCTCGCTTTCGTCGCCGATTATCGCTATAGATCCGCGGTATCCACGCTGGCGAAGGCCTACTGCAACCTGGGCGCCGCCGTGTCCGGCGCCGACGATAACAACATCGAAGGAAGGGGTATCCGCTAGCATGTCCGTTGCACCAACCTCAGTCTTCTGGCGCAATCGTGATGGCGAGCCCATCCAGCGCTGCACTGAATGGAATTTGGCAGCATAGCCGGGAACTAGGTAGCCGATGGCTAGAACTATCAAGAAGATCGTTTTCTTGATCGGTCATGGGCGGCATGGCGCCTTCCGGACTACTGTCGATATATACATGGCAGGTGGCGCAACTGGCGCACCCGCCACAAACGGCTTGAATATCCTCAATACCGTTGTCGCGAACGACCTCCATGACGGAAGATCCCGCCTGCCCCTCGATCGTTGCGATGACTCCGGCACGCGTGGTGATGACGATTTTTGGCATGGCAGTCCGCAAGTCGGGGTATGGCTAAAACGCGAAGCTTATCTTCTTCCATTTGGATGTACATTTCAACTATGAAACAGCGAAATACCGGTAACCCCGGCTCGAAAACCATTCCGAATGAAACTTCATTCAGAAATTTCGATCACAAGGCCTATGTGCCGTATCTGCTTCGCCGGATCAGCGATACGCTGATTGAGCGGTTCACAGCGCGACTGAAGCCCTACGAAATAACGCTGACGCAGTGGCGCGTATTGGCCGTCCTGCATCGGCGCGGCAGCACGCGGTTCGGAATGTTGGGCAGTCAGACGTTGATCGAACCTCCGACGCTTTCCCGGATCATCGAGGAACTTCGCGACTCTGGTCTTGTCACCAAGACGTCGTCGGAGGTCGATGCCCGCGGCGTCTTGATCATCCCAACAAGAGAGGCCGTTAAGCTGCTCAAAAAGCTAACTCCGCTCGCATTGGAGCTTGAACAGGAAACCTTGACTGGGTTGACGGACGACGAAGCGGAAATGTTTCGCCGGCTTGTCAGGCGGGTATGCGCGAACCTTGCGCCCTTCGCTTCGGATCACGAGGGCCGAGACTGACTTAGGCCGGAGCGATCTGCGTGACCAACTTGGTCGTCTGATAGGCGGAGATACCTTCGGAGCCGCCTTCCGTGCCATAGCCGCTGTCTTTTACACCTCCGAAAGGAAATTCGGGAGGGCCGAAGCCGACGTGATTGATCGTCAGCATGCCGCATTCAACGTCTTTTCCCAGCCGCGCCATTGTTCCCGCTGATCCCGTGAACGCGTAGGCCGACAATCCGTACGGCGTGCGATTGGCCTCAGTGATAGCCGAATCGTAATCGGCAAAGCGATTGATGATCGCGACCGGTCCGAACGGTTCTTCGTTCAATATTCGGGCATCCGTCGGGACCTCCGACAATACGGTCGGCTCGAAGAAGAATCCCTTATTGCCGATTCGCTTACCGCCTGTCCTCAGCGTGCCGCCGCGACTGACCGCATCCTGGATGAGGGCCTCAAGAACCGGCGCGCGCCGCTCATTTGCAAGGGGACCCATCTCTGTTCCCTCCACGGCCCCGTCGCCGACCTTTAGGTCCTTTGCCGCGTTAACAAACCCGCGGAGGAAGCGATCAAACGACTTTTCTTGCACAATAAAACGCGTTGGGGAAATGCAAACCTGCCCCGCGTTACGAAACTTCGATGCGGCCAAAATCTTCGTCGCCCGCTCAATATCAGCGTCGTCAAAAATGAGGACCGGAGCGTGGCCGCCCAGTTCCAACGTGATGGGCTTGGTCCGCTGGCCGGCCAGAACAGCGAGATGTCGACCGACGACCGTCGAGCCTGTGAAAGAGATTTTTCTGATGACCGGATGCGCGATCAAATACTCAGAGATCTCGGCAGGCACTCCAAATACGAGACCGATCGCGCCGGCCGGTGCTCCGGCATCGACGAAGGCGCGCATGAGTTCTGCCGGCGATGCCGGCGTTTCTTCCGGAGCCTTGGCGATAATCGAGCAGCCGGCCGCGAGCGCGGCCGCCACCTTCTTAACCAACTGGTTAACCGGAAAATTCCACGGCGTGAACGCGGCCACGGGCCCAATCGGTTCGTGAGTGACTAGGTTGGCCACCCCGTCGCCACGGGGAGGAATCATTTGGCCGTAGCTGCGTTTTGCCTCTTCGGCAAACCAGTCGATCGCTTCGGCGGCCCGCAACACTTCATTCTTTGACTCAGAAATTGGTTTACCTTGCTCGTGTGTCATGACCCGAGCGATGCGATCGGCACGCTCTCGAACGAGCGTTGCAGCCCGCGCCATAACCCGGGCACGATCCCAGGCCGGCATCCTTCGCCAGACGTCGTAGCCCCGCTTTGCGGCAAGCGCTGCGCGTTCCAGATCGGCGGTACCGGCTCGCGACACGCGTCCAATCACGACGCCGGTCGCTGGATTGACAACATTCAGCGTCTGGCCATCTGCAGCCGCTGACCACTTGCCGTCGATCAACAGAAGAGTGTCGGGGTAAATCATGTTGTCTCGCACTGTTTGCAGTATCAGGATTCAGCCTTGATCATGTCGGCTATTCGTTCTGCCATCATGATTGTGGGCATATTAGTGTTGGCCCGCGGGATGGATGGCATCAGCGAGGCGTCGCAGACCCGCAAATTGCTTACACCGTAGACCAGGCCTGTCGCATCGGTGACCGCCATTGCGTCATCGGGCCTTCCCATGCGGCACGTCCCTGAAGCATGCCAAGTGCCGCCGACGGAGCTATCGACAAAGCTCTCCATGGCTCGTTCGTCGGCGAGGAGGTTTTGCAGGGAAATGCCCCGCGTGATCACCAAGTCGATTAGCGCTTTGCGCCGCCCAAATGGCCAGTCGAGCATCCATCCCAGGACTTCCGTCTGCAAAGCATTGAATGCGGATGGCTTTGATACCCGACGGACACGGTCGGAAAAGGCGGCGGGAAATGGATTGGCAGCGACCGAGGACATCGACGGCGCATTGAAGACTTCGGCGGCAAATCGTAGCCCTTGCGCCATGCGCGTCCGATCGCGCTCATCGGAAAGCAGTCGGAAATCCACCGCTGGCTCTTCTAGAGGGTTAGGCGACCGCAGCGTGACCTGTCCGCGCGAGAACGCCTTATTGACCCAGACGAAGAGCGTTCCCAGCCGTCGTCCCACGCCGTGCCAGGCGGACTTGGGCAATATCGCCATGTGCATGTCACCCGGCGGACAGTCCTTAAGGCCCGAAGAGAACCGCAGACAAGCTTCGATATGGTGGATGCCTCGGTGCTTTAGACGCGCGTGCGGATAGATGTAAGCAGCCAAACCGAGCGACGGATGCTCCATCAGATTTTGGCCAACACCCTTGAGATCCGACACAACCGAGATGCCATGGCCGGCAAGGTCAGCGCCGGGACCCACGCCGCTTCGCATGAGCAGCGCGGGGGTATGCAAAGCGCCGCTGGCGACAATGATCTGGGAAGCTCGCAGCGTCGTTTTTTTACCGTCGGATATGATTTCGGCGCCAACCGCGGACGTCCCTTTGAAAATCACGCGGCAAACGTGCGCCTTAGTAAGAATACTCAGGTTCGGTCGGGCACGAACAGCATTCGTTAGATACGCGACGGACACGGGTACGCGCCGACCACTTTCCGTTTGGGCGACAGTGACGGGGAAAATGCCGTCCTCCCATGGACCGTTCTGATCGGCGCGTGGGATATGGCCCTTCGCTTCTAATGTCTCGCAAGCGGCGCGAACGAAGCCGGCTCGATCATCCGAAGAACGCCGGCCGATGGGCAGAGGGCCATCCGTGCCGTGATAGGGACCGGCGAAATCAAGGTCTCGCTCTGCCTTTCGAAAATACGGCAAGACCGTATCCCAAGACCAACCCGCCGCCCCAAGTTCGGACCACTCGTCGTAGTCTTCCGGCGCACCCCGGTTAGCCACCATCGCATTGATACAGGATCCGCCACCGAGAACCCGGGCCTGCTCATAAAGCCGCGGCGAACGCGAGGCGGCGGCAACCCCGCCGAGATGCGCCGAAAGCCCCGGCCACAGATGTCCCGAATTCAAAAAGGCGCGTCCCGGGTAGCCGCTCGCTATATCAGCGGGCATCCTGTCTGAACTGACATCCTCGCCTGCTTCGACCAGAGTGACCTTAATTTGCGGATCTTCGCTGAGCCGTGAGGCAAGCACGCAACCTGCAGACCCGCCGCCGAGGATAAGAAAATCGCGCATCAGGCGTGCAACCTCACTGGGAGGCGCTCCAAGCCGCGGATTACATTGTTCAGATGCCAAACCGGTTCGCCGATCTCGATTCGAGCGACCGCACTGACCAGCCCTTCCAAGAGCGCCATCGTTTCAGCACGCGCCAAGATCTGACCTGGGCAGTTGTGAATTCCCATGCCGAACGCGATATGACCTACGGGATTCCGGGTGGCGTCGAAGCGGTCTGGATCGGCCCACTTGCGGCCATCGCGATTGCCAGATCCGAACATCATCAGAACCGAGGCGCCTGCCGGCACAACGTGACCATCGACCTCGTAGTCCCGGCTGAGAACGCGGCGCAGGTTCTGGATCGGACTTTCCAACCGGATCACTTCGTTGAACGCTGTAGGCAGAAGCTTCGGATTGGAACGAACTTTATCCCACTGCTCAGGATACTTGCCAAACAACATTAAGGCCGCGCTTATGGCATTGATCGTGGTGTCGAGGCCCGCCATCAAATAGGCCACCATCAACGGCCCACATTGCTCGAATTTGAGTTTTCCCTGTTCAGCGGCCTCGTAGATCGCAGCCCCCATGCTGCCAGGCCGCAGTCGTCCGGGCTGCTCAAGCGAACGAATGTAAGAAACCACCTCTGGAAAGCGGCTCATCGAGCTCCGCACGCGTTCATTGTCCGGACCAAAAAGATTGAAGCCGGCGTCGGCCCACTCGAGAATATGCTCTCGGCCGTCTCGCGGGAGACCGATTAAATCGGCCATGATCAGCAAAGGGAACTGACGCGCAAAATCGATCACGCCATCGAACTCGGCACGCTCCAATATGGAGGCGACAAGTTCGTCGGCTTTCGCCTGTATGCTTGGCGTAATTTCGCGCACCGCCCGTAACGACAGCCGATCCTGAACAACACCTCGGACCAAAGTATGCAACGGTGGATCGCTTGCAATCGGCGTGCCCCGGCGACTGTTGTTGCCGAAATCGGAAAGGCCGACGCCCTTCCCCGAGATGAACGTTTCATGATCTTCAAGCGCGCGCCGTATCTCCGCATACCGCGGAAAAGCATAGGCGCCCGCACGAGGTAGATACACGACGGGGCCGGCGTCGCGAAGGGTCGAATAGTTTTCATAGGGACTGCGGAGCGAATCGTCCGAAAACAAGTCGATGTCGAATACGGGAATAGATTTAGCGGCCGTCGTGTCCATTTGATCCCTGCCCACCATCGATTGATCCTCCCCGCGTCATCTCGCCCCCTTCCGGGGTACATGACGCCGCAATATAGGACAATGTCGTTCCAAATGGAAATACCTGGGAAGCCCTGGACTGGTACATAAAACGTTTGCTGCGGTCTCACTTCGGGCAGTTCGTTCCGGATGTTCCCGCGCGTACATGCCTCCGGACGCGCTCTACGCGTTCCGCCCGGCCGTATGGGCGACAGCCGTCGTCACCAAGTTTCGAATTAATTGAAGTTCGGCGTCGCGGCGATGAATGAAATACAACGAGATCGGGGAAATTTCCCGCTTTGCAATCGGCCGATAGACGATTGCCTCGGGATGAATAAATCTCATGCTCGCCGGTACAATCGTCATACCACGTCCGGCGGCAACCAAATTCAAGGCGGCCACGATCCGATGCACTTCGTCTACAACTTTCGGCGTGACATGCGCCTTTTCGAGGGCCGCAAAGACCCCGTCGAAAATCCCGGGACCATCAGGACGGCGATAGACTACGAATGCTTCGCCAGCAAAATTCTTTAACGACAGGCTTTTATGTGGAGATGCGGCGAACCGGTGATCCGATGGAATCGCGGCAACCATCGGCTCAAGATCGAGTAAATGCCCTTCAAGATTAGAGAAACTTTCCACGCCTATGCGCAAGAACGCTGCGTCGATACGCCGTTCCTCTAGAGCCACGATCAACTCGTAAGTCTCACGCTCTTCAACGTCTATTTCTACACTGGGATACGTGTCCCGAAATTTGCGAAGCAATTGAGGAATTAGGCGGTGCAACGAAGCCGACGAGGTAAAACCAACCGCGAGACGCCCTTGCTCTCCGCGCGCAAACCGGCGCACATGCGCCACCATCGTCGACACCTCGGCGAGAATGCGGCGTGCGTCCTCAAGAAACACTTTGCCAGCCGCATTCAAAGTGATGCGTTTCGGCGCCCGATCAAAAAGGTCGACGCCCAACTCGTGTTCGAGAGCCCGAATCTGCTGGCCTAATGGCGGCTGCTGAATTCCAAGTTGGGCAGCAGCCTTTGTGACGCCACCTGCCTCGGCGACCGCAACGAAATATCTCAGATGCCGTAATTCCATATCCAAGCGCCATCGCGTCGGTTGCGGCTACCGTATTATTTCTTCGAACGTCCTACGCAATTCGGATGAAAACAATGAGTCTATCTCGCCGCGCCCTGCCCAAGGAGCCCAAGCGATAGCCAGGGGATATAGCTGATTATCATCAATGTCACAAAATTGATCACCAAGAACGGGAGCACACCTCGATAGATCAATGATAGCGGCTTATTAAAGATCGCTTGTGAGGCAAAAAGATTCAAGCCGAACGGCGGCGTATACATACCGATGCTTAGATTGACGGCCATAATAATCCCGAAATGTATCGGATCGACGCCCGCCGATTGAACGATCGGCAAAAGAAGGGGCGTCAGAATGATGATTGCCGCGGGCGGCTCCAGAAAACTTCCGATGATCAGTAGACCTAGATTCACGATCAATAGAATTTCCCAGAGCGACAAGTGCAGGTCAGTAATGAAAGCGATGATCTGCTGTGGGATGCCGCTGGTCGTGAGTAACCAGGCATACACACCAGCCGCCGCCACGATGACCAGAATCTGGGCGATTAGAAAAGTCGAAGACATCGTTATGGCCCACAGATCCCGCCACGTGATATCGTTATAGATGAACATGGTGATGAAAATAGAATACAACACGGCTGCACCGGCTGCTTCAGTCGGAGAGAATATGCCGCCATAGATGCCGCCAAAAATAACGACGGGGGTTCCAAGCGCCCAACCCGCTTCTTTAGTGGCGATCCAGAATCTGGCAAAATTGAAAGAAGCAGCTGCGCCCGTTTTGTTCTTCGGAGAAACGGCCACCACGTAAAGTGCGCAAACCACGCCCAGCAGGATACTCGGAATGATGCCCGCCGTGAAAAGGGCAACGGCAGACTGCTGTGCAGACATCGAATACAGGATCAAAGAGATCGATGGGGGAATAACCACCGCGACCGCCCCGGATGATGCGATCAGGCCGATGGAAAATCGGTCGTGATATCCAGCATCTCGGAGGACGGGCAGTGCCAATCTTCCCACTGCGGCGACGGTGCCGATTGCCGTATGCGACATCGCACCAAAAAGCTCCGACGTCACGATCGTCGTCACGCCCATGGAGCCGCGCGAGTTGCCAGTCAGCGACGACACCCACGCCATCACGCGGCGGGCGATGCCACCGCGCCCCATGATCTCTCCAGCATAGATGAAAAAGGGAATGGCCAGCAGAGGAAAGCTATCGAGGCTACCGAAGAGGTACGTTTGCAAAGCCGTGGTCGGCACGTCCGCGACGAATAGAATGGCCGCAAGTGACGTAATCAAAAGTATCAGGTAGATCGGCAAGCCGACGCACAATAATACCAGAGGCAATACGAGATAGATCAACGATGCCGACATAAATGAAGCGCTCCCGATGGACCCTGTTCCTGCCGATCATGGACTCTCAGTGAGAAATCGCGTCGACAGGTATCGGCGAGTCATTGATTGCTTTGATGGACGAGACGATACGCGAACATAGGAAGAGAATAGTGAGCGCGAGCCCGATGGGAATGGCAGATTGGGGGATGACGAGCGGCAGATCCGCAGCCTGGCTTCGTTGATCGAATTCGGCCAACATCGATATGACCGGCCACCCGAACAAGATAAGCAAGGCACTAATAGCGATGGCAATCATATCGGCGACAATCTCCAGCCATCGCCTCACTTTGTGGGGCAGAGCAAGGAGTATGATGTCCATCCGTATCTGGCGTCCCTGAAAAGCGACCACGCTGTTGCCGAAGAACACTATGCCTACGAGCAGGAACAACATGATCTCTTCGGCCGACGCGAATGGATAAGAAAAGACGTAACGGCCAATCACGTTCGCACAGTTTACGACGACGGCAATGATGAGTAACACAGCACTGATCGTGTGCACGGCTACTGTCAACTTCTTCATAAGACACCTCTTCCGCCAGGCGCATATTTCTCTGCGCCCGGCCCCCCTCATGGAACGGCGTGCAACTGCCGAGAGTGCGACCTATTGAGCTCGCTTGACCGCCGCGTTCAGCAGATCCCAGAGCGGCTTTGTGTCTGAACGAGTCTTGACGACCTCCGGGCCGATCGGTGCTGTAATCTTCATAAGTTGCGAGTAATCTTCAGGCGAGAGGCGGATAACCTCGCCGCCTTTGTCAGTCCACAACTTGCGTTGCGCCGCTACGAATTCGAGCGACCACGGCAAGACTTCGTCGGAGGTTTCCTTTGCAGTCTTGAGAACTACCTCCTGCAGATCCGCGGGAAGCATATCAAGCCAGCGCTTGCTGACGACAGAAATGCTGAATACGTAGGCATGATCTGTCTCAGTGAGATATTTTGCCGCATCATAATATTGGAGCGCTCGAAACACGCCAGCCGAGCTCATCGCGCCATCGATGGTACCTTGCTGAATCGCCGGCAACACGTCACCAAGCGACATGGCTACGCCCGTCGAGCCGAGCTTAGTCATCTGCTCGGTCTGAAATGGCGATGCAAGAATACGTATTTTCTTTCCCTTAAAATCAGCAAGGGTGCGCACCGGCGACCGCATCGCGAAAACGATAGGTCCCGTGTAATTCAGGGTTAGACCGATAAGCCCCTTCTTCGCGCCCGAATTGGTGAACTCCTTCGAGAACTCGGGATCACGCATCGTCTTGACGGCGACATCCTCGCTCGGAATCAGGCCAGGAACGCTTAACAATTCAAATTTGGGATCCACCCCAACGAGGAATTCCGGAGGGCCGACCCAAACTTGGATTGATCCGAGTTGGGTTCCTTCAATCTGCCGCGGAATCGATCCTAGCTGACTGGCAGGATAAACCTCAGTTTTGATCCGCCCATTCGATTTCTTCTCGATAGCGAGCGCATATCGCTTCATCCATTCGTGCTGCACGTCATTCAGCGTTGCAGTGCTCAACTTCATCGTGAATGTTTTTTCTTGCGCCGCAGCCGGATAATAATATCCCGCAATAATCGTCAAAGCGACTAGCAGCAACGCTTTCGAACCAAACGAAACTCGGTCCTTCATTTCTCTCCCCTTCATTTGATGCCAATTCGGCATTCATTTTTCCGGCCTGTCATTGGCTTTGCCAAGCCGCAGATTTCACTGAGAGCCATCGATCAGATAACGGCTACAAGGCTCTCTAAACCAATAGAGACGGCCCAATACTTCTGCAAGCTTTTCAAATATATGTATAATGTATCTGATAGGAACGTATGACATATGAAGCGTTGCCCGGCCCGGCGGAGGCATAGATCTTTACGCATGCAAGGGCGTCCGCTGCGGTGTCACCGCAGCCCTTGTTCGAGCGGTTCCACACTGGAAGGGGGCCCCTTGAGTGGCTCGGTATAGGTTTCGGCGTTAGCGTTCAACAGCCGGAAACCGGGCGACGGATTGTACGAGGCACAGAACGTCGCATCCCTTCCGCAGCCGAAGTTCACCACGCCTCCAAGCACCGAGTTCGACATCGGAGGACAAGTCGATCGCCGAGAACTTCGCCCAATTCGGCGGCCACGAGAAGGCGAATGCGGTGACCGTAAATGCGAGAAATAGGCAGAAGAACAGGGCCACAACGTTCACCAATAGCATTCCAGGGCCAAGAGTGCCCCCCCTCCACTGCGTGATGGATCAACAGCTTAGCGTGCCGATCGGCGTCGGGACCACACTGATTAACAGAAGCGACAAATTGCCAGCGTTACGTAACGGCGAGCCCTACGCTGCGCTATTACCAGCCCGGATAGTGCGCCCAGGCTTAGGGCTTGCCGGGCGTGCCACCGCCGCGTGTCGGACCCGCACCACCGCCGCCGCCATTTCCTCCACGGCCCGGGCCGATCAGACCCGGAAGACCGCGAATGACATCGGTCGGCGAGATGGTCGGTCCCTGGCGCTTTTTCGGAACGCAGTTGTTGCCTTTCTTATCCATATCGTCCGGACAGACGCAGGCGGTGCCGCGGCTATTGAGGTGCGCCGGCGCAGTGCAAACGATCCTCTTCACGCATTCCTTGCCACGTAGCACGGTGCCTTGTGGACAGATGCACTGACCCGCGACTGGGCCCGGCACCTTCGGTAGCTGGCAAGCATCCTGCCTCACGCATTCCTTACCGCGCAGCACGGTGCCTTGCGGACAGATGCACTGGCCGGCGACCGGGCCGGGCACCATCGGTGGCAGGCATGCGGGCGGCGGCAGGCATTCACTGGCGCCATTTTTCACTTGCCGAGTCGTTCCCTGCGGACAGGCGACGATTCCCTGAGACTGACTCTGCACATTGAATGGCGTGCAATTCCCCCAGGTGCCGCCATTGGGGTCCAAGGTCGGATGAACGTCGGTGTAAGCTGCGGGGAAAGTCGTCGGCACCGGCGTCTTGCCGTCGGCGACGAAACAGTTGGTGTACTTCTGCCCCGCCGGCAAAGACGGCAGCGGCGCCGCTAAGGTGACCGTAAAAGTTATGCTGGTATTGACCGGCAGCGATATATTGGCTGCGCAAGAGTTTGGCGCTGTCGTTGAACTCCAGCCGCTGCTCCATGGACAGATCGCCGGACTCGCATTGTTGGTAATGGAAGTAATCGTTGGACTGACGACCGTGGTTCCGGAAAATACGCCGTCGCCGAACAACACCGGGCCATTGAAGGCCTTGCACCGCGCGGTCACCGTGATGTTGAAGGTGCAAGCCGGGCTGCCGCCCGGATTGCATATTTCGGGGAAGGCGGTCTTCTTGAGGACCGTGAGATAAGAGTTACCACAGTCCTGATTTACATTTTCGTGGTTTTGCACGCACACTTGGTCGGAGGCTTCGTCCGACTCGTGCACCGGTCCGGTAACGGCATTAGCCATCAGATGACTGGCGTCCTCGGCAACGCCATTGACTTTGGTGACTTGAGAAAAATTCTTGTAGCATTTCCAGCTTGTGTCGGTCGGCGGCGGCGTCGATGGAGACACCGTGGCTTTAAAGGTCAGCGTCGCGGTGGCGCCGGAGGCAAGACCTGGGATTGTCCAAATCACTGGATTGCCGCTCGCGGTGCCCAGTGATGCGGTAAATGTATTGGGGCTCGTCAGTTCGGGCGGCAGCGCATCCTGTACTTCGGCATTGACCGTTGTCGCGGTGGTGTTGGTCAGCTTTGGACTGGAACGGCGCGCCGGCCACAGGACGTTGACGCACCGCCGCCGACGGTCGGGTCCAAGACACTGACCGCTTCACGTTCCTGCGCAGTTTACCTCACGCGGCTACAAAGCGGGATTCTACAAGCAGGTGGTGGCGCAAAATGCCGCGGCGTGAGCGCTCACGGCCCGGCCTTGAGGCCGAGCGCGGCAAGGTAGCTCCAGCGGATGACGTTGTTCTTGAACGCGATCGCCTTGAGATATTCGTCGAAGGCGTGATCGACGAGGGCCTTGCTCGGCGGCGGCGCATTCTTGTCATCAGCATAGCGGTCGGCGAAGGCAACGATCTCCGCCCATTCCGGTGTCATCGGCACGGACGCCACCGTCGTCGTCTGATTGAGATTCTTGTAGGGCCAGAAGATCCAGCCGATGCCGTAGGACTCGTGCATGGAGCGGAAATTAACGATCCAGTCGTCGGTCGCCTCGCCCGTCTCCGCAATCAGGATCGGTACATTGTAACGGTCGCGGAAGTTGAGTTGCGGCTGAATGGTGTTGCGGCGCGGGCTCGCCCAGTAGCTGTGATAGGTGTAAACGAGGTTTTCCGCGAAAGGCGGCCCGAGCGCATGCCAGCTCGTGCCCCAGCGGCTGCCTTCGATGAAGATGATCTGATGCGGCGCGACGTCGCGAATGGCTTTCGTCAACCGCTCGAGTAACGGCTGCAAGCGCGGCTCCAGATATTTCGTATCGTGATGCGGCGCGATGGGCTCGTTGAGCAGATCGTAGCCGAGCACGGTCGGGTCGTTGCCGTAGCGCTGCGCCAAGGTACGCCAGAATTGAACCGTCAGATCCTGGTTGGCGTGGGAGTAGAACAGCAACGGGAAACCCGACCCAGCGTCATGACTCGCGCCCACCTGCCCGCCGGGCGCGGCGTGAAGATCGAGAATGACCTTCAGTCCAGACGCCTTCGCCCAGCCGACAAGCCGGTCGATCAATGCATAGCCGGGGCCTTCGAACTTGCGGTCCGGCGCAATGAACAATCGGGAATCCAGCGGAACGCGGACGACATTGAAACCGGCCGCCCCGATAAAACGGATGTCGTCTTCGCCGATATACGTGTCACGAAAACGGTCCCAGAAGCGTGCGGCACCTTCCGCGCCCAGCAAGCGCTCGTATAACTGCCTGATTTGATTGGGGTGTTCGGTCTTGCGGTTGAAACCGAACATGTAGCCTTCGGGCACCAGCCAATGGCCGAGATTGATGCCTTTGACGAAAAACGTCGCGCCGTCGGGCGTCACGAGACGCTTGCCCTCGGCATGGACGAAACCCTGACTCGCGGTTTGGGCCGCAACAGGCGCCACGATGCCTGAAAGCAGCACGCACAAGACCAGAAGGAAGACGATTGGGCGCTGTTCGGTCATTGCGGCGTGGGCTATTACCAAGTCTCGTGATCGCGAAGGACATCAGTAGGTAGCATGGAATTCTATCAGGCAGCCGTTCTTTGCGGGACGGCCGTGCTCATCCTGGTGCTCTCGGCGCAGGTGGCTTTGCCATCTTTTCTGGCCCTGGTGCTCGGCAGCCTGTTCTTCGCGATCCTGTCGCGCATGACCTTGCCCTCCATCGGCGACACGTTCAGTCTGGGCTTTGCGCAGATGATCGACAGCTTCGGCCTGTTCATTATCGCCGGCTGCGTGGTCACCACCTTTCTCGAACGATCCAGCGCCGTCGCGTTGCTGCCGTCTTTGCGCAATCGCGATGGCGCGGTCATCGCCCTCGGCCTTGCCGCCAGCCTGACGCCGTCGGCGCCCGTCGCACTCGCGCTGCTGCGGCCCTGGTGTCTCGCGGCCGGCACGGACGCGAACGCACGCAGCCGCATGGTGACGACGCTCGCGCTCGCTGTGTCGGCCGGACAGGCCTTCATCTATCCGTCGCTCTACATGGTCGCGGCCAACGCCATCCTGAAGACCGACCTGCCGCGCATGATCGGTCTCGGCATCGCCTTCGCCATCATCACTGCCGTCGCCGGCTGGCTGTTCGTCGTATGGATGACACCGCGCATAAGTGACGATGCGCCGAATGCGCCAACGGCCCGTACAAGCGCCGCACCTTCCAAACTCGCCACCATCCTCATGCCGACATTGCTGCCGCTGGTTTTCCTTGTCGCCGCGACATTTGCGCAAATCCCGAGTGAGCCCTTGGGCCGCGACGCCAAGGAACTCCTCGTCTTCGTGGCGCGCCCCACCATCGTGCTGACGCTTTCGCTCGGCTTCGCGCTGCTCATCATGCGGCGCTGGGACAAGCGCATCATCTCGGATAACGGATGGCTGGGCGCTGCCCTCACCGCGTCGGTACGTCCCCTGCTCGCGGTCGGCGCTGCCGGCGGCTTCGTCTCTATGATTCAGGCTACCGGCATGGCGGAACTGTTCGCCGAACACATCACCTTCCTGCATCTCGGTATCGTCGTGCCGTTCGCCGCCGCGGCGCTGCTGAAATTTTTGCAAGGCTCACCTTTGGTCGCAACACTGACCGCCGCCGGCATGACCGAGCCGTTGTTGGCGTCGCTCGGCCTCGGCGGTGTGTGGGGACCCGTGCTGGCCGCACTCGCCATTGGCGCAGGAACACTGCTCGTTCACGTCAACGATCCGTATTTCTGGCTTGTGTCCGACACCGCGGGAACGACGCCGACGCGGACATTCCTGCTGTACTCGGTGGCAACGCTGCTACAGGCGATTTGCACCGCATTGTTACTTGCGATCCTGAGCGGCGTTCTGCTCTAGCGGCAGCGGCACGCGCAAATAACATCACCCCTCGGCGATTTATCGCAGCGCAAAATGACTTGCGCGCATAAGCAAGCCGTCTTCCTTACCGTTTTTCACCGGCAGAAATTGGCGCGACACACCCGGAAAGATTCAGCGGGATGCGCCCACCCGATGGGCTAGCCAATCACGAAAATGTGGCTCATCTTTCCGGCCTCAAAAGTGCGGTCTAAAGCCGCACGACTAAAGAACGAAATAAAGAGGAGAAACGTCGTGGCTCAGACAATTGAAGCCTTCGTCGGCAAATCGCTCGACGACGCGAAAATCACACCGCTGCACAAGAAGATCATCGGGCTGATCGCGGCCGGTTACTTCTTTGACGTCATCGACTTTACCATCTTTGGCGCGCTGGTGCCGTTCATTCTGCAGTCGAAATTCGCCACCGGACCCGAGGTCGGCCTCATCGGCGCGGCCACCGTCTTCGGCATGTTCGTCGGCACCGCCGGCCAGGGACAATTCAGCGACCGCTTCGGCCGCCGCTTCATCTACCAGTTCAACCTGATGCTGTTCGGCATCTTCACCATTCTGGGCGCCTTCGCACCCAGCGTGACCCTTCTCATCCTGTGCCGCTTCATCGCCGGTTTCGGGCTGGGCGCCGAACAGCCGCTCGCCTTCGCCTATGCCGGCGAATACGCGCCGAAGAACATCCGCGGCCGCGTTCTGGCGCTGGTGCACTTCATCGGCGGCGCCTGCGTGTGGCCGATCGGCACCGCGCTGGCGCTCGGCGTCGGCTCCATGACGTCGCCGGAATATGCCTGGCGTACGATCTGGTTCATCATCGGTGGCGGCGCCCTGGTCGTTTGGGTGCTGCGTTACTCGCTGCCGGAATCGCCGCGCTATCTCGCGACGCACGGCCGCGGTGATGAGGCCCTTGCCGTTCTCGCCAAGCTCGGCCTGCCCGGCCCGACCGAGAAGCTGTCGACCGACGTCGCCAGCGATACCAAGAGCGATCCGTTCGGCGTGGTGTTCAAGGAATATCCGTCCCGCGTCATCGCCGGCATGATCTGCTTCACGGCGTTCTTCGGCATCGCTATCGGCCTCGGCGCCTGGCTGCCGAACATCATGAACGAGAAGGGCTTCTCGATCACGAAGTCGCTCCAGTACACACTGGCGATGAACTTCGCGGTGCCTTGCGCCAGCCTGTTCATGATGTACGCGCTCGATAAGTTCGGCCGCAAGATCACGGCAACCCTCGCCTTCGTCGGTGCCGGCATCATGGCGATCGTGTTCTCGCAAGCGGGAACGGCGACCGAGCTCATCGTCTCGGGCTTCGTGATGATCTTCTTCGTGCAGGTGGCGGGTAACTCGGCGCAGATCTTCGCGTCCGAAGTGTTCCCGACCAACGCGCGGGCCTCCGGCTTCGGCTGGGCGTCCGGCGTCGGCCGCCTCGCGACGGCGTTCATCATGCCGGCGATCCTGCTCATCCAGCAGACCTACAATCTCACCACCGTGTTCATCTGTCTGGCGACGATGTTGGTTATCGCCGCGGCGGCCGTGAACCTGATGGGGCCGGAAGCCAAACAGCGCGGCCTCGATGAAGTGGCCCCGCCGACCAATACCGAGGTGCACGCCGGCCAGTCGTTCTGGCTTAAATTCGCCGGCGGCGTCGCCCTGCTGCTGTCGGTGAGCTGGTGGCTGTACTTCTATCTGGCCGCCAAGGAAGTCGCGAGCACCGCCGTCTGCTTCGTCTATACGACGGATCAGTGCCAGGCGCTCGTGACGGCTGCGGAAGCGGCCGGCAAGGTCGGCTTCAAGCCTTACCTGTCGTGGATCGGCATCGTGATCGTCGTCGCAGGTTTCGCGGCCGCGATGCGCAAGAGCGAGACCGTCGCCAAGGCGGCGTAAGCGACGTTATAAAGACCGGGGCCCGGTTCGGCGACACGCCGGGCCGGGCCCCGCCCTTTCGGCTCAAGGATTATTCGACTTCATGACCACGGCGAGCGCCAAGAACGTCAGTCTCGTTTCGCGTTGCGATCAGGGCGGCCGCTCCGACGGCGTGCAGGTCATCGTCGAAAAGGGCCACGCTTTCATCGGCCACATGTTCAGCGACGGCTTCTCGGTCGTCGATGTGCGCGACGCGAAGAATCCGAAGACGGTCGCCTTCGTCGCGGCCCCGCCCAACACCCGCTCGCACCATCTGCAGATCCACGGCGACATCATGCTGGTGGTCAACGGCCCGAATATCTGGGCCATGCAGCAATACGCCACGCAGGCCGACTATTACGCCAAGTCGCTGGCCGACTCCTTCAAGAATCGCGAGCAGCCGTTCGGCGCTGGCGTCCGCGTATTCGATATTTCGACCCCGTCGGCGCCACGCGAGATCGCCTGGCTGCCAATGGCCGGCTTCGGCGCGCATCGCATCTGGTGGACCGGTGGCCGCTACGCTTATGTCTCGGTTCATCTCGAAGGCTTCATCGATCACGTCCTGGCCATCATCGATGTCGGCGATCCGGCAAAGCCGGCGCTGGCCGGCCACTGGTGGCTGCCGGGCATGTGGCGCGCGGGCGGCGAGACGCCGCCCGCCACTTTCGGCAAGCGCACGGCGCTGCATCACATGATCACC
>CAIYTE010000112.1 GCA_903929045.1 uncultured Hyphomicrobiales bacterium
CATCTGCGAAATAGCCGAGGATGTTTACGGCAAAAAGCGTAAAAAGGCGCAGGAAAACGCGAACGACCGTGACCGCAAGGCGCGGAAAAGAAGCAGAATCCACCCGGACAACGCCGAGAAAACAGACGTTGTCCGACCGGATAGCGGCAAAATTCCGGCGGACAATGGTAAAAGTTCCGGCGACATGTCCGGCGGAATTCCGGCGGAAAATGCTCTTAAGGGAAGGGAAGTAAAGGGAAGGGAAGTAAAGGGAAGGGATGTAGAAGAGCAGCCGCCGCCCCCCATTCCGCCGGACAAGATTTTCGAAGGGGAAAAACCGATCGCGCTGATTGCTGCTTTCGACGAAGCGAGGGTCGAAGCTTTCGGGGACGATCAGGCCCGACCATTCCCTGCTGCGAACGACCACGTCTTCGCCGAGCGATGGTCCGAGCTCGGCATCACGGTCGCGCTCGCCAAGCCGGTGATGCTGACGATCATGCAACGCCGGAAGGCAAGCGGTCAGGATCCGCTGCATGGCCTGAAATATTTCGACAAGCCCGTTCGGGAAGCTTTCGCGCTGAAGGCAAGCCCAGCGCCGGTGCTTGATCGTGGGGGCGGTTCGGCTGTTGCCGCGCCGAAGGATGACCTCGCGCAATGGCGACGGCGTGTCGGCAGTTTCGTGAAGTCGGGCCTCTGGCTGCTATCGTGGGGAGCCGGACCATTCGAGGCCGGAAATGAAATTCCGGCATCCGTGCGCGACGAATTCCGCGATCAACTCGAGCAGCGTCGGCCACAACGCGAGGAGGCGCGCGCCTGATGGAAGAACCTCGGGGGATGAATTCTTCGCTCGGGCGCGTTGCTGCGGTTCCAGCAACATCGACGGCCGAGATGGACGAACTGCGGCGCCGATCCTGGGCTGCCAACGGGGTCGCGGTCATCGACGTTGCGGCGTTGCGCGATCCGACGGAACGTAGCATCGTCACGCGCATCGCCAATCGCCTGTTCGGCCCGAGGAGGCAGCGATGACGGCTCGCTGGTACGTTGCCACGACGAAGCCCGGCCTCGAGAAGGTTGCCAGCGAAAATTTACGTCGGCAATCGTTCGACGAGTTCCTGCCGATCGCGCGGCTTCGGCCTGGCGAATCGCCGCGCATCGTCTTCCGAAATTATATTTTTGTCGCCTTCGACGTAGACCGCGACCCATGGCGATCCGTGAACGGAACCCGCGGCGTGCAAAAGCTGATGCCGCTGCTCTGCGAGCGTCCGCTGCCGCTTCCGTATGGCTGCGTCGAGTACCTTCAAGAGCGCACAAGTACTGGAAAATTCTACGATAAAGACCTCGACGAATTAGCTGCGCGCTTCGCTGCCGGTGACAGCGTCGTGATGACAAGCGGCCTCTTGGCTGGTCATCAGGCTGCGGTCGAGTGGCACCGCGGCGACGTGGTCAAACTGAAAACCCTTGTGTTCGGGCGCGAGGTTGATGTAACGCTTAAAGCCGATCAGCTGAGCCGTGTGCCGACCCATGATTGAAGGTCGCGCCCCTGCGGTAGCTATTCAAACGGTGCAGTTTCTTTGCCCGGCAATCGTTTCTATCAGTCTCCCGAATGGCGCGCGCTGCGGCGTGCGTGCCTGCAGCGTGATGGCTACCATTGCGCTATCCCGAACTGTCCGAGGCCTGCGACCGTTGCTGACCACACCGAGGCGCGCCCACCTGTTCCGCACCTATGCGCTGCCGACCAACTGCATAAGCTTCGATCGCTGTGTAAGTTCCACGACAGCCAGCTTAAGGAGCTCCGTCGCGGCAGCCCGACGCGCCAGCGCGCAGGTAAGGCCACGATCAAGGGCGCGGACGCAGACGGGTGGCCGATCGATCCGCGTCGCCGTGTCTGACCGGCAGCACTCGACCCCCTACCCATCGTTTCAACAGGATGGGTAGGGGGTTTCCGGCCAAAAGGGTTTTTCAGCCCGCAAC
>CAIYTE010000113.1 GCA_903929045.1 uncultured Hyphomicrobiales bacterium
CATTAATGTAGGTGATTGATTGTACCTAGACGCTGTTGCACTTCCCAGCGCTAGGAGCAGTTCAACCTAATTGCGCTTTCACTGCACTAACTTTGCGTGTCCGACTTTGTCACATTGCCGATGACCGCCCGCCCACCGTCGTTCACATGTACATGCTCGACGCGGACAAATTGCTGCCCGCCGTTACGCAAGCGTCGAAGAGTTTCTATTTGCAGCGTAAATGTCTTCATTAAGCGAGCCGCGGCCGACCCAAACGCCGCAATTCGCCGCTCCGTTCCGAATCCGCTGTCCAGCTTGGCGAGTATCGCCATGGCAGCTGTGTGCGTGCAGGCTATCTGGACGGCGAGCGCTCCCTCAATTTCATCCTTCGGTGCCGCGGCTTCAATCATGGCGAGAGCGGCATTAATATGCATTTCAGAAATGTTGCCGAACGGCGAACGAGCGGCAGCCTGAAGTTGGAGCAAGGAAGCGTTCACGAAGTCGCTCGACGTTGTGCCAAGAGCTTTGTTCAGCCGTTCCCACCAGTTTTTGGTCTCGCCGTCAGGCGGATGGGTCTGTGCCACAAGGGCATCCGGCCGCCACAGGGCTACGCGGACCGGCGGAAGGCGGCCGGTCCGACTAGGCGCCGGAGTAGGCATTTTGTTCGGCTTAGTCGGCATTTAATTTCCCCTATCTCGCAAAGGTCTGTACGAGAGATCGCAGCCACCGGCGCTCCTCGATTGCTTCGACTGTCCAGTTTCCATTGCGAAAATTTCCGTTTTTGCCACCGTGTGGCGCGCCAGGGCTGAGGCCGCCGTGGAGACGACATCGCCTCCGACCCCGTATCGCGGGACGTTGGCACGCCGCGCCGCAGTGCGTCTTTGCTCCACACCGAGGCGCCCCTCTTAGATTTCGAAGTCGTCTCTCAACATCTTGGTCCATGGGGTTGTCCTCGTTTTTTTTAACCCCCCGGGTGGGGCGGAGCGCATTTTGGAACCACGCAATACCGAGCGGCCGCCGTCGCCGGTTCCAAACTTTCGGGGAAACTGTCGGGGAAACTGTCGGGGTAGCTTTTTCGGGAAAGCTAAGCCATTGATATAACTGGTCGGAGTGGCAGGATTTGAACCTGCGACCCCCTCGTCCCGAACGAGGTGCGCTACCAGACTGCGCTACACTCCGACTGTCGGCGGCCTTATAACCCCCTCGCTCCGGAAACCGCAAGCGAGCATGGTCCCGAAAAGTGGAAACCGGTTTTCGGGCTGGACCCTGCTCAAACGAGACACGTGAAGCCGATGAACGCAGAGCCCCGGACCCGGGTTTTGATGGCCGACGAAGCCTCGATCGAGGCCGCCGCCGCCTGCCTGCGCGCCGGCGGGCTTGCCGCCTTTCCGACCGAAACCGTCTATGGGCTGGGCGCCGACGCCGGCAATGGCGAGGCCGTGGCCCGGCTCTATGCCGCCAAGGGCCGCCCGGCCTTCAATCCGCTGATCGCCCATGTCGCCGGTCTGGCGGCCGCCCGGCGCATCGCCATTTTTGACGCGGACGCCGAAAAGCTCGCCGCCGCGTTCTGGCCCGGACCGCTCACCCTAGTGCTGCCCAAGCGCCCGGACGCCGGCGTCGCCGATCTGGCGGTCGCCGGGCTCGATACGATCGCCGTGCGCGTGCCGGACCATCCGGTGGCGCAGGCCCTGCTGAAAGCCTTCGACGGCCCGGTGGTGGCGCCCTCGGCCAACCGCTCCGGCCATGTGTCGCCGACCGACGCCGATCATGTGCTGGCCGACCTGCGCGGCCGCATCGATCTGATCATCGACGGCGGTCCGAGCGCGGTCGGCGTCGAATCCACCATCCTCTCCTGTCTCGGTGCGCCGACACTGCTGCGCCCGGGCGGGCTGGCGCGCGAACAGATCGAAAGCGTACTCGGCCACACGTTGGCGTCTGCTGCCGTTCCGGCCGACGATGACGCGCCGCTCGCGCCCGGCATGCTCGCCTCGCACTACGCGCCGAAAGCCGGCGTGCGGCTCGACGCGCAAGCGCCGCGCGACGGCGAAGCGCTGTTGGCGTTCGGCCCGGCGCCAGCCTTTGCCGGCACCACCTTCAACCTGTCGCCGCGCGGCGATCTCATCGAAGCCGCCGCCAACCTGTTCTCGCATCTGCGCGCGCTCGATGCCGCCGGCGCCAACACCATTGCGGTCATGAGCGTGCCGCGTCACGGTCTCGGCGAAGCCATCAACGACCGGCTGGCGCGCGCCGCCGCGCCGAAAGAATAAAAAGAGGAAACGACATGAATCTTCAGACCAAGCCGCCGCTGCTGCCGCCGCCGCCCGCCGCCCTGCTCAAGCAATTCATCGACATCGTCGGGCAGAAATATGCGGTGACCGATCGCGACGCGCAGGAACCGTATCTGGTCGAGATGCGCGACCTGTTCCACGGCATCACGCCGGTGATCCTGCGGCCCGGTTCGGTGGCGGAAGTGTCGGCGATCCTCAAGCTCGCCAACGAGCACAAGATCGCGGTCGTGCCGCAGGGCGGCAACACCGGCCTGGTCGGCGGCCAGGTGCCGCATCGCGGCGAGATCGTCATTTCGCTGACGCGCCTCAACAAGATCCGCGAGATCGATCCGGTGTCGAACACCATGACGGTCGAAGCCGGCGTGACGCTGCAGAACGCGCGTGCCGCCGCGTCCGACGCCG
Organism: uncultured Hyphomicrobiales bacterium; assembly: GCA_903929045.1. GTDB lineage: Bacteria > Pseudomonadota > Alphaproteobacteria > Rhizobiales > Xanthobacteraceae > Pseudolabrys. The sequence goes on from CAIYTE010000113.1 coordinate 2,670, forward strand.
ACCGGCTCTATCCGCAGTTGCTGCCGTCGGAAGGCACCTGCACCATCGGCGGCAACATGTCGACCAATGCCGGCGGCATCGCCGCGCTGGTGCACGGCATTTCGCGCCAGCATGCGGTCGGCCTCGAAGTCGTGCTGGCCGACGGCCGCGTCTTGAACAACCTCAACAAGCTCAAGAAAGACAATACCGGCTACGACCTCAAGAACCTGTTCATCGGCGCCGAAGGCACGCTCGGCATCATTACGGCGGTCGTACTGAAACTCGTGCCGAAGCCACGTTCGGTCGAGACCGCCTGGGCCGCCGTCACTTCGCCGCAGGCCGCGGTCGACATGCTCGGCATCGCCACCGCGCATCTGGCGAGCGACGTGACCTCGTTCGAAATGATGGCGCGCAACGGCATCGAGGCCGTCATGACGCATGACAGCGTCAGCCGCGATCCGCTCGCCAAGGTCTATCCGTGGTACATTCTGGTCGAGGTGTCGTCACAGCGCACCAGCGGCCTGCGCGAAGCCCTGGAAGCCATTCTTACCGAAGGCGTCGAGAAGGGGCTGGTGCTCGACGCGACTTTTGCCGAGAGCCTCGATCAGCAGAAAGCATTCTGGCGCATCCGCGAATTGTTCGGCGAAGTGCAGCGTCTCATCGGCGCGTCGATCAAGCACGACATCTCCGTGCCGATTGCCAAGATTCCGGAATTCATCGTCGAAGCCGACAAGGCGATTGCCGATCTTATTCCCGGCACCACGACCATGCCCTTCGGTCATGTCGGCGACGGCAACATCCACTACAATGCGATGCAGCCGCCGGAAATGTCGCGGCAGGAATTCCTCAACCGCTGGGACGATGTGAACAAGGTCGTCTTCGCCATCGTCAAGAAATACAACGGCTCAATCTCGGCCGAGCACGGCGTCGGCGTCATGAAGCGCGACATCCTGCACATCTACAAGGATCCGGTGGCGCTCGACCTGATGCGCGGCATCAAGCAATTGCTCGATCCGAACGGCATCCTCAATCCGGGCAAGGTGTTGCCGCCGGGCTAGAACAACACGCCCTGTCCGTCATCGGGCTTCGGCGGCGCGGGACGTCTGGCCTTCGACTTGGCCGGCTCCGGCGCAAGTATCGCCGCGCGCGCGATCAGCGCCGGATTGTCGTTGGCAACACGGTTGACGCCGGCGGACACCGGAATGGCTTCGAGCAGGTCGTCAGGCGCGGGCTTGATCAGCCCCGTCGCTTCGCGTGTGTCCTCGCTGCGGTCGCCCAGCCACACATCGAATTGCGCCGGCGGAATGATGACCGGCATGCGGTCGTGAATTGGCCGCAGTGTCGCGTTGGCGGTCGTCGTCACGATGGCCGCGCTCTCCAGCTCCTCGCCGTTCGGTCCGATCCAGCTCTCCCACAGACCGCCGAAAACGATCGGCTCGCCCGATTTTGGCCGGATGTAATACGGCTGCTTGGGCGCGCTCCCGACCTGCCATTCATAAAAGCCGTCCGCCGGGATCAGGCAGCGCCGCCGCTTCATCGCCGCCTTGAACGCCGGCTTCTCGTTGACGGTTTCGCCCCGCGCATTGATCAGCAGCGAGAACGTCTTGGGATCCTTGACCCAGGACGGCAGAAAGCCCCAGCGCACCAGGGCAAAATGCCGCTCGCCATTGACGAGCCGGACGACGGGAATGGGCTGGGTCGGCGCGACGTTGAAGCGCGGCGGAAAATTCGGCTGTTCCAGATAGTGCAACAAGGCGCGAAGCTGTTCCGGCGTCGCAATGATCGTGAAACGGCCGCACATCCTCGCCAATCCAATCCTGCTCGTATTTTCCGCCCGGCCTGTGCTTAATCGGGTCTTAACCCGTCGGAATCACACTGCCCGGCGCAGAATCGTCCCAAAGCCCATGACATATCAACATCGTGCCGAGGCAGTGCAAGCGGCGGACGGCGACAACGCCGCTCGGCTCGCCGAGGCCAATATCAATCCGGTCACAGGCTTTGCCACCGACTACCTCAATCATTTCAACGAAGCCGTGATGCTGCTCGAGATGCTGCCGGATTGCCCGGACTTCCTCGCTGACCTCATGGCGTGGAAGCCGATGAGCTATCGCGAGCACTTCCTGTCATCGCATTTCAAGGCGCGGGATCTGGCCATCGAAGCTTACGGCGCCGCCGACCCGGCATTGCGCGATTGCCTCGACACCATGGCGACGACGATGAGCGCCGTGCTGGAGGCGACCCGCGACTCCCTGCGCGCTGACATGCCGCGCGAAGAAACCGCCAAGCTCGCGGGACAAGCGGTCGCTTGGATCAAGCCGCTCCTGGCCAGCGCCAACGCCGTAATCAACGGCGAAGGCGACGGTGAAACCACCAACGCCCAGGCGATGGCCGACCAGCTGATGAAGAAAGCGCTGTGAACGACGTCCGCACCTACCCGACACGACCTTTTCTCGCTGTCAGCGCCGCGATCTTCCGCGACGGCAAGGTGCTCGTGGTGCGGCGCGCGCGCAAACCGGCGCTCAATCTCTACACCATGCCCGGCGGCGTGGTCGAAGCGGGCGAGACGCTGGCGGAAGCTGCTGCCCGCGAGGTCCGCGAAGAGACCTCGCTTGAAATCGAGGTGCTGTCGCTCGCCGGTCACCGCGAAGCCATGATGCGCGACAAGGACGGCCGCGTCGAACGCCACTTCGTCATCATGTGCTTTGCCGCGCGCTGGGTTTCCGGCGAGGTCACGCTGAACGAAGAGCTTGATGAGGCTCAATGGCTGCTGCCATCCGAAATCACCCGCCTGCGCACCACCGACGGCCTCGCCGAGATCGTCGCCGATGCCGCCTTGATCGTGAACGGTAAACGCTAGACAGCCCGCCCCGGCCCGTTGCCTTGCGATTGCCTCAGACCGAGGGCATATCAGGCACCACAATGAAGAGCTTCCTTGCCATCGCGTCGATCCTGCTTTGCCTGAGCCTGCCGGCGCGCGCGGCGGAAGGCGATCCGGCGCCGTTCGACGGCGACCTGCAACGGCTCGCCGAAATTCTCGGCTCCCTGCAATATCTGCGCGGCATCTGCGGCCCCAGCGAAGGCCAGAAATGGCGCGGCGAGATGCAAAGCCTGATCGACGCCGAGGCGCCCTCGGGCGAGCGGCGGCGGCTGATCGTGGCCAGTTACAATCGTGGTTACCGGGGTTTTCAACAGGCCTATCGGACCTGTACCCCCGCGGCGAACATTGCAATTCGGCGCTATTTAGAAGAAGGCGCTAAAATTGCGCGGGAAATTACGGCCCGTTTCGCCAATTAGTCCCAGCCAAATTAACCTTTCCTTTACGTGACGGCTTGGTCGGCAATGCTTGCGTGCTAACGTCGCAGCCGGGACTTAAGGATTGGGTGTCCGGAAGGGCCACCCGGGGACGAAGGTGACTATGTCGACAGCGGGAACTACTCACACACGCGAGCCGGTGCCGGACCACGAGCAGAAGCGCGTGGCCCTGGGCTATCTGCATGAAGCGTGGGCCGAAGCCCGCCTCGACGGCATCGATGGCGATTGCCTGGCGCAAGCCTGCTTGTTTGCCGCGCTTGCCGAATTCGTCACGACCTACGGCGAGGAAGCGGCCGCCACCTTCACCGAAGGCCTCGGCACCCGCATTCGCAACGGCGAATTTTCGCTTGAGCAGCAGAAGCGGCAGTAGCCGCAGCTAGCCGCGCGCGACGGTCAAACCGTAATAGCGCTCCAAGATCGCATTGATATCGGCGGGATAGAACGGCTTCTTGAGGAAGCCGAGCGCGCCCGCGGCATGCGCGCGGTCAGCGATGGCGTTGTCGAGTGTCGACGTCATCATCACCACCGCGACGTTCGGCATTTCCCGTCTGATCTCCGCCAGGGTTTCAAAGCCGTTCAGCCCCGGCATGTTGTAGTCGAGAAAGACGATGCCGAATTTCTCGCGGCGCAGATGCTCGAGCGCGGCGGCCCCTTCCGACGCTTCATCGATCTTCAAGGCGAAGTGACTGGCCTGAAGAATTTTGCTCACGATGCTGCGCATCGTTCTGGAATCGTCGACCACCAGCACCCGCGTCGGAATCTTGGCGCGGATGCAAAGCTGCACGAGGTTGTGCGCTTCGTCTTCCGTGCCGGGCCTTGCAACGACGCCGTCGATGCCGTTTGGCCGCGGCGCGTCCTTGGGGCCCGTCATGAAAATCAAAGGTTCGGGCGGCCCGGCATGCGCGGCCTTGATCAGGATGCTCTTGTTGGCGTCGGACAAATCCGCATCGAGGATGCAGACATCGGCACGGTCGCGGGCGAGCAATGCGGCCGCCTGCGCGACGTCGAGCAGGTTCAATTCGATCGGCACGGTCGCCCGGGTGACGGCTTCGCGCCAAAGCCCCTGATCCGCCAAACCGGCCGAGATCACCAAAATGCGAAGGGAAACAAGATCGCCCGGCATCTATCGTAATCCGCCCCACCGCCGGACTTTGCCCGGACTAAAACAGGGGTGTTTCGATACCGTTGATAGCCGCCCGCCCCGACATTGCAATTACACACGGTAGCGTTGCGTCAGAAGCCTGGGGACAAGTCCGCTGAGTGGAAGTTCACTGTGCGCCAAGGGAATCGAGAAAGCGAACCGCCTCGCCGGTCGACGGCGTCACGACCGCGCCCTCCCACATGACCTTACGTCCGCGTACGAATGTTCCGACCGGCCAGCCTGTCACCGTCAGGCCGTCATAGGGCGTCCAGCCCGCGCGCGAGGCGATCCATTTGTTGGTGATGGTCTCGCGGCGCTTGAGGTCGATGACTGTCACGTCGGCGTCATACCCGGCGGCGATGCGGCCTTTATTGGCCATGCCGAACACCCGCGACGGACCGGCGCTCGACAGATCGACGAAGCGCTGCAGGGTCAGCCGACCCGCATTCACATGGTCGAGCATGATCGGCACGTAGGTCTGCACGCCGGTGATGCCGGAATGCGCCTTCGGATAAGGCTGCGCCTTTTCTTCATGCGTATGCGGCGAGTGATCGGAGCCGATGGTATCGACCACGCCGGTCGCCAGCCCATTCCATAGCCCCGCGCGATGCGAAGCGTCGCGGATCGGCGGATTGATCTGGGCGTAAACGCCGTGCTTCTCGTACGCCTCCGGCGCCGCCATCGTCAGGTGGTGCGGCGTGCATTCCGCCGTGGCGACGTCCTTGTGGCCGGCCAGGAATTCCATTTCGTCGCGGCTGGTGACGTGCAGCACGTGGACGCGCTTGCCCGTCTCCTTGGCGAGATTGATCAGGCGTGTCGTACACATCAGGGCCGCCGTGGCGTCGCGCCAGATGGGATGCGACCGCGGATCGCCGTCGATGCGTTCGCCCATGCGTTCGATGAGGCGGTACTCATCCTCGGAGTGAAACGCGGCGCGGCGGCGGATCGCCTTGAGCACGTTGCGCACGCCCTCGTCGTCCTCGATCAGCAACGAGCCGGTGGACGACCCCATGAACACCTTGATGCCGCAGCAGCCCGGCAGCATTTCCAGTTCGCCGAGATGCTGGGTGTTCTCCCGCGTGGCGCCGACATAAAAGGCGAAGTCGCAATGCATGCGGTGCTGGCCGCGCCGGACCTTGTCGGCCAAAGCCTCGGCGTCGACGGTCATCGGGTTGGTGTTCGGCATTTCGAACACGGCCGTGACGCCGCCGAGCACCGCGCCGCGCGAGCCGCTCTCGAGGTCCTCTTTATGCGTCAGGCCCGGCTCACGCATATGGGTGTGCGTGTCCATGACGCCGGGCAGGACATGAAGGCCCGTGCAGTCCACCACCTCGCCCGCCGACGCGGAGGACAATAAGCCGATGGTGACGAAGCGACCGTCACGGATGCCCACGTCGCGCACCCCCTCCCCGTCCTGGTTGACGACGGTGCCGCCCTTGAGGATCAGGTCGTATGTTTTGGCCATGTTGAACCGGCTCTAAAGAGGTTGAGGTTTCCCCGACAGCGCTTACGTTTCGCCGCAAGTTCTGGCAAGACCTAGGGCAGGAGTTCACATTTTTCGATGAAAGCAGCGCTGCTTCCGGACCGGGGCGTGATGAAAGTGGCGGGCGAGGATGCCCGCGGCTTCCTCAATGGGCTCGCCACCAACGACATCGCCAAGGCGATGCCGGGCACGGCATGCTTTGCCGCTTTGCTGACGCCGCAGGGCAAGATCGTGGTCGATTTCTTCGTCACCGAGGCCGCGCCCGAAGACGGCGGCGGCTTCTTCATCGACGTGCCGCGCGCGCTGGCGCAGACGCTGGCCGACAAGCTCAATTTCTACAAATTGCGTGCCAAGGTGACGATCGAAAATCTGTCCGAAGTGCTCGGCGTCATGGCGGTGTGGGATGGCGACGCGGTAACGAGCGAATACGGCCTGAGCTTTGCCGACCCGCGCCTGCCCGCGCTCGGCAGCCGCGTGATTGTGACGCCGCAGGAAGCACCCGAGGCCGCCGCCAATCTCGGTGCTACGTTTGTCGACGCGGAACACTATGACGCCCACCGCATCGCACTCGGCGTGCCGCGCGGCGGCAGCGACTTCGTCTATGGTGACACCTTCCCGCACGAAGCCGACATGGATCAGCTGGGCGGCGTCGATTTTCACAAAGGTTGTTACGTCGGCCAAGAAGTCGTCTCCCGCGTCGAGCATCGCCACACCGCGCGCAGCCGCGTCGTACCGGTGGCCTTCGAGAACGCGCCGTGGGGCGGCCTTGCAGTGCTGGCGGGCGAAAAGACTGTCGGCACGATGGGTTCCTCGATCAGCGGCCGCGGCCTTGCGCTGTTGCGGCTCGATCGTGTTGCCGATGCGATGGCAGCCGGTACGCCTCTGTTGTCCGGCAACGTCGAAATCAAACTGGCGAAACCGTCCTGGGCGACGTTCGACTGGCCCGGCGATACCAAGGCAGCGTCATGAGCGGACCGTTGCTGCACGCCGACGGCATCAAGCGCTGCTCCTGGGCGACACTCGACCCGCTCTATGTCAAATATCACGACACCGAATGGGGCGTGCCCGAGTGGGATGATCGCGCGCTCTATGAAAAGCTGATGCTCGACGGTTTTCAGGCGGGCCTGTCGTGGATCACCATCTTGCGCAAGCGCGACAACTTCCGCGCCGCCTTCGATGGCTTCGATCCGGAAAAGATCGCGCGCTACACGCCGAAGAAAATCGAAAGACTGATGCAGGACGCCGGCATCGTGCGCAACCGCGCCAAGATCGAAGGCGCGGTGAATTCGGCGAAGTCGTTCCTCAAGATAATGGAAAACGGCCCCGGCTTCTCCAACATGCTGTGGGCGCATCTCGGCGGCAAACCGCACGATCACAAATTCCGCTCCAGCAAGCAGATCCCGACCAGCGACGCTGTCGCCTTGGGCATGTCGAAGGAACTGATCGGCCACGGCTTCAAATTCGTCGGCCCGACCATCGTCTACGCCTTCATGCAGGCGGTCGGCATGGCCAACGATCATCTCGTCACCTGCCATTGCCACGACAAGTGCGCCAAGCTCGCCACCAAGAAAAGCAAATGACCAAGGCGCCCGCCGCAAAGAGCAAACGCGCGTGGCAGCGCATGCTGTCGGGACGTCGCCTCGACCTGCTCGATCCCTCGCCGCTCGACGTCGAACTCGAAGACATCGCGCACGGCCTCGCGCGTGTCGCGCGCTGGAATGGGCAGACCAAGGGCTCGCATATTTTCTCGGTGGCGCAGCATTCGTTGCTGGTCGAAGCCGTGGCCCGCGCCAAGACGCCCGGCCTCGACACACGCGCGCGCATCGCACTGCTGCTGCACGACGCGCCGGAATATGTTGTCGGCGACATGATCTCGCCCTTCAAGGCGGTGATCGGCGATAGCTATAAGGCGGTCGAACACAGGCTGCTCGCCGCGATCCATGTGCGCTTCGGCCTGCCGGCGAAAATCCCGGACACGATGACGGCGATGATCAAGGCCGCCGACCGCGCCGCCGCCTATCTCGAGGCGACCAAGCTCGCCGGTTTTGAAGACGACGAGGCGCGCAAATTCTTCGGCCAGCCGCCGAAATTCTCCGCCGCGATCGAGCGCGATTATCTGACGCCGTGGCCGGCGGGAACCGCGGAAAAGACCTTTCGCGAGCGGATGGAAAAACTGCTGCGGGCGGCGTAGAGAGCAGCCATGATTCACGTCTGCTCCCTCGCGCGCCTGCACGCCACGGTCGACGAAACCAAGGCCCTGCACATCGTCACGCTGCTGCGCCGCACCGATGTCGTGACGCGGCCGAGCCATATCGCCGAAGCCAACCATCTCATTCTCTCGGTCGACGATATTCCGTCACCCATGGACGGCATGGTCGTGCCGGCGCAGGAGCATGTCGAACGGCTGATCGACTTCGTCAGCCAATGGGACCGCGCGGCGCCGATGGTCGTGCATTGTTATGCCGGCATCAGCCGTTCCACGGCGGCCGCTTTCACCGCGGCGTGTCTGATCAATCCAGAGCGCGACGAAATGCAGATCGCACAGGCCATGCGCGACGCATCGCGCACCGTCCAGCCGAACAAGGCCATCGTGTCGATCGCCGACCGGCTGCTCAAGCGCGACGGCCGCATGGTGCGCGCCGTCGATGCGCTCGGTCCCGGCTATCCCGCAGAGGAAGGCGTGCCGTTCCGGCTCGATCTCGTCTAACCGGATACTGCCCACAGGCCGGCCGGCGCGAGCTTTCCTAATACAGCGCGCCTCTCTACCATTGCGGCCACGGATTGGCCGGGGGCGCGTATGGAAACGGCGATTATTTTCGGCGTGCTGCTGCTGGTGGCATTCCCGGTCATTGCGATTGTCGCGCTGGTGAAGGCGATCAACACCCGCGACTATGTGCGTCAACTCGAACGGCGCATTGTCGCGCTGGAAGCGAGCCGCGCCGCTGCACCAATTGCCGCGCCCGAAGCCGCCCCCGCGCCGCCGGCTCCCATCGTCCAACCAAGTCCTGTCATCGAACCAAGCCCGGTTGTCGAACCGCCACCGGCCGCAGAACCGATCGCGCCCGCGCCGCCGCCGTCGGCCATTCCGGCGGCCGCAAAAAAACCCGCGCCGCCAACGTCGACATCGCTGGAAGAAAAATTTGGCACCAAATGGGTGGTCTGGATCGGTGGCCTCGCCCTGGCGCTCGGCGGCATTTTCCTGGTGCGTTATTCCATCGAGCAGGGCCTGCTCGGACCCGGCATGCGGGTCTTCTTTGGCGCCGTGTTTGCCGGCCTGCTGATCACAGGCGGCGAATGGGCGCGGCGCAACGACATCGCCACCGGCGCCGTCGCAATGCCGACGCAACACATTCCCAGCATCCTGACGGCCGCCGGCACCATTGCCGCGTACGCCACCGTCTATGCCGCATTCGCGCTGTATGGCTTCCTGTCGCCGCCGGTCGCCTTCATCCTGCTGGGGCTTGTCGCCCTGGCAACGCTCGCCGCGGCGCTGTTGCATGGACCAGCCCTCGCAGGCCTCGGCCTCGCCGGCGCTTTCGTCACACCGGTTCTGATACCGTCGGACACGCCGAACTACTGGGCGCTCTATATCTATCTAGCGATTGTCACCGCCGCCGCGTTCGCGCTGGCGCGCACGAAGCTGTGGCGCTGGCTCGCCGTCACCGCCGTCGCGTTGGGCGCGTTGTGGACGCTGCCGGGCGTCGATTTCCCGCACGTCGATACGCTCGGCGCGCATCTGTTTCACGTCATGGCCGGCTTTGCCCTCGCCGCCGCGTTGATCGTGTCGGGATTGCTGTTTGGACCCAGCGCCGCACCGGGACAGACCGACAAAATCTCTTCGGGCGCGATCGGCGCTTATCTGGTGGCGGCGGCGCTGCTTGCCGTCGGCAGTTTTCACGACAGCGCGGCGCTTGCCGTCTTCGCCTTTCTCACTGCGGCGACGGTCGCCGTCGCCTGGCGCACCGAGGCCGCCCTTTTAGCTGTGCCCGCCGCTGCGGCGTTGGCCGCTTTGGTGATGCTGCAATGGTGCGTGCCCGAACTCTTCGACGAACTCGTCAAGTCGTCGGGCGTGACGGCCGGCGCCATTCCCGAACCGCCGACGGGTACGGGAATGCATCTGGTGCTCGGTGCGCTCTTCGCCGCCCTGTTCGGCCTGTCAGGCTTTGCGGCGCAAGGCCGCTCGGACAATCCGCTGGCCTCGTTGCTGTGGAGCGGTACGGCGGTGGCCACACCGATCGCCATGCTGATCGCACTCGATGTGCGCGTTGCGGCCTATGACCGCTCCATTCCGTTTGCGCTGCTGGCGCTTGGACTCGCGGCGCTGTTTGGCTACGCCACCGAATTGCTGACCAAGCGTCCGCCGCGCCCCGGCATTGCCGGATCGGCCGCCGTCTTTGCCACCGGCGCGGTGGCGTCGCTGGCGCTGGCGTTGACCTTCGCGCTCGACAAAGGCTGGCTGACGGTCGGCCTCGCGCTCATGGTCCCCGGCATCGCCTGGATTTCCGAACAACGTCCGCTGCCGGCCTTGCGCAAACTCGCGGCCGTTATCACCGGCGTTGTCTTGCTGCGCGTCGGATACGAACCGCGCATTGTCGGCAGCGATCTCGGCACCACGCCGATTTTCAACTGGCTGCTGTACGGCTACGGCGTGCCGGCCTTGTCGTTCTGGACAGCCGGCTACTTGCTGCGCCGACGCGGCGACGACGCGCCGGTGCGAACGGTCGAGTCGGCGGCGATCCTGTTCACCGTTCTGCTCGCGATGCTCGAGATCCGCCATTACATGAACAATGGCGACCTGTTCCGCGAGTCGACGGCGCTCGCTGAAATCGCGATGCAGGTCGCGGTCGGCTTCGCCATGGCGATCGGCCTCGAATGGCTGCGCGGCCGCAGCAAGAGCGTCGTTCACAACGTCGGTGCGCTCATCATCGCCACGCTGACGCTGGCGGCGGTCATGTTCGGTCTGGCGGTGACGGTCAATCCGTATGTCACCGGACGGCCGGTCGGCGGCACCTTCTTCAACCTGATCCTGCTCGGTTACGGCATCCCGGCGGTGCTGGCGGCGATCCTGTCACTGGTCGCACGCCACAGCCGGTCGCTGAGCTATCGCTACATCATGGCGGCGACGGCCGTTGCGTTGGCCCTTGCCTACTTCACGCTCGAAGTCCGGCTGCTGTTTCACGGGCCGTTCCTGGCGCGCGGCGTAACGACCGGTGCCGAGCAATATGCCTATTCCGCCGTATGGCTCAGCTTCGGCGTGCTGTTGCTCATCGCGGGCTTCCTGTTGCGCTCGCAGCCGGCGCGCCTGGCGTCCGCCGCCGTCGTGACGTTGACCATCGCCAAGGTGTTCCTCGTCGATATGGCCGGACTTGAGGGCATCTTCCGCGCCTTGTCCTTTATCGGGCTCGGCGGCGTGCTGGTCGGGATCGGCCTTCTCTACCAGAAACTGCTGTTTCCGCCGCGCGTGCCGGCGGCGGAAACGCCCGGAGACACCGCATGAGCGACAACATCACCTACGGCGTCGTCTCGCCGGAGATGCTCACGTCCTATGACGGCCTCGGTTTTCTGCGCGCCATTATCGACGGCACGCTGCCGCGGCCGCCGATCTTCGAACTTTTCGGCATCAACGGCAGCGAAGCTGAACACGGCCGTGTCGCCTTCGAAGGCATACCGGAATTCCGGCACTACAATCCGATCGGCAGCGTGCATGGCGGCTTCGCCGCGACCTTGCTCGACAGCGCCCTCGGCTGCGCCATCTTCTCCACTTTGAAGAAGGGCGAAACCTGGACGACGTTGGAACTGAAGATCAATTATGTGCGCGCGCTGACGAAAGATACCGGCCCGGTGCGCGCCGAAGGCCGGGTCATCCACCGCGGCAAGCGCATTGCGACCTCAGAAGGCGATCTCAAGGATCGAGAGGGCAAGCTTTACGCCCACGCTTCGACGACCTGCATGATCTTTCCGGCGGAATGGCGAGCCTAGAACCAGAGGCGCACGCCGACAGTCATGTAGGTCGCGCCGCTCAGGGCACCACTGACGAGGCCATACACGCCCGAGCGATGGTGCAGCCGGAACACCAACTGTCGCTCCTTGTGGTTGGGCAGTGCAAACGTCAGCTCCGGCGAGAAGTAGTGCTGGATGTGCGTTCCGGCTGGCGGATCAAGCTTGGAGTGATCTTTCTCGAATTGCGAAATGCCGGTGGCATAGTTCAACCCGGTCGACAGGCCGAGCGTCGTGTAGACGTAGTCGTTCCACGGGAACGCGGTGAAGCGCACATAGAACGCACCCCAGAACTCGCCTTCGGTCTGAGCGCCGAAGCGCTTGGCCGCACCCAGTTCGCTTTCAATGTCGAATACCGAGAACACGGTGGCGATGCGCCGCGACACCGCACCGCCGACAATACTGCCGCCGCTGTAATTCCAGGCGGTGGGGCCGATCGGCTTGAAAAAAATGTCCTGAACGTTCGTAGCAACCGATGAACCGACGAAGCCGTACACGGCGCAGTCGCCCGCGCATGGCTGCAATGGGTTGCGCCATTCAAACGAGCCGGCGGCCTTGGCGGCACTGGAGAAACTCGACACAACGCACGCAAACGCCAGCAAACTTCGCGTCAGGCGCATACTTCAACCCGTCAATTCACGCTCCTCGCGTACCGGCATGCGCGAAACACGCGCACATCGGCACAGCCCCTAGGGGCCGTGACTCGGATTAAGAAAATGGAAATACTTAAAGTTCCACGCCGCTCAAGCAGCGCGAACGAACCAACCAAGCGAACCTATCAAGCAAGCAGACCGATCAACCGACCGGCGAAAGGTTAGTTGGCGCTGGCGTTGGCGGTAATCGACGGGCGCAGGCGCAGCGGCTCGTTGTTCTGGTTTTGCGTGCTGCGGACCACGGTGGTGCGGCCGTTCTGGCGGGTGAATTCGCACGCCGCGAAACCGAAGCCAGACACCGCACCGCGGAAGCTCTTTTCGTCGAGCTTGGTCAGATTGAAGCACGGCGAGAACGGCATGCCGCGCATCGAGGCGCAGACCGAGTCGTTCTTCACTTGCAGCGTACCGGCCGGCAGCGCGGCATAGCGCAGCGGACCCGAACCCTGGAATTGGATGGAGCCGACGACCGAGCCGTCGTGCAGCACGCGGCCGGCGCCGCGGGTGCCTTCGAAACAGGTGTAGCTGAACATCTTGCCGACGACGAAGCGGCGCGCTTCTTCAGCGCTCATCGTCTCGCCCGCAATGGCCGGGACCGCCGCCAACATAGCGGTCGCAAACGCAACACCACGCAACATTTACACAACTCCAACTGACGCCACTATTTAAGCGAAACCGCGGCCGGTATTTCAAGACTGCCGGAGTATGCCTAACGTTCGTCGCCAAATCGTTTACCGGATTTTGACCACGATCCGGCCCCGCACCTGGCCCGCCACAATCGCGGCGGCGGCCTCGGGAAGCCCGGAAAGGCCGATTTCCCGGGTCATTGCGGCCAGTTTGGGGCGATCCAGGTCGGTTTCGAGCCTTTTCCACGCCACGCGGCGCAACTCGATCGGACACATCACCGAGTCGATGCCGGAAAGGCACACCCCGCGCAGAATGAACGGAGCAACCGAGCTCGGGAGGTCCATGCCAGCCGCGAGACCGCAGGCGGCAACCGTCCCGCCGTATTTCGTCATCGACAGTAGGTTCGCCAGCATCGTGGAGCCGACGCTGTCAATGCCGCCCGCCCAGCGCTCCTTGGCCAGCGGCTTCACCGGACCCGAGAGGTCCTTGCGCTCGACGATCTCGGTGGCGCCGAGGCTCTTGAGGTAGTCGCCCTCCTCCGGCCGCCCGGTGACCGCATGCACGGTGAAGCCGAGCTTCGACAGGATGGCGACCGCGACCGAGCCAACACCGCCAGCAGCGCCGGTGACGGCGATGGGGCCGCGCTCCGGCGTGAGGCCGTTCCGCTGCAACGCCATCACCGCGAGCATCGCGGTATAGCCCGCGGTGCCGATCGCCATGGCGTCACGGGTGCTGATCGAGGCCGGCAGTTTCACCAGCCAGTCGCCTTTGACGCGGCTCTTTTCGGCGTAGGCGCCGAGATGCGTCTCGCCCGTGCCCCAGCCGTTGAGCACGACCTTGTCGCCCGGCTTCCAGTTCGGACTGTTTGAGCTTTCGACCGTCCCGGCGAAGTCGACGCCGGCGATCATCGGAAAGCGGCGCACCACCGGCGCCTTGCCGGTGATGGCGAGACCGTCCTTGTAGTTCACCGTGGAATATTCGACCGCAACGGTGACGTCGCCGTCCATCAGATTGGCTTCGTCGAAATCGGCGAGCGCGGCCTTGGTGCCGCTCTCCGTTTTCTCGATCACCATCGCCTTGAATGTGCCCACGCGAATGCTCCCGTTATTTTGGCAGCAGTTGTCGCGCGCTTACGCGGCGCGATCAAGCCGTGGCGGGAACCGCCGGACGCACGACCGGTTTCTCGACGATCGGCAGATTGATCAGCGCCGAGGCGACGCCGAAGAATACCGACAGCCACCACACCGGGTCGTACGAACCCCAGCGCTCGAACACGATGCCGCCGAGCAGCACGCCAAGGAAGCCGCCGACCTGATGGCTGAAGAAGGCGAAGCCGAACAGCATCGTCATCCAGCGCGTGCCGAACATCAGCGCAACAAGGCCCGACGTCGGCGGCACCGTCGATAGCCACAGCAATCCGGTGACCGCGCCGAAGATCAAGGTCGTCGTCGTGGTCGCCGGCACCAGAATGAACGCAACGATCGACAACGCGCGGCCGAAATAAATGATCGACAGGATGTAACGCTTCGGCATGCGGCCGCCGAGAAAGCCGGATGTCAGCGAGCCGACGATGTTGAACAGGCCGATGACGGCGAGCGTCCAGCCGCCGACCTGGGCGGAGATGCCGCGGTCGATGAGATACGACGGCAGATGCACGGTGACGAAAGCGAGCTGGAAGCCGCAGGTGAAGAAGCCAAGCACGAGCAGCACGTAGGAACGATGGCCGAAAGCTTCGGTCAACGCCTGCTTGATCGACTGACCGGCGAGCGGCGCCGGCGCGCCAACCGGACGCGGCGGTGTCGCCAGCGCGATCGACAGCGGCAGGATCAGCAGCAGCACGCCCGAGAAAATCAGCAGCGCGGTCTGCCAGCCATAATGATCCATCAGGCCGACGCCGAGCGGCGAAAACAGGAATTGTCCGAACGAACCCGCGCCGGTGCCGACACCGAAGGCCAGCGAGCGCCATTCTTCCGGCAGCAACTTGCCAAAACCGCCGATGACGATGGTGAAAGAACTCGCCGACAGGCCGAAGCCGATCAGAACGCCCGCGGTGAGATCAAGCGTCAGCGGGTCGGTCGAATAGCCCATCAGGCCGATGCCGGCGGCATACAGCACCGCGCCGAAGGCCAACACTTTGTTGGTACCGTATTTGTCGGCGATGGCGCCGGCGAAAGGCTGCCCCACGCCCCACAGCAAATTCTGGATGGCGATGGCGAGCGCGAAGACGTCGCGGCCCCAGTGATTGGCCTGCGACATCGGATTGAGGAAGAAGCCGAGCGACGAGCGCGGGCCGAAGCTGATCATCGCGATCACGCAGCCGCAGATGACGACGACCAACGGCGTCCGCCAGCCCACAGAAGCCGCCGCTTTGGTTGCCCCTTGCATCGTCATGACCCGTCTCCCGCCGCGCAATTGCGGCCCATCGGCGACGGTATGCTACCGCCCCGAGGTGCGGCGCAAGATACAGGCTCCGGAACACCGGCTAAAACGAATATTCGTGATGCGGCGCATTTCCCCTGTGCATGGCACGGGTGGGCAAGCCGAATTACAGGCGTTTTGCCTCGGCTTCGGTGGCCTTAGCGTCGCCCCAGTGCGGCTCGTCCGAACCGTCGCCCCAGTTGAGCGGGCGATAGAATTTGTGGACGCCGAGCGCGTACAGCTTCTTCATTTCGCCGACCCAGCTCGGGTGGACCCAGAAGGCGTGATAGTGCGTCGACTTCGCTACTTCGGGCATCCACAGCTTGCCGTCGAGCGTGTCGCGGGCGATGCGCTTGGCGCGCTCCCACGCATCCGGCTCGGTGACGATGTCCGGAATGCCGTCACAAGCGAAAGTGAACTGGCAGGAGTTGTGGCGGTGGGCGTTCTGATAGACGACGCCGCACACGGTCTTCGGATAGAACGGCGAAAACACGCGGTTCATGACGACCTGCGCCACCGCGATCTGTCCCTTCACCGGCTCGCCGCGGGACTCGAAGTAGACGGCGTTGGCGAGACACTTCTCCGCCTTGGCGCGATCGGCGCCGCCACCCAAACCAAGACGTTCGGCCGGCGACTTCGGCCGCTGATTGTCGCCCGTGACCTGGCCCTTACTTGCAACGGATTCGCCGGCGCTGATATCGCCAGGCTTCTGCGGCGCGAGCGCCGACAGCTTGATGTCGGCATCGCCCGTGGCGCGCGCGCCCATCACGACCGGCGCTTCGCCCGGACGCCACGGCTCCATGGCTTCCTTCTCGGGCGCCAGCGGTGCGCCACCAAAGAAGATGCGGCCGTCGTCTTGCTTGGCCGGAATTTGCGGCGCGACCGCCGCGAGATTGGACGGCGGGATATCGGCGTAAGGAAGGTCGACGTCCGCGGAAGCGGTTTCGCGGCCCGGCGCTTTGGGGAAGTCGTATTCCGAATAAGGTTCGAAGCGGCCGCTATCCTTGCCACCGCTCAACGCGGGATCAGTCTGCACCTGCGGCGGCTCGGTCATCGCGACCGGCGGCATCGGCGGCATCGGTTCGCGCGAGCGCGACAGGAAGGAGTCGCGTTTGGTCTTGCGGTTGACCGTCGGGAAGCGCAGCGGCGCACTTTGATCGCCCAGCGGCTCGGCGCCGATCGATGCGGTGATGTCGCTCGGGTCGAAATTAGCGAGCGCATAGAGCGGCGGCGTCGGGATCGCGGTGCCGACCGGACGCGGCATGCTGAACATGGCGGCGTGGATGGTGCCGAAGGGCGACGCGATCAAGCGCGCGCGGGCGCGTTCGGCCACGGAAGGTTGATTGGCGAGCAGCGCGCCGAGATCCTGAAAGCCGATGCTGTTGGGCAGAAGCGCGAAGACAACCGCGGCGGAAACGACCCGCGCGAGCTTCTTCTGTCGACGCTGACTGGCAACCGGCATTCGCACGCGCAACGCCACCACAAAGAAAATCCGCCGGCCGCCGGACTGGCGACAATGCGATCTTCTTTTTTATGGTCTGATTAACCTTGCGAAGCTGTTAACTACGCGCGCCAAGCGCGCAAAAACGCCGGGTTCCGTCTGCGGCTGCTCACCGCACCGGCGCTTGACGCCGATTGATGCAGGATTTCGTGTCTTTGAGTTGCCGCGGTGCGCTTCAGCAATTTTTTAGAAATTCTTGTTAACCATATCGCAACCGTGACGGCCGAATATTGCGGTTGCCCCATACCGAAGAGCCCGCATGCTTCCAACCATCGTGCCAGGGAATGCCACGGGGCAATTGATTGTGCTCGCGACGCTGGCGCTCGCCGCTTTTGCCGTCGCCCACGTCTTCTACCGGCGCCAGGTCTCGAAATTCCGCAGTCTGTCAGACGCGCTCGACAACATGTCGCAAGGTCTCAACGTGTTCGATGGCAACGCCCGCATCACGTTGCTGAACCGGCGCTATCTCGAAATGTACAAACTGTCGCCCGACATTGTGAAGCCGGGCTGTTCGCTGCGGCGGCTGATCCAGCACCGCAAGGACACCGGCGTCTTCAACGGCGACGTCGAGTCCTACTCGCGCAGGATTCTGGACGATGTCTCGCAAGGCAAGGCGATGTCGCATTACGTGCAGGCCAGCGACGGCCGTATCGTGCTGGCCAAGAACCAGCCCCTGCCCGGCGGCGGCTGGGTGTCGACGCACGAAGACGTCACCGAACAGCGCAGCGCCGAGCAGCAGCGCGCTGAAATCCAGGGTCAGGAACAACGCCGCGGTGTGATCGATGCCGCCATTGGCGCGTTCCGTCCGCAAGTCGAGAAGCTGTTGTCCAGCGTCGGCGACAGCGCCACCGCCATGCGCTCGACCGCCGGCCTGCTGTTCGGCTCGTCGGAACAGACGTCGCAGCGCGCCGAAAGCGCGGTGCATGCGTTCCACGAGGCGTCGGCCAATGTCGAGACCGCCGCGGTGGCCGCCGACGAACTGTCGCACTCGATCGCGGAGATCAGCCGCCAGCTCGCCCATACCAGCGGCATCGTCGAACTTGCCACCGGCGAAGCGCGCGCCACCGACGACGAGATCGCCGGCTTGGCGCAAGGCGCGCAACAGATCGGCGACGTCATCAAGTTGATCCGCAACATCGCCGGCCAGACCAACCTGCTCGCGCTCAACGCCACCATCGAGTCGGCGCGCGCCGGTGAAACGGGCCGCGGCTTCGCCGTCGTCGCCTCCGAGGTGAAGTCGCTGGCGGTGCAGACCGCCAAGGCGACGGAAGACATCGCCAGTCACATTCTCGGCGTGCAGGATTCGACCGCCGGCGCAGTCGACGCCATCCGCCAGATTGTGGTGCGCATGAACGAGATCAACCAGTTCACTGCCGCGGTTGCCGCCGCCATCGAGCAGCAGAATGCGGCGACCGGCGAAATCTCGCACAACGTCGCCAGCGCCGCACAAGGCACCGGCAGCGTGGTCGCGATGCTGGGTGAAGTGTCCGGCGCCGCCACCGAGACCCGCACCTCGGCGGGTGTCGTGCGTGACGCGTCGGAGACGGTCGATACCGCGGTGTCGAAACTGCGGCTCGAGGTCGAGGACTTCCTGAAAAAGGTCGCGGTCTAGCGCGCCGCTAGAAGACCTTGAACGGCATGCCGGCGGCCATCGGGATCGCGATCATCAATCCGATCGAAATGGCGAAGCCGATAATGCGCGTCGTGCCGGTGATCGGCGGGCCGCGGTCCTTCGAACGCGCGAAAGCGATCAGCTCGAAGACGCCGAAAGCGATCAGCACCCAGAAGTAAGGCGCGACGCTGAAGTCGCGGCTCTGCGGATAGGCGACGATAGCGCCGCCGACCGCAAGGCCGACGGCAATCGCGTAACCAATGAAAATCCGGCCGATATCCATGACGCCCCCCCTGACGAGGCGTCTGTCTATCACGCCTGGCTTGCGGCCGTCTTGCCCAGCGCCGCCTGTGCGGCAGCAAGCCGCGCAATCGGAACGCGGAACGGCGAGCACGACACGTAGTCGAGCTTGGCCTCGTGGCAGAACGCCACTGAGGCCGGATCGCCGCCATGTTCGCCGCAGATACCGACCTTGAGCTTCGGCCGCGTCTTGCGGCCGCGCTCGACGCCGATCCGGACCATCTCGCCGACGCCGCGCTGGTCGATCGACACGAAGGGATCGGCCGGGAGGATGCCGCGCGCGGTGTAGATGCCGAGGAAGCTCGCGGCGTCGTCACGCGAAATGCCGAAGGTCGTCTGTGTCAGATCGTTGGTGCCGAAGGAGAAGAACTCGGCGCTTTCCGCGATCTCGTCCGCCATCAGGCAGGCGCGCGGCAATTCGATCATGGTGCCGACGTCGTAATCGAGCTTCGCACCGGTTTCCTTCGACACCGCTTCGGCCATGGCGTCGATGCGCTTCTTGACCAGATCGAGTTCGGCCTTGGTGGCGATCAGCGGCACCATGACTTCCGGCTTCACCGGCTTGCCGGTGCGCTTGGCGGCTTCCGCTGCCGCTTCGAAGATGGCGCGCGCCTGCATTTCGGCGATTTCCGGATAGGCGATGGCGATGCGGCAGCCGCGGAAACCGAGCATCGGGTTGAACTCGTGCAGTTCGCGGGCGCGGTCCGACAGCTTCTTCGGATCGGCGCCCATCGCGGCGGCGACCTCGGCGATTTCTTCTTCGCCATGCGGCTGGAATTCGTGCAGCGGCGGATCAAGCAGACGGATGGTGACCGGACGGCCTTCCATGATCTCGAACAGTTCGAGGAAGTCCTGGCGCTGCATCGGCAGCAACTTCGCCAGCGCGGCGCGGCGCGACTTCTCGTCGTCCGACAGGATCATCTCGCGCACCGCCTGGATGCGCTCGTCGTCGAAGAACATGTGCTCGGTGCGGCACAGGCCGATGCCTTCGGCGCCGAAGCGCACGGCGGCCTTGGCATCCGCCGGCGTGTCGGCATTGGCGCGCACGCCGAGACGGCGGACCTTGTCGGCCCAGCCGATCAACGTCGAGAATTCGCCGGACAGTTCCGGCTGCACCATGTCGACCTTGCCGGCGAGCACCTGACCGGTCGAGCCGTCGACCGTGATGTGATCGCCCTTCTTGAACACCTGGCCGCCGACGCTCATCGTGCCGGCGTTGTAGTCGACGCGCAGCGATCCGGCGCCGGAGACGCAGGGCTTGCCCATGCCGCGCGCGACCACCGCCGCATGCGAGGTCATGCCGCCGCGCGTGGTGAGAATGCCTTCGGCGGCGTGCATGCCGTGAATGTCTTCCGGCGAGGTTTCGACGCGCACGAGGATGACCTTGCGGCCATCCGACTTGAGCGTCTCGGCGTCTTCCGACGAGAACACGATCTCGCCCGAGGCCGCGCCCGGCGAGGCCGGCAATCCGGTCGCCACCACCTTGCGGTGCGCGCGCGGATCGATGGTCGGATGCAACAACTGATCGAGTGTGATCGGATCGATGCGCAGGATGGCTTCCTGCTGCGTGATCAGCTTTTCATTCGCCAGTTCGACGGCGATGCGCAGCGCGGCCTTGGCCGTGCGCTTGCCGGACCGGGTCTGCAGCATCCACAGCGTGCCCTGCTCGACCGTGAATTCGAGGTCCTGCATGTCGCGGTAATGGCGCTCAAGCACATTGTAGATACGCGTGAGCTCCTTGTAGGCCTCCGGCAGTGTCGCTTCCATTGACGGCTTGTCGGAGCCCGCCTCGACGCGCGCGCTTTCCGAAATCTCCTGCGGCGTGCGGATGCCGGCGACGACGTCCTCGCCCTGCGCGTTGATGAGGAATTCGCCGTACAGCTTCTTCTCGCCGGTCGAGGGATTGCGCGTGAAGGCCACGCCGGTCGCCGAGGTGTCGCCGAGATTGCCAAACACCATGGCCTGTACGTTGACCGCGGTGCCCCAGCTTTCCGGCACGCTGTTGAGGCGGCGATAGGTGATGGCGCGCTGGTTCATCCACGAACCGAACACGGCGCCGATGGCGCCCCACAACTGCTCCTGCGGATCCTGCGGGAAGTCCTTGCCGAGTTCGTCCTTGACGCGCTTCTTGTAGCGCTCGACCAGTTCGACCCAATCGTCGGCCGACAGATCCGTGTCGAGCGTGTAGCCCTGCCGCTCCTTGTAGATGTCGAGCAGCTCTTCGAAATGTTCGTGGCCGACACCGAGCACGACATCGGAATACATGGTGATGAAGCGGCGATAGCTGTCGAAGGCGAAGCGGCGGTCGCCCGACTGCTTCGACAGCGCGATGACGGTCTCATCGTTGAGGCCGAGATTGAGCACCGTGTCCATCATGCCCGGCATCGAGGCGCGGGCGCCGGAGCGCACCGAGACCAGCAGCGGGTTGTCCTTGTCGCCGAACACCTTGCCGGTGATCTTGCCGACCTGTGCCAGCGCCTTGACGACTTGATCGCGCAGCGCCGCGGGGTACTGCTGCTTGTTGGCGTAGTAGTAGACGCAGACTTCAGTGGTGATAGTGAAGCCCGGAGGCACCGGCAGGCCGAGATTTGCCATCTCGGCGAGGTTTGCACCCTTGCCGCCGAGCAGGTTCTTCATCGCCGACTTGCCTTCGGACTTGCCGCCACCGAAGGAATAGACCCATTTGCCCTTGGCAGCGCTGGCGGAAGTCTTTGAAGCAGCCTTCGGCTTCGAAGCGGCTTTCACGGCCTTCTTGACCGCTTTCTTCGCGGCCTTTTTGACCACAGGCTTCTTCGCCTTCGCGCTCACTTTGGACTTCTTCGATTTCTTCGCTTTAGCCATGGGTCTCAATCACTCCGCGGGCCAAGACGCCCAATAGGTGGCCCTTAAAAAGCACCCCCGCGCGCGCGGTGGCAAGCCCGCTGTTTTTGCTAGTGAATTCCGAGGCCGGACAACACGCCGAGGCCGACCAGGCCGATGAAAATCAAATAGATCGCGACGATCAGATTGAGCAGGCGCGGCACCAGCAGAATGACGATACCGGCGATGAGCGCAACGAGGGGCGTGATGTGGGCGACGCCGATGACCATGGGGGTATTCCTTTGAGGGTTGAGCGCTGAAGAAACGGCGCGGCGCGCCGGGAGTTCCGCGCTTATACCGCCATCCCGCTGCACGCATGCGGCAGCCCGGTCGCAGGGCGGCGGGCATACACAGATATTTCCGGGTAAAGCGGGCTGCCGCTACGGGCCGGACGGCGGTTGCTCGTCGTTGTCCGGCAGAAAGCGCTTGTGGATCGCCTTCTCGAACTCGCCGCCCCACACCAGGATGGCGATGGTCAGCGCCAGCGCGGGCAGAACGAGCCGCCAATCCGTCAGCGCGCAGGCGATGCCGAGACAGGCCGTGAGCCAGGTGCTGGCCGCCGTGGTCAGGCCATGCACGCGCGACCCGGCGGTGCCGCGGATAATAACGCCGGCGCCCAGAAAGCCGACGCCGGTGACGATACCCTGCACCGCGCGGGTCGCATCGCCGTCGCCGCCGACGTCATCGGCCGCCAGCACGGCAATCGCAGAGCCGAGCGCGACCAGCGCCAAGGTGCGCACGCCGGTCGACTTGTCATGGAGATTGCGATTGAGACCGATCGCAGCGCCGCACACCACGGCCGCGATCAAGCGAAGCGTGATTTCAAAGACCGACATGACCTGAGCCTCGCGTCTTCTGACTCCACCTTCCCCCGCGGAGAGCGCTTCTCGTACGGATGGAATCGATGCCGTGATTGCGAGGAGACCCGCAGGGGCGACGAAGCAATCCAGAGTTCGTGTTGCAATGCTGGATTGCTTCGCGTGCGCTCGCAATGACGAATCCATTCGTTCGCAACGGGCTCTAGCCTTCGATCTTGGAGAAATCCGCCACGGCGCGCGTCGCCTCGCGGATTTCGTTCAGCAGCTTGAGGCGGTTTTCGCGCACCGCCTTGTCGTCGTCGTTGACCTTCACCTTGTCGAAGAAGGCGTCGACCGTCGGCCGCAGCTTGGCGATGGCGCTCATGGCGGCGGCGAAGTCTTCCTTGGCAACGGCGGCGGAAGCGTCCTGCTTGGCGGCGGCGACCGCATCGGCCAGCGCCTTTTCTTCCGGCAGCTTGAGCAAAGCCGCCTCGGGCGCGCCCGCGAAGCTGCGCTTGTCCTTCTTCTCCTCAATGCCGAGGATGTTGGACGCACGCTTGACGCCCGCCAGCAGACTCTTGCCCTCGCCGGTTTCAAGAAATTTCGCCAGCGCCTCGACGCGGCGGACGATCATCAACAGATCGTCCTGGCCTTCGAGCGCAAACACGGCGTCGACGAGATCGTGCCGCGCGCCCTGCTCGCGCAACTGGACTTTCAAGCGATCTGCGAAGAAGGACAAAAGATCGCGGATTAATTTTTCAAAGTGGTCATATGCTGTTTCTAACGCATAATCAGATCGCGCGATCTTTTTTGCTTGCGCTTTAATCTTCTCCGCCAGACCAGGCGACACGAATTCCAAAGATTGAGCTCGTCTTTCCGACTGCTTTTCAAAAGAGGAGAGTGTCTTCGCTGCGAAAAATAAAGAATGAAGCATTCCACAATCAAAAAGGGAAATTCGCACCTCGTTGTCAAGTATGATGCGAATGACGCCCAGCGCCGCACGGCGCAGCGCGTAAGGGTCCTTCGATCCGGTCGGCTTTTCGTCGATGGCCCAGAAGCCGACAAGCGTATCGATCTTGTCGGCGAGCGCGACGGCAATCGATACCGGATCGCTCGGCACCAGATCCTTCGGGCCCTGCGGCTTGTAGTGATCCTCGCTCGCATGGGCGACGGCTTCGTCCTCGCCCTGCGCCTCGGCGTAGTATTTGCCCATCAGGCCTTGCAGTTCGGGGAATTCGCCGACGACTTCGGTCAGCAAATCAGCCTTGCACAGCTGCGCGGCGCGCACGGCCTTGCCGGCGTCGGCTTTGACCAGCGGCGCGATCTGCTCGGCGAGCGCGGCGATGCGCTTGATGCGCTCTGCCTGTGTGCCGAGCTTTTCGTGAAACACGATCTGCGAGAACTTCGGCAGCCGGTCTTCAAGCTTCGTCTTGAGATCGGTGTCGTAGAAGAACTTGGCGTCGGAGAGGCGCGCGCGGATGACGCGCTCGTTGCCGGCGATGATCGCCTTGCCGCCGTCGGTCGCCTCGATGTTCGCGGTGAGCAGAAACTTGTTGGTCAGCTTCGCCGTCTGCGGATCGCGCAGCACGAAGCACTTCTGGTTGACGCGGATGGTGGCGCGGATGACTTCGTCCGGGATCGACAGGAACGCCTTGTCGAATGAGCCCATCAGCACGACCGGCCATTCTACCAGTCCGGCGACTTCGGCGAGCAGCGCCTCATCCTCAACCAGTTCGAAGCCTTGCGCGAAAGCGAGGTTCTTGGCGTCGGTGCGGATGATGTCCATGCGCCGCGCCGGATCGAGCACGACCTTGCCCTGCTCGAGGCTCGCGACGTAATCGTCGAAGCGCTTCACCTTGATGGCGCCGGGCGCGAGGAAGCGGTGGCCGCGCGTCTCGTCGCCGACACTGACGCCGTCGATGTTGAATTTGACGATCTCGGGCTCTTCGGTTTCGGGGCCGAAGGTCGCGATGATGGAATGCAGCGGCCGCACCCAATTCAGCGAACCGGCCTTGGCCGAGGCTTCGCCCCAGCGCATCGACTTCGGCCACGGAAAACCGCGCACGACGTCAGGGATGATTTCGGCCAGCACGTCGATCGCCGGCTTGCCGGCCTTCTCGGTAATGGCGATGTAGAAGTCGCCCTTCTTGTCGGCCTGCACCTTGGCCTGATCGATCGAGGTGAGCCCGGCGGCACGCAGGAAGCCGGCGATGGCCTGTTCCGGCGCGCCGACCTTCGGGCCTTTGCGTTCTTCCTTGAGATCAGGCTGTCGCGCCGGCACGCCCTGCACCGTCAGCGCCAGGCGGCGCGGCGTCGCGAACGCCTTGGCGCCCTCGTAAACGAGGCCCGCCGAGACCAGCCGGTCCGTGACCATCTTTTTCAGGTCATCGGCCGCCTTCGCCTGCATGCGCGCGGGGATTTCCTCGGAGAAAAATTCGAGCAGAAGATCGGGCATGTCAGGCTCCGCCGCCTTCGGTCGCGAGCCAGGCCGCGCCGCAGGCTTTCGCCAGTTCGCGCACGCGCAAAATGTAGCTCTGACGTTCCGTCACAGAAATTACGCCGCGCGCATCCAGCAGATTGAAAACGTGCGACGCCTTGATGCACTGGTCGTAGGCCGGCAGCGCCATCGAATGGCTGGTCTTCTCATCGGAGGTCCAGCCGGCGGCGAGATATTTCTGGCACGCCGCTTCCGCCATCTTGAACTGCTCGAACAGCATGGTCGTGTCGGCGACTTCGAAATTGTGTTTCGAATATTCGCGCTCGGCCTGAAGGAACACGTCGCCGTAGGTCACCTTCTTGTCGCCGACGCCGCCGTTGAAGTTGAGATCGTAGACGCGCTCGACGCCCTGCACATACATGGCGAGGCGTTCGAGGCCGTAAGTGAGTTCGCCGGCGACCGGCGCGCATTCGAAACCGGCGACCTGCTGGAAGTAGGTGAACTGCGACACTTCCATGCCGTCGCACCAGCATTCCCAGCCGAGACCCCAGGCGCCCAAGGTCGGGCTTTCCCAGTCGTCCTCGACGAAGCGGATGTCGTGCACGGCGGAGTCGATGCCGATGGCCTTGAGCGAGCCGAGATACAGCGCCTGCAGGTCCGGCGGCGACGGCTTCAGGATGACCTGGAACTGGTAGTAGTGCTGGAGCCGGTTCGGATTCTCGCCGTAGCGGCCGTCCTTGGGCCGGCGCGAGGGCTGCACGTAAGCGGCGTTCCATGGCTTGGGGCCGAGCGCGCGCAAGGTAGTGGCCGGGTGAAAGGTGCCGGCGCCGACTTCCATGTCATAGGGCTGGAGGATGACGCAGCCGAGCGCCGCCCAGTACTGCTGGAGCGCCAGAATGAGCCCCTGAAACGACCGGGTCGGATCGAGGTCGGCTTGCGGAACAGCAGCTTGAGCCATGATTTCGTTACTGATTTTTAAGGACGACGGGCGGGCGGACCCTATGGGCGGCCCCCCAGACGGTCAAGTGCGGCCGGTCCCAACAATTTTAGAAATGTATTTTACGGGAGTTTGAACCGGGAGCCGTATCACAGCGACTTATTGGAAGAACGAGATCATACCCCGGAGCAATAAGATGCTGACCTTCCAAATCCTCGGCCTCGCCCTCGCCGCCCTGTTCTTCGGCCCGATGCTCAGCAACCGCGCGCGGTTCTCGCGCTAAAGCCTGCCGCCGCGGTTTAGGGCCGGAATTCCCCGGTCAGCGGATCGCGGCGCAACGTCAGCCGGCGCTCGGACACCCGGACCTTCACGCGCCTGGCGTTATCCATCTCTTCGTTGACCCGGCGCACTTCCTTCACGACCCAATGCACGGCCATGGCGCCGCCGGCGGCGACCAGCGCCCATTTCACGAGTGGCGTCAAAAGAATTGGCGGCATTTCGGCTCCTCAAGATCCTTGAGCTGATGGACTCAATGCTGGCGTCGAATCTAGGCGATTTCGCGGCTTGCCGGAACCGTCCCTGTGACGGGGTTTACAAACCGTAGTGCGACCAGAGGGCGCGGGCTTCCAGCGCCGACACCAAATCGTCCGCCAGCCCGGCGGTATTGCCGAGACTGATCCCGGGGATCTTGCGGCTCAGCCAGCCGCGCTCCGGCGCGATCACGGGCATGAGGACTTTCTCGCCATAGCGCGCGCGCAGCTCCGACCTCAGGTCGCCGACCTTGTCGGCGAGGCCGTATTCGATCGCGGTTTCCGCCGTCCAGAATTCGCCCGAGAACAAGGTCTTGTCGGCGCCGTTGAGCTTGGTGCCGCGGCGGCTTTTCACCAGCGCGATGAAGTGGCCGTGAATGTCTTGCTGGATGGCCTTGATACGCTTCACATCCTCGGGCTTCTCGGGGAGAAACGGGTCGAGCATCGCCTTGTTGTCGCCGGAGGTGTAGAGGCGCCGCTCGACGCCGAGCTTGTCCATCAGACCGGTAAAACCGAAGGAGCCGCCGACCACGCCGATCGAGCCGACGATCGAATACTGATCGCAGATGATCTCATCCGCCGCGCAGGCCAGCATGTAGCCGCCCGAGGCGCCGACATCCTCGATGAAGGCCAGCACCGGCAGGTTCTTTTCCGCCGCCAGCTGGCGGATGCGGCGCATGATCAGATGCGACTGCGATGGCGAGCCGCCCGGCGAATTGATCACCAGCGCGACCGCCCTGGCGTTGCGGGTGGCGAAGGCCTTGTCGAGCACCTTGGCGACGCCGGCGAGCATCAGGCCGGGCCGCAGCGGCGTGCCGACGCCGATGACGCCGGACAGTCTCACCACCGGCACGACCGGGACGTCGGCGCGGAAGCGCGCGGGCATCAGCCCGACGAGAGTGTCGCGCAAGCTTGTCAGGAGATTGGGCATTGGATCCGTGGGGCCACCAGCCATGAAGGTCAGTTAGGCACGGGGCACCGACAAGTCAAAGTAGGAGGCAGGCTGCCTAGCGATTGGCAGAATTGGGTACCCAGTTGGCGGGGTGACCTCTGCTCAACCTTAATGCAGGCGGTATCCAAATGGGTTGCAACGCAGCAAACATTATACAATTCGGCGCCAAGTACTTAATATTGGCTAATTTTTAACTTTGGAACGCTTATTGCAATGCGGTAGTTGTCACACACGGTGACGGCATCGAATCAGGCGCATTGCAATGGATCCCAAGCTCGCGATTTTGTTCTTGTTGATTGGTAGCGTGGTCGTTCTGTCGCACCTCAATGAGGACAATCTGGGCCGGATGCGCCGCCAGGTGGCCGGCCTGCGCTGGCGTCAGCTGGTCCGCCGCCGGGCCTAAGCCTCCCCCGCGAGCGATAACGCTTCGCCACCCCGCAGCACCGCTTCGGCCGCCGCCGTCGGCTTGTTGTCGGCGTCATTGAGCGCCAACGCCGGATAGACCGTCTCCGCACCCGTGCCGCCACGCACCGCGCGTACCAGAACACGGATCGGATCGGCGCCCTCCTTCGGCAGCACCGGCAAGATCGCCAGCCGGCCAAAGCTTCCATCCAGCGCCGCCCTCACCTCCGCAAGCCCATCCGCGCGCCAGATCAAGGTCAGCGTGCCGCTTGGTTTGAGCAATGACGCCGCGGCGGCGGCCCAGCGCGACAGCAGCCCGGATGCGGCGACATGCGCCAGGCGGCGGCGCGGATCGGGCGAGGCGTTCAGCCGTGCAGCGTCGTTGAACGGCGGGTTCATCAGGACACGGTCGAAACTCCCCGGCACGAGGCCGGTGAGATTTTCGACATCGGCCTGAAGCGCGTTCGCCCGGTCGTCAAACCGATTGAGCGCGATGTTTTCCGCCGCGAGCTTCGCCAACGCCGCATCGATCTCGACCAAGGTGACATGAACGCCGGCCACGCGCGCCGCGACAGCGAGCCCCGCCGAGCCAATGCCGGCGCCGAGATCGACCACCTGCTCGCCCGCCTGCGCGCCGGTCGCCGCCGCCAGCAGGATGGCGTCGTGGCCAACGCGATGACCCTTTTTCGGCTGACGCAGCCGCAACCGCCCGCCGAGAACCGCGTCCTCGGTAATCGCGAAGGCGGTTTCAGCCGCCATCGGGCCGCAGTTCATGGGCCAGCCCCGCTTCGGTCAGAAGGCGGCGCGCGGCGATGAGATCGTCATCCGCAACCAGCACACGGCGCGGCAGCACGCCGACCGAACCCTCGAGCACGCTCATGTTCTGATCGAACACCAGATGCTTGATGCTGGCGCCGTCGAGCAGCGCGCCGACCGCCGACACCAGAACCATGTCGTTGGTGCGGACCAATTCTTTCATGATGCGCGTCTCTCTTCACCCGGCGCGCGATGCGACAGATAGGCCAGCAGCTTGGTCTCGCGTCGGCCACGCGTCACGGTATCGAGCACCAATCCGACCGCGCCGGACAGCGACGCCAGCATCATCAGGCCCATGGACAAAATCGCCGTCGGAAAACGCGGCACCAATCCGGTTTCGACATAAGTGACGAAAATCGGGATCGCGAGCACGACCGAGATCAGGGCCAGCACCGCGCCGATGATCGAGAAAAACGACAGCGGCCGTTCGGCGCGGAACAGCGCGAGGATGGTGCGCAAGATTCGGAAGCCGTCGCGCCAGGTGTTGAGCTTGGACGTCGAGCCCGTAGGCCGCGCGTAATAGGGCGTGTCGATCTCGGCCGCGGGCAGACCCAGTTCGAGCGCATGAATGGTGAGTTCGGTTTCGATCTCGAAGCCGCCGGACAGCACCGGAAACGTTTTGACAAAGCGGCGCGAGAATACGCGGTAGCCCGACAGCATGTCGTTGAAGGCCGGACCGAACACCCATTTCACCGAGCCGGTCAGCAACAGGTTGCCGGTGCGGTGGCCGGCGCGATAGGCGGCCTCTTCCTGATCGATCCGGTTGGCGACCACCATGTCGAGACGCTCGACGAGCAAGCGCTCGATCATCGCCGGCGCGCTCGGCGCGTCATAGGTCGCGTCGCCGTCGACGAGGACGTAAATATCGGCCTCGATGTCGGTGAACATCCGGCGCACCACGAAGCCCTTGCCCTGGTGCCGCTCCTGAAACACCTCGGCACCGGCCTCACGTGCGGCCCGCACGGTGTTGTCGGTCGAGTTGTTGTCGAACACAAAAACCGTGGCGCTCGGCAGCGCCGCGCGAAAGCCTCTGACGACCTCGGCCACCGCGACTTCTTCGTTGTAGCAAGGCACCAGCACCGCGATCTTGTAGCGCTCGAGGTTCACGGGCGCGCCCGTGCCGCCACGCGCCAGAGTAGTGGAAACTTGTTTCGCCAATCGTCGCCCCCGCTGGTCACATCGGCGTCGAAATACGGCGGTACCGCATTCCGGCTATGACCTTTAAATCCAAGCCCCTAAATGACTTGCCGCAGTAGCATAGCGTTTCTATGCTCGCCCTGTCTTGTTGCCCGGGAGAGACGTTTTGGCTGTCGTAATTCCGTTTGAAAATCCGCATGCCGCGTCGATCGAGCGCCTGACCGCACTGGTCGCGCCGGATATGGAACGGGTCAACGCGACGATCCTGGCGCGCACCGGTTCCGACGTCACCATGATCCCGGAAGTGGCCAATCACCTGATTTCGTCGGGCGGCAAGCGCCTGCGGCCGATGCTGACCCTGGCGATGGCGAAAATCGCCGGCTACCAGGGCGACGGCCATCTCAAGCTAGCCGCCGCCGTCGAGTTCATGCACACGGCGACGCTGCTGCATGACGATGTCGTCGATGAAAGCGACATGCGCCGCGGCAAGCCGGCGGCCCGCATGGTGTGGGGTAACGAGGCCAGCGTCCTGGTCGGCGATTTCCTGCTCGGGCAGGCCTTCAAGATGATGGTCGAGGTCGGCAGCCTGCATTGTCTCGATATTCTCTCGACCGCCGCCGCCGTGATCGCCGAAGGCGAAGTCATGCAGTTGGGCGCGGCGAAGAACACCGCGACCAACGAAGACGAATATCTCTCCGTGATCCGCGCCAAGACCGCCGAACTGTTCGCCGCCGCCTGTGAAGTTGGTCCGGCGCTCGCGGTGAAGGAAAAGTCGGTGCAGGCCGCCTGCCGGTCCTACGGCATGAATCTCGGCATCGCGTTCCAGCTCGTCGATGACGCGCTCGACTACGGCGGCACGTCCGCCAAGCTCGGCAAAAATGTCGGCGACGATTTCCGCGAGGGAAAGATCACGTTGCCGATCGTGCTGTCCTATCGCCGCGGCTCGGACAGCGAGCGCGCGTTCTGGAATCGCACCCTGAGCGAGGGCGATATTCGCGACGGCGATCTCGACGAGGCGATTGCGGTGATGAAGAAGCATCACGCCATCGAGGACACGATCGGTCGCGCGCGGCACTACGGCGCCATCGCCACCGACGCGCTGGCCTTGATGCCGAACTCGGAAATGAAAACCGCGCTGGAAGAAACCGTCGCGTTCTGCATCGCCCGCGCGCACTAGGCGCGCTCAAAACTGAAAATTAGTTCTGCGGCGAATAGCCCGTATCCGGATCGCGCAATAGCTGCGAGCGGATGAACGGGTCGGGGTCCTGCCCGACATAGCGGCCACGGGCATAGACCGCGGGCGAACAGCCATTGGGCTGCGGCGCCGGATTGAAGAAGATACCGGGGAACGTGAAAGACTGCGGCGCGTCGACACAGGCGCGCGCGATCTTTTTCCGCGGTTTCGCCTGAGCAGAATCAGCGGCGACGACGGCAACTCCCGCAGTCACGGCAACGGCAGCAATGGCGATCCAGATCGGCTTCATGACGCGCTCCTATGTCCCGCCGTTGCTAACGGCAAATCCCGGCACTGGCAACGGTTCCCGGCAAAGCCGGCTTTTTCTAGCTCAACGTGACGTCCTTGACCCACCAGCGCGTATGACGGGCCTGCACGGCCCGAGCGGCGGCCGACGCTTCGGATTCTGACGCAAACAACGCAAAGCAGGTCGCGCCCGAGCCCGACATGCGGGCGAGCCGGCAGCCGGCTGTTGCTTCCAATACCGCCAGTACGTCCGCAATCACCGGCGCGCATTCAATCGCAGGCGCGGCGAGATCGTTGCCGTATTGTTTGAGAAACGCGATAGCCGCGTCGAAATTCTGCGGCATCTCGGTCAAGGCAGGCCCGCCACCCGAACGGATAACAAGCTTGGCGAACACATCGCGCGTTGCCACCGCAACGCCGGGATTGACCAGCACGGCCGGCAGTCGCGGCAGCGTGATGACCGGAGATAATTGCTCGCCGACGCCGCGCATGATGCGCGCTTTGCTGTCGAGACAAACCGGCACATCGGCGCCGACCGCGCGTGCTGCATCCATCAGACGCGCGTCATCGAGAGCAAGAGCGTTGAGCCTCGCCAGTAGCCGCAACGCCGCCGCCGCGTCGGCCGAACCGCCGCCGATACCGGCAGCGACCGGAATATTCTTTTCCAGCGTGAAGCGCCCTGCTTTGATGCCATCGACGCGGTCGCGCAGCGCATTGACCGCCTTGAGCACCAGATTGTCCGAAACATTGCCGCTCGCAATGCCGAACGGCCCTGCA
The DNA here is from genome assembly GCA_903929045.1 of uncultured Hyphomicrobiales bacterium. Classification (GTDB taxonomy): domain Bacteria; phylum Pseudomonadota; class Alphaproteobacteria; order Rhizobiales; family Xanthobacteraceae; genus Pseudolabrys. The sequence continues at coordinate 34,814 of CAIYTE010000113.1, forward strand.
ACATCCAGCGCCCGCGTCTCGCTCGGCGCGAGCGTCAGCCTGTCCGCGAGATCGGCAAAGGCCACGAGGCTTTCGAGATCATGGTAGCCGTCGGCGCGGCGTCCCAGCACGCGCAGTGTCAGGTTGATCTTGGCGGGCGCGGTTTCGGTCAGCACGACAGTCAATGCCTCAAACCGAAAAACGCCAATCTAACAGCCTCACCCGGAGGTGGCTAAGCGAAGCGGGGAACTCGAAGGGCGACGGCCGACATCCTTCGAGGCTCGCGCGCAAACGCGCTCGCACCTCAGGATGACGGATCACTTCAGCCGCCGTCGCCGCTCTTCTTCGCGCCCTTATTGGCCTGCGACGCGGTCTCTTCGGGAAGCCCGTTCTTGATCTTCTCTTCGATCTTCGGCAGTTCGTCGGCTTCGGGCTTGAGATCGCGCGCATGCGCCCACTGGAAATTGGCCTCCAGCGTGCGGCCGATGCGCCAGTAGGCGTCGCCGAGATGATCGTTGATGGTCGGATCTTCCGGCTTCAACTCGATGGCGCGTTCGAGCTGCTTGGCGGCCTCTTCGTAATTGCCGATGCGGAAATAGGCCCAGCCCAGCGAGTCGACGATATAGCCGTCGTCCGGACGCTGCTGCACAGAGCGCTTAATCATCGCCATGCCGTCGTCCAGGTTGATGCCCTGATCGACCCACGAATAGCCGAGATAGTTCAGCACGTGCGGCTGGTCGGGAAACAGTTCGAGCGCCTTCTTGAGATCGGCTTCCGCCTTCGGCCACTGCTTTGAACGCTCATAGCAGATGCCGCGGAAGTAGAAGCTGACCCAGTTGTTCTTCTCCGGGCGCGCGATGGTGGCGATGCCCTTCGAGTAAACGTCGGCGCATTCGGCGAACTTCTTGTGGCCGCGCAGAATATTGCCGAGCGCCATGATCGCTTCGGAGTCATCCGGATGCGACTTGATCAGGCCTTCGAGACGTTTCTCGGCCTCGTCCGAACGCTCGAGCGAGTCGAGGTTCGACGCCATCTGGATGGCGGCGTTGCGATACAGCGGCGAATTTTGCGGAATGCGCTCGTAGACCTTGATGGCGAGGTCCGGCTTCTTGATCGACTCGTAGAGATCGGCGAGCGACAGCAGCGCCAGCGGATGGTTTGGCGCCAGATGCAGCGCGAGTTGCAGATAGACCACGCCGAGATCTTCGCCGCCGCGGCGGCCGAGCGAGGCACCGAGGCCGTACAGCGCTTCGGCACCGCCGGCCTGCGCGTCCTTGACGAGTGGCGGCAGTTTTTCACCTGCTTTCAACTTGGCCATCGCCTCCGTCACCAGCGGGTGACGCGGCAAGACCTTGTCGAAGGCTTCATACACGGCGAGCGCTTCGCCGGCCGGACGATTGCGCGACAGCCAGCTGCCGTAAGCCTCGACGACCCGCAGCGCCGACGAGTCCTGCTTGTAGGCTTTTTCGAAACGCTTGCCGGCTTCGGCGGCATTATTGGAAATGTCGAGGATCATGCCAGCGTGCAGATCCTTGAAGATGCCGTACCAATCCGGACCGCTGAGCTTGTCGATCGCGGCCACGGCGCCCTTGCCGTCGCCGGCGCCCTGCATGGACCAGGCCGACAGCAACGTCGCGGTGAGGTCGGTGATCGGACCGCGCACCGACGCCGTCAGGTCCTTGCGCGCCTGCGCATATTGCTTGAGCTTGAGGCCGTTGACGCCGAGCACCAGCTTGGCAACGCGGTCGTTCTTGTCGGCCGCGGCGACGCGCTCGGCGTATTTGACGGCTTCCGTGATGTCGCCGCCGACGACCAGCGACAGGAAGGTGCGGTCGAGCAGTTCGCCGTTCTTTGGATCGCGGCGCAGCGCCGCGCGGTAATATGCAGACTCGATCGCGGCATCGCGCTGCCGTCCGGCGTGGCGGGCGGCCAGATAACTGCCCGAGGCCGTCAGCCCGTTGAGTTCCTGCGCATTGGGCATCTGGGCAGAAAGCTCGACCGGCACGTTGACCAGGAATGCAGCAAGCGCGGTGCCCGCGATGCACCGGGCAATTTTCAAGGAAGTCACTGGCGATGCTCCGATCGGGCGGCTATCGGCGCGGCATTCGCGCGAACCACCGAAGTTGTGCCGAGAATGGCCTTTTTGCGCTGGTGCCGCAAGAACACCCACATGAACACCCGGTAATACAGCCCCGGCTGCGGCTAAGAGACAGCTTGAAAGCCTCGATGTGGCGGTATCGTGGCCGTGTTCACCGCCTTCGCATCACATATTCGGGTAGTTCGGTCCTCCCGAACCCTCGGGCGGCACCCAAGTGATGTTCTGATTCGGGTCCTTGATGTCGCAGGTTTTGCAGTGGACACAGTTCTGGGCGTTGATGACGTATTTCGAGTCACCGCCCTCCTCGACCCACTCATAGACCCCTGCCGGGCAATAGCGCGACGACGGACCGGCGAAGACATCGTGCTCGGACGCTTTCTGCAGCGCCATGTCCTTGACGACGAGATGCGGCGGCTGGTCTTCCTCGTGATTGGTGTTCGACAGGAACACCGAGGACAGCTTGTCGAAGGTCAGCTTGCCGTCCGGACGCGGATAGACGATCGGCGTGCATTCGGCGGCGGGCTTGAGCGTCTTGAAGTCGGGCTTGCCGTGCTTGAGCGTACCGAACAGCGAGAAGCCGAACGTGTTGGTCCACATATCGAGGCCGCCGAGCACGATGCCGACCAGGGTGCCGAGCTTCGACCACAACGGTTTCACGTTGCGCACGCGCTTCAGGTCTTTGCCGATGGGCGACGCGCGCCAGCCGGTCTCGTAATCGGTGAGTTCGTCATACTGACGGCCGGCGCTGAGCGCCGCCGCGGCGGCTTCCGCCGCCAGCATGCCGGACAGCATCGCGTTGTGGCTACCCTTGATGCGCGGCACATTGACGAAGCCGGCGTCGCAACCGATCAGCGCGCCACCGGGGAATGTGAGCTTCGGTACCGACTGGTAGCCGCCTTCGGTGATGGCGCGCGCGCCGTAGACGAGACGCTTGCCGCCTTCGAAGGTGTCGCGGATCAGCGGATGCGTCTTGAAGCGCTGGAATTCATCGAACGGCGACAGATACGGGTTGCTGTAGTTGAGATGGATGACGAAGCCGACCGACACCAGATTGTCGTCGAAGTGATAGAGGAACGAGCCGCCGCCGGTTGAGCCGTCGAGCGGCCAGCCGAACGAATGCTGCACCAGACCCTTGCGGTGCTTGTCGGGTGCGACCTGCCACAGTTCTTTCAGGCCGATGCCGAATTTCTGCGGCTCGCTCTCCGACGCCAGATTGAATTTGGCGATGAGCTGCTTGCCCAGATTGCCGCGCGCGCCTTCGGCGAACAACGTGTACTTCGCCTTCAACTCCATGCCGCGGGTGAAGCTGGCATTCGGCTCCTTGTTCTTGCCGATGCCCATGTCGCCGGTGGCGATGCCGGTGACCGCGCCGTTCTCGTCATAGAGAACTTCGGCGGCGGCAAAGCCCGGATAGATTTCGACGCCGAGTGCTTCCGCCTTGGTGGCGAGCCAGCGGCAGACGCTGCCGAGCGAGACAATGTAGTTGCCGTGATTGTTCATCAGCGGCGGCATCATGATGTTGGGCAGGCGCAGGCTGCCGCTCTCACCCATGAAGTAGAAACGGTCGTCGGTGACGGCGGTGGTGATCGGCGTTTCTTCCGAGCGCCATTCGGGCAAGAGCTTGTCGAGGCCGACAGGATCGATCACCGCGCCGGAAAGAATGTGCGCGCCGACCTCGGAGCCCTTCTCGACGACGACGACGTTGATGTCCGCATTGATCTGCTTGAGGCGAATGGCCGCGGCCAGACCTGCCGGCCCGGCGCCCACAATCACCACATCGAATTCCATCGCCTCACGGGCGGGTAGCTCGGCCATCGTCGCCTCCTGATTCCCGTACCGTTTCACCACTTTTGCACAAGCGCGGCAACGGTTTAGCGCCCGCTATGGGGACGACCTGTGCGAACCGAGCGAGCTGCACTATGTTAGGCTGCAATTATGGTGCCTGTCCCCGACCACACGCCACGCGAGCTACTCGACTTCTATCTGGAAGCCGGGGCGGACGCGCTTGTCGGCGAGGAAGCGGTCGACCGTTTTGCGCCGGTCGAGGCGGCTGTGCCGCCGCCGCGCCCGGCCCGGCAGGTTCCGGACACTGCGACGCAGAGCCGCGCCGCGCCGGCCATCGCGCCGCAAGCGCCGGATGAGGCCGCGATGGCGGCGCGCGCCGCCGCCCGGAGCGCGCAGTCGCTGGAAGAATTGCGCGCGATCCTCGAAAAGTTCGACGGCTGCGCGCTGAAGGCGACCGCGAGCCGTCTGGTGTTCGCCGACGGCAATCCGCAGTCGAAGATCATGTTCGTCGGCGAGGCGCCTGGCCGAGACGAGGATATCGAAGGCCTGCCCTTCGTCGGCCGCTCCGGCAAATTGCTCGACCGGATGCTGGCCGCCATCGGCCTCGACCGCAAAGCGGCTTACATCGCCAACATCGTGCCGTGGCGGCCGCCGGGCAACCGCACGCCGACGCCGCAGGAATCCGCGATCTGCCTGCCCTTCATCCTGCGGCAAATCGAACTCGTCGATCCGGACTTGCTCGTGTGCCTCGGCGGCCCGTCGGCCCAGACGCTGCTTGGCATTAAGGAAGGCATAACCAAGTCACGCGGCCGCTGGTTCGACTTCAACAACGGCAAACGCGACATCAAAGCCATCGCCACGTTCCATCCAGCCTTTCTGTTGCGCAGTCCGCTGCAAAAACGGTTCGCCTGGCGCGACATGCTGGCGATTAAAAAGGCACTGACCGGCTAAAGTTCCATCCGCAACGATCTTGGCCGGCGCGCCGATTTTTGCTATGGTTCCGATATGGGTGGGGTTCTAGCGCGTAAGTGCTGCTGGCTTGGAGCAGCGATGATTTTGTCGGTTTCAGCGGCTGCCGCGCAGTCGTCGAACGCCCGCAATTTTCCGTCCAGTCTTTCCACGCCGTTGCTCGATCATGACGCGGTGGCACAGCCCTATCTGGCGCCCAATCACAGCGCCGCAAAGCCTGTCGATCCCACCAAATTCCAGCGCAGCGACCTGCCACAGCGGTCGCTCGATACGATCGACCTCGACGGCAAGTCGGCGCTGAAGTTCGATGTGAAGGAAACGGCGCCGCGCGCGGTCGCGAACGTGCCGGACTTCAGCAACGTGATCGTGCCGCTCGCGCCGGGCAAAAAGCGCGAAACGCCGCGCTACTTCGGTCTGACGTTGTCGGCGCCAACGCACTGACCGCGCGACACGCTCTAGCGATACGCCACCAGCACCGCACCGACGGCAATCAAGGCGACGCCGAGCCAGTTCGGCAGCGTCAGTTTCTCACCGAGAAAAATCACGCCGAAGATGGCGACCAGCACCACCGACATCTTGTCAACCGGCGCGACCTGCGCCGCCGCGCCGATCTTGAGCGCGCGGAAATAGCAGATCCACGACGCACCGGTCGCCAGTCCCGACAACAGCAGGAATAGATAGGTCCGGCTCGATATCTCGCCGGGATTCTGGAACTGCCCCGTCGCCAGCAGGATAAAGCCGAGCGTCACCAGAATGACGATGGTGCGGATGAAGGTCGCAAAATCCGAGTTGATGTTCTCGATGCCGATCTTGGCGAAAATCGCCGTGAGCGCGGCGAACACCGCCGACAGGACCGCCCAGAATTGCCACGTCGAATATATGGTCACGCTGCTCTCACTTCCGCTCAGCTGGGTTCATTCCCCTTGGCCTTGATCACCGCGGTCGCTTCCGGGGTCTTGAGAAACTGAAGCAACTTCCGCGCCGCATCCTTGTTCGGCGATTGCGCCGAAATGGCAGCGGTGAACATGACATATTTGTTAATCGCGTCCGGCAGCTCACCGACCAGTTCGGCGCCGGGCACCGAGAGGATGTTCGGCGTGACGATGAGGCCGATTTCGGCCTGACCGTCGGCCACCAACTCGGACACGGATTTCGTCATGGTCTGCACCGTCTTCGCCAGAATGGCGTCGGTGATGCCGAGCTGATCGAACACCTTGCGCAGGTGAATCGTGCTGGCGCCTTCCTTGAGGTAGGTGATTGACTTGGCCTTGAGCAAGGTCTGCTTGAACGCCTCGACCGTCGAGATGTCCGGCTTGGGCGCGCCGCGCTTCACCGCGACGCCGATACCGGACTTCATCAGATCCATGCGGCTGTCGCCGAGAAGTTTGCCCTGCTTGATCAGGTCGTCGATCTGGAAATCGACCAGTACGGCGACGTCCAGCGGCGCGCCGCTCTCGATCTTGCGCTTGCTCGCCTGCGCGACGTCGGCATCCACGACCGGTTTGAGGCCCGTCAGCTTCTCGATGTGCGGCGCCAGTTCACCGACGATCACCTTGGTGACACGCGAGCCATAAATCTTGAGCTCTTGCGTTTGTGCATGCGCGGTCTGCCCGAACAGCAGCGTCATGACATAGATCAAAACGGCAAAGCTTCTGGCGCTCATTGTGATTTCACTCCCTGTTCGGCGCACCCTAGTCCTTCCGCGCCGCGCAAGGCAGCCCCGCGGCTTTTGCTCTGTGGATAGATACAGAACCACAAACCGCGTCGATATAAAGCAGGCGCGGAACATCGGCGCTTTGCGCAGACTTGTAAGACCGCGCTAAGATCGCCGCGGTAGGCAGCACGGAGACATCAGATGGACTTCGATCCCGCCTTTCTCGCCCGCCTGCAATTCGCCTTCACGATAACATTTCACATCATCTTCCCGAGCTTCACCATCGGCCTGTCCGCCTACATGGCGACGTTGGGCGCGCTGTGGCTGCGCACCGGCACCGAGCGCTACCACCTGTTAATGAAGTTCTGGAGCAAGATCTTCGCCGTCTCCTTCGCCATGGGCGTGGTGTCGGGCATCGTCATGTCCTACGAATTCGGCACCAACTGGAGCCGCTTCTCTCTGACCGTCGGCAATGTCGTCGGGCCGCTGATCGGCTATGAAGTGCTGACCGCATTCTTCCTCGAGGCGACGTTCCTCGGCATTCTTCTGTTCGGCTTCAACAAGGTGCCGCCGTGGCTCTATGTACTGTCCGCCGCGATCGTCGCCATCGGCACGTCGATGTCGGCTTTCTGGATTCTTTCCGCCAACAGCTGGATGCAGACTCCCGTCGGTTATGAAATGCGCAACGGCGTCGCCTACCCGCTCGACTGGCTGTCTATCGTCTTCAATCCAAGCTTCCCGTACCGCTTCGCGCACATGCTCAACGCCGCTTACCTCACGACGGCCTTCGTCGTGCTGGCGGTCGGCGCGCGCTACCTGATCGCCGGCAAGCACGTCGAACAGGGCCGCACCATGTTGCGCATGGCCATCGGCCTCACCGCGATCCTGGCGCCGTTGCAGCTTTTCATCGGCGATCAGCACGGCCTCAACACGCTGCAGCACCAGCCGACCAAGATTGCGGCGATGGAAGCGAACTGGGACGGCAGCAAGCCGGCCGACTTTCACATCTTCGCCTGGCCGGATGAAAAGGCCGGCGTCAATCACTTCGAACTGTCCATCCCGCGCGGCGCCTCGCTGATCCTGACGCACAAGGTGGATGGCCTGATCCCCGGCCTGCTCAGCGTGCCGGAAAAAGACCGTCCGCCGGTGAAGACCGTGTTCTTCGCCTTCCGCATCATGCTCGCGATCGGCTTCTTCATGATCGCCGCGGCTTTGTTCGGCGGCTTGCTATGGTGGCGCGGCACCTTGTTCGAGACGCGCTGGTATCTGCACATCATGGCGAACAGCTGGTGGATCGGTTTCGTCGCCGTCATCGCCGGCTGGGTCGTCACGGAAAGCGGACGGCAACCCTGGCTCGTCTACAGCCTGCTGCGAACCGCCGACGCGATCTCACCCGTACCCGGCGCCAGCATTGCCAGCACTCTGTTCCTCTTCGTCGTCGTCTACGGCATCGTGTTCTCGTTCGGCATCTATTACATCAACCGCCTCATCGCGCAGGGCCCGCAAGGCAACGCGGCGAAAGATCCCGAGACCTTCGGCGGCAGTCCGCTCTCGGCCGCGCGTGACGCGGGCCGCGAAGCCATCCAGAAAAACTAGGAGCGCACCATGGAATGGTATCTCCCGCTCATCTGGGCCGGCCTCATCGGCACCGCGGTGGCGATGTATGTCATCCTCGACGGTTTCGATCTGGGCATCGGCATTCTGTTTCCCTTCGCACGCAATCACAGCGAACGCGACCAGATGATGCGCACCGTGGCGCCGTTCTGGGACGGCAACGAGACCTGGCTGGTGCTCGGCGGCGGCGGCCTGTGGGTCGCCTTCCCGCGCGCCTACGCCGTCATCATGCCGGCGTTCTACCTGCCGGTGATCGTCATGCTGCTGTCGCTTGTGTTTCGCGGCGTCGCGTTCGAATTCCGCACCGTGTCGGAAAGCAAGAAGCTGTGGGACTTCGCCTTCACCGCCGGATCGACGCTCGCGGCCTTCGCGCAGGGCGTCATCCTCGGCAGCCTGATCCAGGGCATTCCGATCGTCGATGGCGCTTATGCCGGCGGGCCATTTTTATGGGCGACGCCGTTCGCGCTGCTGTGCGGGCTGGCGATCGTCGCCGGTTACGGACTGCTCGGCGCGACCTGGCTGATCATGAAGACCGAAGGCCCGGTCGCCGAGCGCGCGCGCAGTCAGGCGAAGGTACTGCTCATCGCCGTTGTCGTTTTCATGGGCGCGGTCAGCCTGTGGACCCCGTTATCGCAGGCCCGCATTTTCGACCGCTGGTTCTCGCTGCCGAACTTCTACTTCCTGTGGCCGGTGCCGGTCGTGACCGGGCTCGTCGTGCTGATGATCTGGCGCTGGATCGAGAAGGGCTACGACGTACCGCCTTTCCTCGCCACCATCGTGCTGTTCCTGCTCGGCTACCTCGGGCTGGTGATTTCAAACTTCCCCTATCTGGTGCCGCCGACGCTGACCGTCTGGGAAACCTCGGCCGCACCCGCGAGCCAGATCTTCATGCTGATGGGCACGTTGTTTCTGCTGCCGATCATCCTTGGCTACGTCGCCTTCATCTACTGGCTGTTCCGCGGCAAGGTGCGCGAAGGCGAGAGCTATCACTAGCTCTGTCATTCCGGGGCGCGGACGACGTCCGCGAACCCGGAATCCAGACACTTATGTTGTGGCTCTGGATTCCGGATCGCCGCTCACGCGGCGTCCGGAATGACGGTTACGGCTGCGGCGGGCGGATCACCGACCAGCCGACGCGGATCGGCGGCAGGATGCCCTGCACCGCCCGGCTGAACGAGCGCTGCACTTCCGTCACCATGGCCGGAAACTGCATCTTCAAGGAAGCCGGCGGCGTCGCGGCGTTATCGGTCGCGGGCCACACCAGCAGGCCGCCGTTGTTGTAGATGTCGCTCGTCGATGTCCAAGGACTGCGTTGCGGCGCCCAATGGAAATAGACATGCGGCCGGCTCGGCGATGCGAGCGCGACCAGTGGCGCGAGACGAATGTCGCCGGTGATGTAGTTCAGCGGCTTGCCGGTGCGGCGCTGGTAATTCTCGGCGAACAAGCGCGCTTCGGCGTTGGCGGGCTGCGCGATCTTGAGATCGACGGCGTAGGTCCACGGCAACACGACGAGGCTAAGCACCACCATCGCCGGCGGCGCGATCAGCAAGCCGGCCCAGGCCGAAGACACCAGCCGTTCGCGAAACAGCATGACCTGATCGCCGGCGGCGACGACCACCGCAAGGCCCGATAACACCACCAACGGCGCAATACGGTCGAGCGGACCGAGGCGGCCCATAACGACGGCTAAGACGATGGCACACAGGGCGGGAACGGCGGCAAAAAAATAAACGTAAATGCGCGCGAGCGTTTCCACCGGCGCGCGCGTGATCTCCGGCGCGCGATCGCTCCAGCGCCGCCGCTTGCCCGGCCAGCCGCTGGCCAGCACGGCGAGCAAGGCAAGCCCGAGATGGCTCAGCACCAGCGCGATCAGCATCCACAGCCCGGGCGACAATTTGCCGGCTGACGCCAAGCCGTCATTGAAGCCTTCGACGATCAGCGCGTATCCGGTCTGCAGCCACGCAGCGTGCGGAAAAACGACGAAGATAAAAAGCAGCACCGCAAGCCACGGCTCGGGATCGCGCAGCGCCTGCCGTCCGCGCGGCGTGGCAAAGGTGAAGAGCACCATCAGCACGATCAGAATGACGCCGACATAGTTCGCCAGCATCAGCAGGCCGAGAAACAGCGCCAGCATGAACCACGAACCGCGTTTGCCTTCGCCGACGGCGCGCCAGTAGTGCAGCAGGGATAGCGCCCAGAGCGGCGCGGCGAGCACGGCGGGTCCGAAGTCCGGGCTCGGCACGGTGAAGGCGGCGATGCCGAGCATCAGCAGCACGCCGAGCACCGCATGCCGCGTGCCGACGATGGCCGAGCCGAGTTTGAACACCGCCCAGTACGCGGTGACGATGCAGGCTTGCGCCAGCAGATAGAGGCCGAAAATGCCGAGCAGCCGGAAGGCGATCTCGCCCAGCCAGAAGGCAAGCGGCGGCCCGAGATAGCTGCCGAGCACGAATTCGCGGCCGATGGCCAGGAGCAGCGGCACATCGCCGGGCGGCGCCGAATAGAACAGCGCCGGGATCAGCGTCCAGATCGCGGCTTGCGTCAGCGCCACGGTCCAGAACACCACCACCGGGCGGCCGCGCAGGAATTCGATAATCAGGGAGACGTAATGCATTGGGTTTTCTTAATCCCTCCCCTGAAAGGGGAGGGTCGCGCGCCGAAACGAAGTGAAGGCGAGCGGGGTGGGGTCATTGATCTGCATCGTATTAATCCCCCACCCGCCCGCTCGCAATTTGCTCGCGGCCACCCTCCCCCTTCGGGGGAGGGATAGGAAAGGAGATAGAGAACAGGGGCTAAAGAGGCAACAACGCGGCCGGTTTGATGACGGCCACGTCCGATATGCCCTCAATCGCTGCCCAGCGCGCCGCCACCGGCGCGAAGGAGCGGCGGTGATGGATGGTCGGCCCCAGCCGCGCCAGCGCCGCGGCATGTTCCGGCACCCCATAGCCCATATGCCGCTCGAAGCCGTAGCCTGGATGCTGCAGCGCGAGCCGCTTCATCAGCCGGTCGCGCGTCACCTTGGCAACAATCGACGCCGCGGCAATCGAATTGACCAGCGCATCGCCCGACACCACCGCCTCGCAATCGCAGCCGCAATCGATCTTCATGTTGCCGTCGACGAAAACCAACTTCGGCCGCACCGGCAGCGTCCGCACCGAACGCGCTAGCGCCCACAGCGAGGCGCGCAGGATGTTGTCGCGATCGATGCGCTCGATCGAGGCAATCGTGATCGAGACATGCGCGGTGGCGCAGATTTTTGCGTAGAGCTCCTCGCGGTCTTCGGCGCAGAGTTTTTTGGAATCGTTGAGGCCGCGCGGAATGCGCGCCGGATCGAGAATGACCGCCGCGGCGACGACCGGTCCGGCCAAAGGCCCCCGGCCCGCCTCGTCGCAACCGGCAACCGGGAACAGGCCGCTGTTGAGCGCGCGGCGCTCGCGCCGGAAGGTCGGGCGCAGCGGCGGTTCCCTCAGCGGCAAGCCTTTGCCGGCTTTTGGTTTCGGTTTGGCAGCCATAAGGCCATCCAGTGCGCGGGACTCAATCGAAGTCAATTCCCGCAGCGGCGGATGTGGATGATCCGGGGGAAATCGCCGCGCGGAACACGAGACGAGGCCGCGAAACTCTCCTAAGCTGGCGGCAAATATAAAAAACCGTCCCGGGGAGAAACATCATGATCGCATTCCGCAGCCTCATTGCGGCCGCCGCGCTTTTTGTTGCCGCAACGACGGCGCAGGCGCAGATCGCGCCGGCCCGCACGCTCGACGAATTGAAGGCCGAAACGCAGTCGCGCGCCGACCGCAACGTCTATCCCCTCACCGGCCTGAAGGCCGACGACACCCGCGAAGCGTTGGCGAAGATCAACTCGCTCGCCCCCGACGACTGGGCCGCGGCGTGGAGTTCGATCGGCGAGCGCTACGCCGCGCAAGCCAAAGCGGAGGAAGCTGCCGGCCAGAAGGCCAATGCGATGGCCGACTATCGCCAGTCCTGGCGCTATTACTCGTTCGCCAAATGGCCGGTGACCAACTCGCCGGGCAAGGTGAAGGCCTACGAAACCTCTCTCGCAGTCTTCCAGGACTATCTGCGCCTCTACGACGCCTCGATCGAAACCGTGCGCATTCCCTTCGAAGGCAAGGAGATCGTCGGCTATCTCCGCGTGCCGAAGGAAGGCCGCCCCGCCCCGTTCGTCGTCACCATCAGCGCGCTCGACAGCCGCAAGGAAGAAAGCATCGAGCGCAGCGACGCTTACCTCAAGCGCGGCATCGCGGTGTTCGCGCTCGACATGGTCGGCACCGGACAGGCGCCGATCAAGATCGATACCGGCGCCGAGCGTATGTATTCGAAGGCGCTCGACTATCTCGCGACGCGACCCGAACTCGATGCCAAGCGCGTCGTCATTCAGGGCAATAGCTGGAGCGGACACTGGGCAGCGCGCCTCGCCGTCACCGAACGCGAACGCCTGAAAGGCGTCGTCGTGCAAGGCGGCCCGATCCACGAATATTTCACGCCGGAATGGCAGAAGAAGGCGCTCGGCACCCGCGAATATCTGTTCGATCTGTTCGCCGCGCGTGCCGCCGTCTACGGCGTCTCGACGCTCGACGACTTCCTGGCCTACGGCCCGAGGCTGTCGATGAAGACCGACGGCACGATCAAGAAGCCGTCGGCGCCGACGCTTTTGGTGAACGGCGACAACGACACGCAGGTGCCGATCGCCGATCTCGACATCCTGCTGCACAACGGTTCGCCGAAAGAAGCCTGGGTCAATCCGGCCGGCGCGCATATGGGACGCTCGGCGGAGTGGTCCGACGGCAGGATCTTCGAGCAGATCGTGGTGCCGTGGGTGGCGCGCCGCATCGGCAACGCGGAGTAACTAACGTCAGTCCGGTAAGGTCAGGCGCCCGGCATCATCGAGGGGAAACAGCGGATTGTGCGCGACTTCCCAGAGATGCTTGTCGGGATCGGCGAAGTATCCGGAATAGCCGCCCCAGAACACTTTCTCCGGCGGCTTGACGATCGTCGCGCCGACGGCCTTGGCGCGCTTGAACGCGGCATCGACGTCGGCTTCCGACGTGCAATTCCACGCCAGACTGACGCCGCGGAAATTTCCCGGCTTGTCGGGAGACGTAATCGTGGCGTCCTTGGCGAGCTCGGCGGACGGAAACAACGCCAAGGTACAAACGCCGGCCTGAAAGAAGGCGACGCCGTCGTTGTCTTTCGCCTTGCGGACAAAGCCGAGCGCTTCATAAAAGCGGGTGCTTTTTGCGAGATCGGTGACGCCAAGCGTCACCAGCGACAGAATGGGCTGCGGCTCGTTCATTGTCGGAAAAACTCTTTGGCTCAGAACAAACTCATCTGCGCATCGTCCGGCTTCGGCGCGCGGAAATGTTCGGTCGTCAGTTGCTTCTTGGCGACGTTAAGGCCCAGCTTTTCGCAGGCGATTTCGAAACGGCGGCCGAGCATCCAGGCGTAGGGTCCGGTGCCCTTCATGCGCTTGCCCCACTCTGCGTCGTAATCCTTGCCGCCGCGCATGTCGCGGATCAGCTTGAAGACATGCTGCGCACGGTCCGGATAATTCGCCTTGAGCCATTCGTTGAACAGGTCGCGCACTTCCAACGGCAGGCGCAACAGGACGTAGCCCGCTTCCTTAACGCCCGCGGCCTGCGCGGCGTCGAGAATGCGTTCGATCTCGCTGTCATTGAGCGCCGGGATCACGGGCGCGACCATGACGGTGGTCGGCACACCGGCCTGGCTCAAGCGGCGCAACGTTTCCAGCCGGCGCATCGGCGTTGCCGCGCGCGGCTCCATGCGGCGCGCGAGGTCGGCGTCCAACGTCGTCACCGACAAAGCGACCTTGGCGAGATTGCGCTCCGCCATTCGCGCCAGAATATCGAGGTCGCGCAGCACCAAAGCCGACTTGGTGACAATGCCGACCGGATGACCGGCGCGGTCCAGCACTTCGAGAATGCGGCGCATCACCTGATATTTGCGCTCGATCGGCTGATACGGATCGGTGTTGGTACCGATCGCGATCACCTTCGGTGTGTAATTCGGCGACGACAGTTCTTTTTCGAGCAGTTCGGCCGCTTCCGGCTTCACGAATAGCTTGGACTCGAAATCCAAACCCGGCGACAGACCGAGATAAGCGTGTGTCGGCCGCGCAAAGCAGTAGACGCAGCCGTGCTCGCAACCGCGATAGGGATTGATCGAGCGGTCGAAGCCGATGTCCGGCGACTCGTTGCGGGTGATGATCTTGCGCGTGGCGTCGGTCTGCACCGTCGTCTTGAATGCGGGCAGTTCGTCGAGCGTGCGCCAGCCGTCGTCGAAGGCGACGCGCGCCAGCGGCTCGTAGCGTCCGGAGCCGTTGCTCTGCGCGCCGCGTCCGCGGCGGCGCTCATAGTCGACCGCGACCCCCAGAATGCCGGTGAGGTCCTCGACATATTCGCCCGCCGGCCTGGAGGGCAGCTCCTGGACCGGCGGGCGTTTGAGGGCTGAAGTGTTTCGAGCCATGGCCATAACCTAGTGTGAGGATGTGAACATAACAAGAACAAAACTGAGGCTTTTACCGTTAACGATGACGCCGGTCATATCGTAGCGGGGGAAGCGTTTCGCCACAGCATGTAGTGGCAACGTGGTGGCCCGGTAGGAGTTCCACAGCACCCAGTTGTAAGTCGTTAACCATGCCGCCCTACCGTGGCTCGATACGATTCGACTTATTCAATGGGGGCCACCATGCGCCAAACACTTGCGATCACGGCACTTCTGACGGCGATGACAGTTTCGGCGGCCAGCGGCGCCGACCTCTCGCGTAGAAGCATTCCCTACACACCGAGCCCGGTGAGCTACGCGCCGGTCTGGAGCGGCTTCTACGCCGGCGTGAACGGCGGCTACGGCTGGGCCGCGTTCGACAACGGTCTCGGCACCGACAAGATGAAGGGTTTTCTGGGCGGCGCGCAGCTTGGCTACAACTGGCAGATCAGTTCGTTCGTCCTCGGCGCCGAAGCCGACATCCAGTACTCGGCGCAGAAGCGCAGCGAGAGCGCGACCGTCGGCGGCATCGCCTTCACCGGTGAAGAAAAAATCCCGTATTTCGGAACGGTCCGTGGCCGTGTCGGCTACGCCTTCGACAGCTTCATGATCTACGGCACCGGCGGCGTGGCCTTCACGAACTTCAAGGCCAGCATCAGCGCGCTGGGCGCGACGGTCAGCACCGAAACTACCAAGACAGGCTGGACGGCCGGTGGCGGCGTCGAATGGATGTTCATGCCGCGCTGGAGCGTGAAGGCCGAATATCTCTACATCGACGCAGGTACGACCACGCTGACGCTCGCCGGTGTCACCGCAAGCGGCAAGCTGACGGACCAGATGGCCCGCATCGGCATCAATTACCACTTCTAGACGCCGCACATCGCGGATTTGGAAGGCCGCCTCCGGGCGGCCTTTTTCGTTGGAGCGCCGCCCAGAATTTGGGCGGCGCGGCAGCCCCTCGAAGCGAGCCATATCGACGCCGCGTGATATGGTGCCGCGATTCACCGGGGCGGTTTGTGCCGCGATTTTCTCGATGCTGAGCGCGATCATAGCCACCCACAATTCCGAACGGGCGCTGGTGCCGACCTTGGCCGCGCTCGTGCCCGGCGCGACCACGGGGCTCCTTGGCGAAGCGATCATCGCCGATGGCGGCTCGACCGACGCCACCGCCGAAGTCGCCGACATTGCCGGGTGCCGCTTCATCGCCTCTGGCGACCCCGTGGGTGCGCGGCTCAAGGCGGCGGCGCTGACCACCAAGACGCCGTGGCTGATGTTCCTGCGCGCCGGCTGTGTGCCCGAGCCGGGCTGGATCCAGACCGCCGACCGCTTCATGGAAACCATCGACCGCCTCGACGTGCCGATGCGCGCCGCGGTGTTTCGCCCGCCCGGCGCCGGCGACATGCTGCACCCGCGTTTGTCGGAACTGGCCGCCCTGCTCCGTGTCATGTTCGGCGGCGGCGCGCGGCCCGAACAAGGCCTGCTGATCGCGCGGCGCTTCTACGATGAAGTCGGCGGTCACGCCTCCACGGCGGGCGCCGAGGCGGCGCTGCTGAAAACCATTGGCCGCCGCCGCATCGCCATGCTGCCGATCGGCGCCGGCACCGCGCGCGGTTCCTGACCTCATCCTCGCCCTCTCAATCCTCATCCTGAGGAGCGCCTCTTGGCGCGTCTCGAAGGATGAGAGCCGAGGTACATCCGCATCACGGCCCTTCATCCTTCGAGACGCCCGCCTTCGGCGGGCTCCTCAGGATGAGGTGTAAGAGCCCAATTCATATACTTGACTCAGTCAACTAAGTGTCTCACCCTTCCCCGGTCATGAAAAACACCGGTACCAAGGGCCACCGCATCAGCGCGGTGCGCCGATTCAATCGCTTCTACACGCGCCAGATCGGCGTGCTGCGCCGGACCTATCTCGGCAGCCCCTATTCGCTCGCCGAAATGCGCGTGCTGTACGAGATCGCCCAATCCGAAAAGACTGGCGCGCGCACCGCGACCGACATCGGCCGCGCGCTCGACCTCGACGCCGGTTATCTGTCGCGCGTGCTGCGCAATTTTGAGAAGGCCGGGCTGATCTCGCGCAGGGCCTCGCCCGACGATGCGCGGCAAAGCCATCTCGCTTTGACCGCCAAGGGCGCGAAGACCTACGCCCCGTATGAAAAGCGCTCGCAGGACAATGTCGCCGCCATGCTCGCCACACTCAAGCCTGCGGATCAGACCAAACTGACGCAAGCGATGGCGACGATCGAACACTTGCTCGGCGGTGAAACCAAACAGGAGCCGCCGTCGATCGTGCTGCACGACCCGAAGCACGGCGACTTCGGCTGGATCGTGTCGCGGCACGCCGAAATCTACGCAGAGGAATACGGCTGGGGTGATCCGTTCGAAGGGCTCTGCGCGCAGATCGTCGCCGACTACGTCAACAACTACGATCCGAAGTGGGAGCGCTGCTGGATCGCCGAGGTGAACGGCGAGAACGCCGGTTGCGTCATGCTGGTGAAAGACAAGGAGCCCGGCACCGCGCGCATTCGTCTGCTGCTGGTCGACCCGAAAGGCCGCGGCCTCGGTCTCGGCACGCGCCTGACTGACGAGTGTGTGAAATTCGCGCGCGCGGCCGGCTACACGAAGATCACGTTGTGGACGCACAGCATCCTCACCGCCGCGCGTCATTGTTATGAGAAAGCGGGCTTCACCCTCACCTCGAGCGAGAAGCGCCACACCTGGGGCCAGGATGTCGTCGCCGAGTTCTGGGACATGACGCTGTGAGCCCGCGGCGGCTCACACCGGCGCTGCTCGATCACTACAAGCTGGAAGGAGTGCGGCTGCGGCGCGCGGCGCAACGCGCGACATGTCTCAAGTTTGTTAATTGGGTAGGCCGATTTTTTACCGCTCGGCCCCGTGAAAGTGGGGACCCAGGAGCCCAAAACTCCGGTATTTGCCGCCCTGGATTCCCGCTTTCGCGGGAATGAGCGGTGGATGGACCCTTGCGGGAGCTCAGGGGATCGCCCACCTGATGTCGGTACGCAATCCTCCGAGAGTTTTCCATGAACATCGATTTGAAGAACAAACGCGCCGTGGTCACCGGTTCGACCCTGGGCATCGGCTTTGCCATCGCCAAGGGCCTGGCCGAAGCCGGCGCCCATGTCGTCATCAACGGCCGCAGCGAGAAGTCGGTGAAAGCCGCGACCGACAAGCTGAGCGCTGCCTTTCCGGGCGCGAAGATCGAAGGCATCGCCGCCGACCTCGCCACCGCGGAAGGCGTCGCGGCTTTCATCGGCAAGGTGCCGGAGACCGACATTCTGGTGAACAATCTCGGCATCTTCGAACCCAAACCGTTCGAGGACACTCCCGACGAAGACTGGCAGCGCTTCTTCGAAACCAATGTCATGAGCGGCATCCGCCTGTCGCGCGCCTATCTCGGCGGCATGCGCAAGAAGGACTGGGGCCGCATCGTTTTCATCTCGTCGGAGTCAGGCCTGAATATTCCGCCGGAAATGGTTCACTACGGCATGACCAAGACGGCGCAGCTTGCGGTGTCGCGCGGACTGGCGGCGACGGTCGCCGGCACCGGCATCACGGTGAATTCGGTGCTGCCCGGCCCGACGCGGTCGGAAGGCGTGCAGGACTTTTTCGGCAAGCTGGCGAAAGATGCTGGCGTGTCGAACGCCGAGATGGAAAAGGAATTCTTCATCCGCCACCGGCCGTCGTCGCTGCTGCGGCGCCTCGCCAGCCCCGACGAAGTCGCCAACATGGTGGTCTATGTCTGCTCGCAGCAGGCTTCCGCCACCACCGGCGCGGCGTTGCGCGTCGACGGCGGCTTGGTGAGCACGATTGGGTAGGAGAATGTCATTCCGGGGCGCGCGCTAGCGCGAACCCGGAATCCAGACGCGTTGTCATCGCTGGATTCCGGATCGCCGCTTCGCGGCGTCCGGAATGACGTCTTACGCCGTCGCGCCCTTGGCCTTCGGCCGGCGCATATGTTCGTCGAGCCGCGGCAGGATCTCGACGAAGTTGCACGGCCGGAAGCGATAATCGAGCTGGTGCGCGAGGATGTCGTCCCAGGCGTCCTTGCAGGCGCCGGGCGAACCCGGCAGGCAGAAGATGAAGGTCGAATTCGCCGTGCCGCCGATGGCGCGCGTCTGAATTGCGGACGTGCCGATTTTCCGCTCGCTGACGAGCAGGAACATCATGGCGAACGCATCCATGCGCTTTTCGAACAAAGGCTCGACGGCTTCCGGCGTGACGTCGCGGCCGGTGAAGCCGGTACCGCCAGTGGTAATCACCACATCGATGGCTTTGTCGCCGATCCAGGCTTTCACCTGTGTGCGGATGGCCTCGACCTCGTCCTTGACGATGGCCCGTTCCGCCAAGGTGTGACCGGCGGCGCGAATGCGCTCGGCGAGCGTATTGCCCGACTTGTCGTTGGCCAGCTCACGCGTGTCGGAAACGGTCAGCACCGCGATCTTGAGCGGCACGAACTCGCGGGATGGGTCGATACCGGGCATATGGCCTCACTCTCGTCGTCATGGCCGGGCTTGTCCCGGCCATCCACGCGTTAGCGTCATCCTACAATGTGTAAGACGTGGATGCCCGGCACAAGGCCGGGCATGACGGCGATAGAAACCCCTTAAAGTTGAGGCAGCTGCAGTTCCGCCACCAGCCGCTTCCATTGCGCGACTTCGTTGTTGATGACCTCACCGAACTTGTCAGGGTTGTCGGCCGGCGCCAGCCCCAGCTTGTCGAGGAAGCCCAGGAAGTCCGGCGACTTGGCGACGTCGACCAGTTCCTTGCGCAGTTTCTGCACGATCGGCTCCGGCGTCTTGGCCGGCGCGGCGATGCCGTACCAGCTCCAGAAATAGAAGCCGGGGAATTTCTCGCCGACCGCCTGCACGTTCGGCAATTGCCGCACGCGCTTGGGGCCGTTGGTGAAGATGACCTTGAGGTTGCCGGCGTGCAGTTGCTGCGCGATATCGGAATACGGCGCGAGGCCGATGTCGATATTGCCGCCGACGAGATCGTTGACGATCAGCGACGAGCCCTTGTACGGCGCGACGGTGAATTCGGCCTTGGTCGTGCGCTTGAGATATTCCATCTGCGGCGGCGACTGGCTGCCGCACGACACCTTGTTCGTCTTCGAATAGGCG
>CAIYTE010000114.1 GCA_903929045.1 uncultured Hyphomicrobiales bacterium
ACAAAATCATTTTCGGAAAATGTTTCCGCGTGAGCCGCAACGTTTCCATCGTCTCCTCGGGATTTGCGAACGGATCGCCCGGCCCGGCCGGGCGATCCACTCAGGTGTAAATATCCGTCCGGCGGTAGCGGCGGCCGTCGTCGTTCATGATGTCGATCAGATCCTGCATCATCCGGTCGGAAATCTTCATGACCGCTGCATTGGCGGCGAACTGGGTGCGCGCATCCATGGCGTTGCCGATTTCGGTGCCGAGATCGATGTTCGGCTGGGCGACGTCGCCGTTGCTGTTGGCATAGGGCGCCGACGGGTCGTGCGCTTTCGTATAGGCCGGCGAGACATTGCTGATGACCGCCTTGGTGCCGCCGCCGGAAAGTTCGATGGTGTCGACGCGTCGGGGCGTTGCCGGCGCGGGCGAACCGGCGGGCGCGTCGGAGCCGGGAATGGCGCCGGCCGTCGAGGCGTTGGCGATGTTTTCGGCGGCGACCTCGAGACGGGTCTGGGCCGCCAGCATGCCTGACAAGGCAATGGACGCAGTACTCATAACCCCTTCGCTTAAGCCCTTTGGCTTAAACGCGGGTTCCGAAACATGGTTAGCGGAATGCTACTGGGCGGCGGCGTATTTGACGTCGCGGCGGTGGCGCGCGCTGACGACCTGATACGGCGTGTTGCCGAGGCTCGGCACGACGACGATGCGGTCGACCTCACCGGCGAGGAAGGCCTGCAGGAATTTATCGTAGTCCTTGAACGACACGCAGCCGTTAGACTGGCCGCTCGGCCCCAGCATGTAGGTGTGCGCCAGGATGCCGTCGCGGCCGAACATGGCGCTCTCGTTGGTCGGCGTCAGGCGGATGGCGCGCACGCCGTGAAACAGCGCCTCGCGCAGTTTGAGATCGTAGACGTTCGGCGGGGTGACGCCGCGCATGCGCACATTGGCGAAGCGTGGATCGTCCATTTTCTCGCCGATGCCGGAATGCGCCTCGAGCTTCCGGCCGTTCGGCAGGAACACGGTGCGCGCGGAGATGTCATAGACCGCGGTCTTGCTCGGGACATCGGGCGCGGCCGGCAAGGAAGCCTGACGCTGCGGCTTTTCGACGATCGGCGAGGCGGCCGGCTTCGCCAGGGCCAGATGCGCTGGTGCTGGCGGCGTCACCTTCGGCGCCACGTCCGGTGTCTTTTGCGGTGCGGCCTGCGGTGCCGCTTGCGCCACTTGTTGAACGGGCGGGGCGGCCTGCGGCTGCGGAATGTTCGGACGGCGCGGCGGCAGCGGCATGACCTCGACGCGCGCGACCACGAGCGGCGGATCGATCAGCGCCGGCGTGGCGCGCTCGTTCTGGGCGAGAACTTCGGCGATCAGCCGTTTCGCATCGGGCTTGGCGGCCATGACGAAGTCGCGTTCGGCAACGGCGAGGCGGCGCGGGCCTGACTGTTCATAAAGCTGGGTGTGCGGACGGCCGCCGATGGTGGCACTGACCATCCAGGCGGCGCCGCCGAGCGCGGTGATGCCGACAATGCCGACGGCGGCGATCGCGCCGAGGCCGTGCGCGGCGCTGCGCAGCACCGGGGCCAAACTGAATCGGAGGGAGTTTCTGCCGCCGGACGATCTGACGGCGTCAAACGCTATGTCCGTCATACGCGGTTACGCTACCTGCACAGGGTCCGGCTCAAAGGCGGCCCACGGGCCGCTCGCTTTCAAAAACTATGCAGGCAGTAGGGTTAAGCGCTCGTAAACGGCGGCGGTTTTGCCGCCGGTAAAGGGCTGAGTGCGCGGTTGCTCCCGGTGGAACTCGCAGAGACGGTTTCCGCCTCTGTTCAAATTCTCACAAATTGAAGACGCTCATGGCTCAGATCAAAGACGCCGTGCTTGAGCATGAGCTCAAGCGCTGGATGCGCCACGACGCGCATCGCTTCATCCGCCCCGACTGGCGCCGCTTCGTGCGACCGGCTGATGCGAAGGACCATCCCTTCGCGCTCTATGAGCGGAAGTATCGGCCGGATCAGTTGCGGGACGAATTGGGAAGGTGGGAGGATGAGGGTGGTGGCGACACCCGTCCTCGCGATGTCGTTGCAAAGCCAATTGGATTAAACGATCCGCGCGTTATCTCTGATGCAACGCCCGAGAACGATTGGAAACCTGGCGCTCAATATGCCCAGAACCGAACAACACCGCCGGTCACCGCTGTTACGATCAACGGCAACAGGGTGGTGCCGACACCCGGACAGGCTGCTCGCCTAACCGTCGTTGAAGCGCAGGCACGCGACGCCATCAGTCGCGTACAGGAGCTTGATCCACGTTGGAAGCCGCAAGCTGAACTTTACGATTCCATTGAAGGCTATATAGCTGCTCGACAAAACGATCTTCGGCAGGCGCAAGATCGGACTCGTGAGTTACAGGATATGGGTATTGGCCCTGGACGATATGCGGTGGATTCCATTCCGGCGCGGGGGCCCGGACGAAGTTATACTCAAGAAGAAATTGATAAAAATAACGAAAATGGAAAGAAGTTTGGTTGTAATACGTGTGGTATCTTAGATCCAGGTACTCGGTCAGGAAATTTTATTCGCGACCACCAAGATCCATCTGCCCTAAACCAACGCTCTGAGCAAATTATACTCCCGCAATGCGCAACCTGCAGCGCGAGGCAAGGCGGATTCGTCACGCGTTTAAAGTATGGACGATAGGCGATGCAGAAAATCAATCTGGCCCCATTGAATTCACTTCTGTTTCTTGAAGATAGCAAGGGCGGCATTCCTCCCGAGCCAATACGCGGAGCCATGATATGGACGACGGCGTCATGCATTGCATTCGCGTGCCTTCCGGAAGTTGATGGTCCGACGGAGATCGTCATCGGGCAATCAAGTGAGCTGGAACCTGGTCTTTTATTGGTGTTTGAAGGCGAGCTCGAAACGCCAAGCCGTATTGTCATTATCTCCGGTGTTGAAATCGAGCGCCTCTTGAGCGTCGACGTTGCCAACCCAAAAACGAAGGTCAAAATCTGGTACAGCCATCCGAAGTGGCCGGATAAAGTGACGATCAGTGTCGATTAGATCTGTGAAGCGGGGGCATCATGGACAAGGACATTGCACGAGAAATCATCCGGGCCGCTTTCAGCAGCGGCCGAGAACTGGAGACGCTGATTGCGCCGTTGAAAGAGCGTTGCAATCCGGACGACTACAAGTTCTTCCTGCGGCAGATTGCGATGGCCATCGACGGCATTCACACCGCCCTGGTCGACGAGGCCGTGAAGCGTTTTCCCGAACTCGAGGCCGAGATGGAAAGCAACCTGGCGCGGACCGGGCGCGTGATGCCGTGAGCGTTACGGCGCGACCGTAACGCCCAGCTTCTTCGCCGCGTCGATGATCCACGCGCGGTAGTTCAACAGCGGCGTGATGCCGGTGAGGCCGCCGCAACCGTCTTCATCGCCTGCGGCGGTGGTCCAACTGATGACGCCGATGACGAGCGGGCCTTCGCCGTCGAAGGCAGGGCCGCCGCTATCGCCGACGCAGGCGCCGAGACCGGTGCGCTTGTTGCGCGTCGCATCATCGAACAAGCGGATTTGCAATGATCCCGGCTTGCCGGTGACGACCAGCGTTGCCGCACGCGGCACGCCGAGACCAAGATCGGTGCGGGCGGCGGTGACGCCGAAGCCGGCAATCGTAATCCTGTCGCCGACCGCGACACGCCGCGCCGCCGCCAAGCTTGCCGGCACGACAATGTCGGGCAGGGGCGAGGCCAGTTTCACGAGCGCGACGTCGGCGGTGGCGCGGCTCGCGGCGTAATTGGCGAAATTGAATCCGGGATGGCGGACGACCGAGGCCACCTTGATCGCCGCGCCGGTTTGAAACGCCTTCGCTTCGTATCGGACCGGCCGCGTGACGCAATGCGCCGCTGTCAGCACTAGGTCCGGCGCCAGCGCCGTGCCGGTGCACAGGTCGCCCTGCGGATCCACGATCATGACGATCGGCCGCGCCGCCCAGCCGGTGGCCGGCGGCGCATTGCCGGTGACGGCCAGCGCGGGGGCGGAGAGCAGAACAACAATGAGAGCGGAGAGGATGCGGGTCATGAGCGAGGTCGACATATGAGTGCCATACTATTGACCGCGCCCGCGGTCGAGCCGGTTTCGCTTGGCGAGGCCAAGGCTTTTCTGCGGGTCGAACACAGCGACGATGACGACGTGATCGCGGCGCTGGTGTCGGCCTCGCGCATTCACGTCGAGACGCAGACGCGGCGTGCGCTGGTGACGCAGCATTGGCGGCTGTCGCTGGATGCGTGGCCGGAGGACGGCCGGGTGCCGGTGGTGCCGGGGCCGCTGCAGGAACTCAACGCGGCGCGCGTGTTCGACGTCAACGGCGCGGCACATACGGTCGATGTGCAGAACTTCGTGCCGGATGTG
Source organism: uncultured Hyphomicrobiales bacterium (assembly GCA_903929045.1). Classification (GTDB taxonomy): domain Bacteria; phylum Pseudomonadota; class Alphaproteobacteria; order Rhizobiales; family Xanthobacteraceae; genus Pseudolabrys. Next base: position 4,392 of record CAIYTE010000114.1, read on the forward strand.
AGTGCGTCGGTGTTGGCCTTCGCGCCCTGGGCCATGCCGATGCCGGGGCGTCTTGCCGCCGGGATCGAGCTCGATGTCGCCGTCGGTTACGGCGATGCCGCCGCCGATGTGCCCGAGCCTTTGCGGCAGGCGGTGCGGCTGCTGACGGCGCATTGGTACGAGAACCGGGGGCTCGCGGCGCTCGGCACGGTCACCGTGCTGCCGACGACCGTTGCCGCGCTGATCGCACCCTACCGGATGTTGTCGCTATGACGGCACCCCGTAACCTCAATCGCCGGCTGGTGCTGGAAGCGCCGGCCGAGAACGACGACGGCACGGGCGGCGTCACGCGTCTCTATGACTTCGTGACGACCCTGTGGGCGCAAGTGACGCCGCTCGCCGCGCGCGGCGAGGTCGCGGCCG
>CAIYTE010000115.1 GCA_903929045.1 uncultured Hyphomicrobiales bacterium
CTCAATCGTCAGGTCGCCACGATTGAGTTCGGCAACCACGGCACCCCGTGCCATGACGATCATGCGGTCGGCGATCGGATATATGTGATGCAGGTTGTGCGAGATGAAGATGCTGCTCACCCCCTGGGCGCGGAGCGCCGAGACATAGTCGAGCACCTTTGTCGTCTCCTTGAGCGAAAGATGATTCGTCGGCTCGTCAAGAATCAGCATTTTCGACCTGAAATGCATGGCCCGTGCGATGGCCACGCCCTGTCGCTCGCCGCCCGACAACTCCTCGACCGGCGTGTCAGCGGAGCGCAGATGCAAATCGACGTCGCGCAGAGCCTGAAGGGCAACGCGGTTCATCATCTTACGGTCGAGCAGTCCGAGCGGGCCTAGCCAGTTGAACCGCATCGGTTCGCGGCCGATGAAGATGTTTCGGGCGATACTCATCTGCGGCGCCATCGCGGTGTACTGATAGATAGTCTCGATGCCCAAGTTCATTGAGTCACGCGGCGATCTGATCCGGGCCGGGGTGCCGTCAATCAGGATACGGCCGGTGTCCGGCCGATGGGCGCCAGAGAGAATCTTGATGAGGGTTGATTTTCCAGCGCCATTGTCACCGAGAAGGCCGACGACCTCGGCGCCGCGACCGAACTCCAGCGTCACATCCTTCAGCGCATGGACACCACCGTACCATTTTTGCAGGTTCTCGCAGCGGAGAAATGGAAGATCGCTCATGCCCGCATCCTTGCGGCGCGGCCGCGAATGACAACGTTCACCACCACGGACAACACCGTGAGCACGCCGATGGCCAGTTGGAACCAGTTGGCGTCGACTCGCGACATCGTCATGCCGGTATCGATCACCCGCAGCAGGATCGTGCCAAGCAAGGCGCCAAGCACCGAGCCGACGCCGCCCGTCAGGGCCGTCCCGCCAATGACCGCACCAGCGATTGCCTGCAATTCGATGCCGTCTCCGGCGCTGGCCATCGGCGCCTGCATGCGGAAGGTTTGGATCATGCCCGCGAAGCCGGCCAGCAGCGAGCAGGCCGCGAAGCAGGAGAGCTTAACCGCGCGCGTATTGATGCCCATGTCGCGCGCGGCCTGCTGAGCACCCCCGGTCGCATAGATCCAGTTGCCGATTTTGGTGCGATGCAGGATCACCGCGGCGATGGCGCAGATCACCAATAGCCAGATCACCGACACCTGAACCCGGTCGATCCGCGCTACCAGAAAATCAACCGGCATACCCGGCGGGAAAGCCGGCGGCGCAAGATTTGACAAGATCACCGCGAGGCTCCGCGCAATGAAGAGCATGCCCAGCGTGGTGATGAACGACGGTATTGCAAAGTGAAGGGTGATGTAGCCGTTGGCTGCGCCGATCGCCATGCCGACCATCAGTGACAGCGCCATCGCAGCGGCCGGCGGCACGCCAAGATTAACGAGCCAAAGCATCACCATCGGCACCAGTGCGAAGACCGAACCCACCGAGAGATCGAACTCCCCGGCGATGATCAAAATAGTCGTCCCGAGCGCGACCAGACCAAGCTCCGGCATGATGTTGAGAATATTCACTACACTGCGCATCGACAGGAACGCAGGTGCGACGATCGCGAAGCCGACCGTGACCAGGACCAGCAGCACGATGCCGCTGATTTCCGGGAGCAACAGGAGGCGCTTGGTGAGTGCCCGGCGGCGTTGGCCGCCGGGACTTGTCACTGCTCCGCCGGGCGTCGGCTGGTTCATCGCTTACCCTCAGCGGACAACTTCAGAAGCGTGTCGACATCCGCCGGCCCGACGAGAGCCTTGCCGGTATTAACATCCCAGGCCCCGAGTTTGTACTTCGCGCGAAGATAGAGCTGAACGATCGGCAGGTAGCCCTGCAGGAAGGGCTGCTGATCAACTTGCACCTGGATGTAGCCGCGCTTCATCTCATTGAGAGCAGCAGGCACCATGTCAAAGCCGGCCATCAACAGCTTGCCCGGCGGCACATTGTCCTGACGCAGGACGGCAGCGACGCCAGCGTGCCAGTAACCCATGTCGATATACGCCGTTGTCTGCGGATTGCCCTGCAGGTAGGCCGACACGCGACTGCCGGTAATCGCGAGGTCGGTCCCGGAATCAAGGCGCTTGAAGGTGATGTCGCGGCCGGAGTTGCTCGCAGCATATTCCTTGACGAACCGCTCGACGCCCGCGGCTCGCTGCTCGGCCCAGTTTTGCCCCGGAATCGAAACGCCGATCAGAACGTGGATCGGACCCGTCTTCGGAAACTGCGCCGACAGGCCGCGCGCCAACTCGTAGCCAGCCTGCTCGAGGTCCTGCCCGATGTAGGGAAGCACGCCGACCCCGGGCAGTTCCTTCTTGGGGTTCGTATTCGTGACGACGATCGGGATTCCATCTTTAACCGCATCCTGTAGTGCCTGCGTGAAGATGGTGTCACTCGGCAGGGTCATGACGATCCCGTCGGGATGCTGCGCGATCGCGGCGTTAAGCGCGTTCAATTCCTCTGCAAGGTTGCCAGTCTTCTGGAGAAACGTGATCTGGCACTTCACCGCCAGTGCAGCGCACGCCTCGTCCATCCCGTTCTTCACCGTTTGCCAGAACGGTGCACCCGCGGTGCCGTGAGTGATGTACGTGAATTGATAGGGTTGTGCCTGGGCAACCGCTGGAGCGGCCAGCAGGGCAACGGCAAGCAAAGTACGACGCATCGGCGATCCTCCTATGGTGTTTCGCCGGCTTCGTACGACCGGCTGATGGCGCCGATAATTCCAGACCACCAGCTGAGCGTCAATATTAAATCATATTATATGTCTTTCCGACCCCGTGGAATCCCGCCCGGCAATACTCAGCGTTCAAGCTCACTGCCC
>CAIYTE010000116.1 GCA_903929045.1 uncultured Hyphomicrobiales bacterium
CATGTGCACGGGCGACGTGGACAGGAAGGTGTGGATGCGGCGGCGCTTGGCCGGCTTGATGGCCTCGGCGCAGCGGTCGATGTCCTTCGGCGAGGCCCGCGACAGGCCGCAGATCACTGCATTCTTGGCACGGCGCGCGATCTCGTTGACGGCGGCGAAATCGCCTTCCGAGGCGATCGGGAAGCCGGCTTCGATAACATCGACCCCCATATCGTCGAGCAACGCGGCGACCTCGAGCTTCTCTTCATGGGTCATGGTGGCGCCGGGGCACTGCTCGCCGTCGCGCAAGGTGGTGTCGAAGATAACGACGCGGTCCTTATCGGACTGGGTCTGGGTGGTCATGGAGTTCGTCCTTCTCATCGCATGCGCCGGTGAAGCGCTTTAAGGGGTGCTTTGTTTCTGTCCTCTATCCCCCGAGTGCCCAGGCGCGGATGGCCCAGCCGGCTCTCAGGGGCGGGTAAGCAGAAGGAGCGAGCCCAGAATGAGGGAGGCCACGGAACCGGCTTGCGCCGTCCGTTCGATCGCGCAGATGGTCTGCCGCGTCGACATGTGCCTCATCGTCCTCATCGTCGGCACCAAGGTCGCTGACTCGGGTAAAGTCCGCGTTAACCGCGTGCCGGAGACGAGCTTCTAGCGGAAAGCCCGACCGCAAATCAAGCGCGGTTTAGGTCAGCAATGCTGACGGTTTTGGCGCTACTTCTCGGCCTTCAAGGCGTCGCGCACAGCCTTCAATTCCTTGAGCGCCTGGCCCTGGACCTTCGGATAATCGATATCGAGCTTCTCCATGGCGTCGCAGATCGCTTCGGCAACGACCAGGCGCGTGAACCATTTGTTGTCGGCCGGCACCACGAACCACGGCGCTTCCGGCCGGCTGGTTTCGCGGATGGCGTCCTCGTAGGCCTCCATGTATTTGGGCCACAGCTTGCGCTCGCTGATGTCGGCCATCGAGAACTTCCAGTGTTTGGCCGGCTCCTCGATACGGTCGAGGAAGCGTTTGCGCTGCTCTTCAAGCGACACGTTGAGGAAGAATTTGAGCACCAAGGTGCCGTTGCGCGCCAGATGCTGTTCGAAGCTGCGGATGTCCTTGAAGCGCTGCTTCCAGATACCCTTGCCCGACGATTGCGGCGGCAGCTTCTGCGCGGCGAGGAATTCGGGATGGACGCGCACCGTCAGCACCTCCTCGTAATGCGAGCGGTTGAAGATGCCGATGCGGCCCTGCTCCGGCAGCGCCTGCACGATGCGCCAGAGGAAGTCGTGCTTCAGCTCTTCGGCGCTCGGCTGCTTGAAGGCGCGGACATCGACGCCCTGCGGATTGACGCCGCTCATGACGTGCTCGATGAGACCGTCTTTACCGGCGGCATCCATGGCCTGCACGACGATGAGCACCGACCAGCGGCCGTCGGCATAGAGCTTCTCCTGCACATCGCGCAGGCGCTTGACGCTGTCGGCCAGCATCGTCTTGGCGTCGTCTTTATCGATGCTGAGACCCGCGGTGTCGGCGGGATCGTGTTTTGCCAGCCGGAATTTCTCCGGCTTGTCTATGCGGAAGCTCTTGGCGATGGCGTCGAGTTTCATCTGACCTCGCGGGGCGCTGCGGAACGCATTGTAACCTTAGCGGCGGCCGAAATGTTCCCTCATCACGGCTTTGACGAAATCCGGCATCCGGGCATCGAAATCCGCCGGGCTGCGCACGATGCGGATATCCGCCAGCTCCGGCTCCGCCTCGCTCGCCAGTTGCTTCAGGATGCGCGCGCGCAGGTCCTCGGCACTTTGCTGGGAGCGTAAGATCTTGACCAGCCCGATCAAGGCGCCGTCGACCGCCATGGTCCAGCCCGGCTCGGCGGCAAACTCGGACACATCGAGTCCGGTCTCCTCCTTGAGCTCACGCGCGACGCTGAATGCGAAATCGACCTTGCCGTCCTTGATGTCGGACGGATCCGGCGTGCCGCAGGAAAAATAGACACGGCCGCTGTTGAAGGTATGCCCGCCCATCACGCCGAGCAGAAAGGCGCCGTCGGCGCTGACGAGGCCCGCCGAGGCGAAGCAATCGTGCACCGCGGCCTTCGGCATGCCCCAGGTGCGCCAGGCAGAAAAACTGGCGAAGTCGGTTTGCAGAAAGTCGCCGCGGAAGACGCCGTCGCTGAGCACTTGTCTGTGCATCAGCAGAACCTGCCCGTTCCACAGCGCCGGCGTTTGGCGCTGGCGCTCCGCGAAATAGGTCTCGATCTCGGCGGCGCGTTCGACCGCGAAGTCCCAGGGCTTTTGCTTGAAATTCAGATCGAGATTGTCGACGTGAAGCACCAACGGCGGCTTGTTCATGCGCGGACTTCTTTCGCCTCGAACACGGTCGACGGCGTGACGATCTCGTCCTGCGCGGCGATCAACTGGATTTCGCGTGAGCCCGTATCCGCCGTGCACGACAGAATGCCGAAAATGCTCGATCCCGCCGCCGACAAGGCCTGCTGGATTTCGCCGCTGCGCAGATAATGCGCGAAGAACAACGCCGCGATGGCGTCGCCGGCGCCGTTGATCGTCAGCGGCAGTTTCGGTGTGCGCAGCCGGAAGCAGCCGCTGTCGTCGGACGCCAGCATGTCGATGGAATCGTCCGGCGTTTCATCGGTATGCAGCGACGTCACCAGAATGGTGCGCGGCCCGAGGTCGTGCACGGCTTTGAGCGCGTCATGGGCCTGCGCCATGGTCGCCGATCCCCGGCCCGACAGATAGTCCAGCTCGAACTGGTTCGGCGTGATGATATCGGCCGACGGCACCGCTTTAGCCTTCATGAATTCCGGAATGCCCGGCCGCACGAAAACACCGCGGCCGACATCGCCGATGACTGGATCGCAGCAATAGCGCGCTTCCGGATTGGCCCGTTTGACGGTTTCCACGGCGTCGAGGATGGCCTCGCCGATATCGGCGCCGCCCATATAACCCGACAGCACGCCGTCGCACTCGCCAAGCACTTCGCGGGCTTCGATGCCCGCCATCCGTCGCGGATGAGCGCGGCGTCGAACACCTGCCCTTTCCACGCGCCATAGCCGGTGTGGTTCGAGAACTGCACGGTGTGGATCGGCCACACTTCAATGCCCATCCGCTGCAACGGAAAGACCGCCGCGGCATTCCCGACGTGGCCGTAAGCGACATGGGACTGAATCGAGAGCAGGTTCATGGATGCGCGCGCCGAACTATAAGCCGTCATGCCCGGCCTTGTGCCGGGCATCCATGTCTTACGTCAAACGCCCCGCATCCCCAAGACGTGGATGGCCGGGACAAGCCCGGCCATGACGCAGAAATTTTTGGGATACTAAACGTCTACTTGCTGCCGGTCGTCTTGCCCGCCGCCTCGACGTATTTGTTGGTGAAGGTCTTGGACAGATCGACATTCGCCTTCGCCACGTCCGGCGACGACTGGCTGAACACCGCGAGCACGGCGGCGGCGCCCTTCGGATCCATCAGGCCGGTCGTCGAGTACATCGGGATCGTGTTCTTGAGCGCGGAGAGATAGCCGGCCTTGTCGGGACCGACGAGGTTCTCCGGCATCTTGGCCATGATCTCTTCCGGCGTGTGCGAATGGATCCAGTTCAGCGTGTTGATCATCGCCTGCGTCAGCGCCTGCACCTCTTTCGGGTGGCTCGCGATCCACTCGGCCTTGGTGTAGAGCGCGCCGCCCGGATAGTCGCCGCCGAACACTTCGCGGGTGTCATGCTCGGTGCGGGTGTCGCTGAGGATCTTGAGATCCTTGAACTTGTTCTGCAGCACGGTCACGGACGGATCGAGCATCACGGCGGCGTCGATCTGCCCCTGCTCCATCGCCGCCACGGCGCTGGCGCCGAGACCGATGCCGATCACGGACGCCGAAGTCGGGTCGACGCCGTTCTTCTTCAGCAGATATTTAAGGAAGAAGTCGGTCGACGAACCCGGCGCGCTGACGCCGACTTTCTTGCCCGCGAGATCCTTGATCGACTTGATCTCATCCTTGTGCGCAGGAGAAACGACCAGCACGAGGCCGGGATAGCGGTCATAGACCACGAAGGATTGCAGCGTCTGGCCCTTGGCGGCCAAATTGACGCAGTGATCGAAGTAGCCGGAAACGACGTCGGCGCTGCCGCCGATGACTGCGGTCAGTGACTGCGAACCACCCTTAAAGTCGACGATCTCGGCGTCGATGCCGGCTTTCTTATACTCGCCGAGCTGTTCCGCCAGAATGGTCGGCAAATAGCACAGACACGCCGAGCCACCGACCGAAATAACGACCTTGGATTGCGCCAGCGCCACGCCCGACATCATCGTCAGGGCGGCCAATGCCGATAGCAGTCCGCGCGCCAGAGTCCTCATGTTTCCCTCCACCTTTTCTGTTGCGGCGGACGATAAACGAGCCGGTCGCCCCTGAGAAGCCCGGCCCTGTTCAGGCGGCGGCGGCTGCTTTAGCCTCCCCTTGCAATAGAACAAAAGCCAACAAGCAAAAATCGAGGGAGACACCATGAACCGTATCGCAATCGCCGCTTCCATTGCCGTCGCGTTCGCCGCCGGCATCGGCGCCGCCCATTTTGTCCCGGCCGTGCAGCCGGCGTGGGCCGCCGAGATGATGACCGCCCAGATCATCCATGTGCCGGACCTGACGGGCGACGCGCTCGGTCCCGCCTCGCCGACCGGCTTTCGCTCCAAGGTCTTCGTGACGGCCGACGGCATGACCATCTCGGTGCAGGACGGCAACGTGCCCAAGCATATGCACCCGCTGACCAACGAGATTCAGTACATCCTCGAAGGCACCGGCACGATCTGGCTCGGCGACAAGGAAGTAAAAGTGAAGCCGGGCGATATGGTCGTCATTCCGAAGGGTACCGCGCATGCCGGCACCAAACCGGACGGCCGCCCGTTCAAGTCGATCGCGATCAAGACACCGCCGCAGCCGCAGGGCGACACGACGCCCTTGCAATAGATAAAAAGAAAGAGCCGCCCATCGCAAGATGAGCGGCTCTTCTGGTTGTCAGTTCAGCACCGTTACCAGGTGAAGGTCGTCCTCACATAGTAGGTGCTGTGCGAGGCCTGCTCCGTAATCTGGCGCGTCGAGACAACACCGGCCGCATTGGCTGTCGTGATAACACGGCGGTCCACCGGCCTGAACAGATTGAGCGCAGAGAACGAGATCGTGACGTTCTTCGACAGCACCGTCCGAATCGAGAAGTCGAACCGGTCGAGGGCGTTGAAGTCAGTCTGCGTGTAGCCAAGCACCGGCACTGCTGGCGTACCGCCCGTGACCGACGCGATGTTCTGCGAGTAGGCATAAACGCGATTGTAGTTGATGCCGAACGTCGTGTTCCAAGGTTGGTAGAAGTAGTCGAGGCCGATGTTGGTCAGCAAGTCCGGCTGCTCGGCAAAGCGGCGCGTCTGCCGGGTCGCCGGATCGGTCAGCTCGGAGCGCAGCACCGTGGCATTGCCCCACAAAGTGAGATTCGGCGCATTCAGCATCTTCAAAGGAATGCGCGCTTCGAATTCCGCGCCATCCAAAGTGCCGTTGCCGGCATTGCGCGGCGCCGACACATAGCGTCCGCTTTCCAGCGAGACATTCGTCTCGATCTTGTTCTGGAACTGACGGCGGAAGACGTTGAACGACAGCAGTCCGGTGCGGTCGAAGAGATACCAGTCGGCGCCGACATCGCCGCCCCAGATGCGCTCGGGCACCAGGTCGGCGTTGCCGCGGGTATCGGGGCTCGTATAGGTGCCGGCGTTCAGCGTCGTCACCGGTGACAGATCGCGCAGATCGGGGCGGCGCATCGTCTTGGCCACGCCGGCCCGCAAATCGATCGTCTCCGCCAACGGCGCGCGATAGTTGACCGATGGATTGATATCTGTTTGCGAACTGTTGCGCGTCAGACCGACACTGTTGGTCGCATCGGTGCTGCTGCGTTCGACACGGACGCCCGCGGTCAGTTTATCGCGCCCGAGAACCGCGAAACTATCGCTCAGATAGCCGTACAGGATGTCTTCGCTGATCTTGTAGTTGCGCGTGGTGCTGCTGGCATCGAACTCGCGGCGCGTCAGCCGGTTGAGACCCGCTCCCGCCTCGACATCGTGCCCACCCAGCGTGGTGTTGAAAGCAACGCCGGGCGCGTAACGGCGCAGATCGATCGGCACGTAATTGTTGACGTTGGGGAACGTCGTCGCGGTGATCGCACCGGCTGCGTTGTAGGTGTACTGCGCCGAGTTACGGATGGTCGTTTCGCTGGCCTTCTGGAAATCGAAGAACATGCGTGCGCTCGTCGTATTGCTGAACGAGTGCGCCCATTCGAAATAGCTGCCGATGTTTTCGCGGTCGCGCTTGCGGATTTCGTTGGTGCGGCGATTCAGATAGAGCGGCGACGTTGCTTGATAGCGATCGTCGGTCTGGTCGCGCGTTTCCTCGGTGCGCATGTAGGTCGGTGAGACGATGAAGGTATCGGATGCCGTCGGCGTGTACTCGAAGCGCGACAGCGCCGTGTATTCGTCGAACGATCGGTTCTGGCTCTGCAGATTGTTGCCGCTCGAGCCCGTGTAACCGAAGACATTATAGGTGTTGATGCTCTCTTCCAGCAGGCGGCGCTGATAGCCGGCGCCGACGAAATATTTCAGCGGCCCGACTTTGCCGCCCTGCCAGGCGGACCCTTCACCGGTCGTCTTGAAGTTGTCGACATGGCCGCCGCCGAGCGTCAGTCCGCCGCCGTTGCCGGACGATCCGAAATTGCGCTTGGTGATGATGTTGACCGTGCCGGCCGCCCCTTGCGAGTCCATGCCGGAGACGGCGCTGCGGATGATTTCAACACGTTCGATGAAGGACGCTGGGATACGGTCGACCTCCATATTGCGGCCCGAGTCACCGTCGATCAGCGGACGGCCATCGAGCAGCACGCGCGTATAGACGCCCGGCAAACCGCGCAGCTTGATTTCGCGCGAGCGGTTGACGCCCGGAAACGTGACGCCCGGCAGCCGGCGGATCGCATCGCCGACGCTCAGGTCGTTGAACTGATTGAGTTGCTCGCCCTCGATGACGACCATTGAATTCGGCGCGGCACGGCGCGCTTCCAGCGCCGTTTAAACGGCGCCCTGAATCTGGTCAACGTTCACTTCCGGGAGGACGTTCGGCGCCGATTGCGCATGCGCTATTCCCGCGGCGAGACCGAGAGCCAGCACGCTTGTTGAAACGAACAGCGCCGGCCGAGACTTGTAATTGTACTGTAACACTTCGCCCCCATTATTGGTTATGGCGAGTGTTACATCTGAAACTACTTAGCCCTTCAATGTGGCAATGACCCACGTTGAGTCTACGTAGGACTCAGGGTAGTATTTTAAAATCAGCTTTTACTTAGAATAACTAAAAATTATTGCGCACGTTCAATCTGAACGTGAATTTATACTACCTGCTGTACCTGTAAAGACTGACAGGCTCAAAAATAGACTGAACGAAATCAGCGCCGTTTCAGCCCCGGGAATCCGCGGCCGCCGGCCGCCAGACCAACAGCCGCTTCTCCACCATCGTCACCAGCACGTCGATGAAGATGACGAAGGCCGCCAGCACGAACATGCCGGCAAAAACACCGGCGACGTCGAACACGCCTTCGGCCTGCTGGATCAGGTAACCGAGACCCGCGGCCGCGCCGAGATACTCGCCGACCACCGCGCCGACGACGGCAAAGCCGACCGAGGTGTGCAGCGACGAGAACATCCACGACAGCGCCGACGGCCAATAGACGTGGCGCATCAGCTGCCGCTCGTTCATGCCGAGCATGCGCGCATTGGCGAGCACCGTGGGGCTGACTTCCTTGACGCCCTGATAGACGTTGAAGAAGACGATGAAGAACACGAGCGTGACGCCGAGGGCCACCTTCGACCAGATGCCGAGGCCGAGCCACAGCGTGAAGATCGGCGCCAGCACGACGCGCGGCAGCGCATTGACCATCTTGACGTAAGGATCGAACACCGCGGCGGTGCGCGGCTGGCGCGCGAACCAGAAGCCGACCAGTACGCCGCCGATCGAACCGATGACGAAGGCGAGCGTCGACTCGACCAACGTCACCCAGAGATGCTTCCAGATCACGCCAGTGGCGAACCACTTGACGATCTGCGCGGCGACATCCAACGGCTTGGAAAAGAAAAACGGCGGCAGCAGGACTTTGCCGAACACCGGATAGGTCGACAGGACGTGCCACAGCGTGACGGCGACGACCGCGACCAGAATTTGCAACAGGAGGAGATTGATTTTGGACATGTTCAACCTCCTCCCGTTACGCGTTTACAGCTCAGCCGAAATCAGAGCGGGTTCTTGAACAGGCCGACCAGACCGGCCGAGCCCTTGGCATGGCCTTCGAGCTTGGCGAGCAGTTCGAGACGGCTCAGGCCCGCCGGCAGCGCCTTCGGATCGAGGTCGGTCGCGACCAGAACGAAGGTGTAGTGATGCGCGGTCTGGCCCGGCGGCGTGCAAGGACCGACATAGACGTTCTTCTTCGCGGTGCCGACGCCACCGACGAACTTGTCGGACGGCGCGCTCATCTCGTTCTCGGCAAACGAGGTCACCGACGCAGGAATCCCATAGGCATGGAAGTGATCGACGCCGAGGCCGCCGCGGCCTTCCGGATCGGTCATGATCAGCGCGAAGCTGACGGTGCCGGCCGGCGGATTGGTCCAGGACAGCTGCGGCGAGACGTTGTCGCCGACGCAATTCGGATTTTCCTTGATGTTGCCCGCGACCTTCTTCGGCATCAGCGTGCCGTCCTTGATGGTGGTCGAGGTCAGCGTGAACATCGGCGATTGGGCGTTGGCGGCTCCCGTGAGCAGCGCGAGGCCGGCAGCGGCAGTGAGCACAAATTTCATCATGTTATTTCCTCCGGTTTCTTTTTTTGGACGCGTTATCGAGAACACTTCTATCGCAAATTTAGTCCCTTGCCATCAGGCTCCTTCGGTTTGCGCGTAGCCCTTGATGACCTCGGCCTTCAGCGACTGCCAGATCTCGCGATGCAGGGCGTGAAAGGCCGGATCCATCTTGATCTCGGAAATATCGCGCGGCCGCGACAGCTTCACGGTCCAGTCGCCGATGATGCGCGAGGCCGGCCCCGCCGACATGATGACGACGCGATCGGACAAAGCGATCGCCTCTTCGAGATCGTGGGTGACGAACAGCACCGCCTTGCGGTCGGCGTGCCACAGGTCGAGCAGCAGGTTGCCCATGATCTGGCGCGTCTGCGCATCGAGCGGTCCGAACGGTTCGTCCATGAGCAATATTTTCGGATCGCGGATCAGCACCTGCGCCAGGCCAACGCGCTTGCGCTGGCCGCCGGACAGCATGTGCGGATAACGGTCGGCGAAGGCGCCGAGCCCCACGCGCTTGAGCCATTCGCGCGCCCGCGCCCGTGCCTCGCTTTGTGCCACGCCGGCGGTCTCGAGCCCGATGGCGACATTCTCCAGCGCCGTCTTCCACGGGAACAGGGAGTCGGCCTGAAACAGGTAGCCCGCCTGGCGATTCAGGCCCGGCAGCGGCGCGCCGAAGATTTCGGCGCGGCCGGCGGCGGGTTCGAGCAGCCCCGCGGTGACATTGAGAAGCGTCGACTTGCCGCATCCGGTGGGGCCGACGATGGCGACGAATTCGCCGTCCGCGACGTTGAGCGTCGCGCCCTCGACGGCCGTAAAAATGCCGCCGGCGGCCAGCCGGAACGCCACCGACACGTCCCACAAGGTCACGGCGGCCGCAGCCACCGGATGTTTTTGCGCGCTGGTCGCGCTCGCCGCCATGGAAGTCCCCTTTTGCGCGCGCAACCTAACGGCTCGGCCAGTGCTTGCAAACCCGGGATGCGCTGCCATCATCCCCGGCAATGACCGACACACGATGGGCCGAGGCCTTCGCGCGGCTGCCCGATTATCTCTCCAGCCACGTGCTGGTCAGCCTCACGGCGCTGGCGCTCGGGCTGGGCGTGAGCATGCCGCTGGCGATCCTGAGCCACCGCCGGACGGTGCTGCGCGGCGTGCTGATGGGCGTCGCCAGCGTGGTGCAAACCATTCCGGGCCTGGCCTTGCTGGCGCTGTTCTACCCGCTGCTGCTGGCGCTCGCGGCACTCTCGGAGCGCGTATCGGGCCATGGGTTCTCGGCTCTCGGCTTCCTGCCCTCGGTGCTGGCGCTGGCGCTCTATTCCATGCTGCCGGTGCTGCGCAACACCGTGGCCGGGCTCGATGGCATCGACGGCAGGCTGCGCGACGCCGGCCGTGTCATCGGCATGACGCCCACCCGCCTCTTGAGCGACATCGAACTGCCGTTGGCGCTGCCGGTCATCATGGCCGGCATCCGCACCTCGGCGGTCTGGGTCATCGGTACCGCCACCTTGGCGACGCCCATCGGCCAGCAGAGCCTCGGCAATTACATCTTCACCGGCCTGCAAACCCAGAACTGGGTCTTCGTCGTCTTCGGCTGCGTTGCCGCGGCGGTGCTGGCTTTGGTCGTCGACCAATTGCTGGCGTTGATCCAGTCCGGCATCGGCGCCCGAAGCCGCGCGCGGATCACGCTCGGTGCGCTCGGCCTGGTGGCGGTGATTGTCGCCGCGTTGGTGCCCGGCCTGACGCAGGCGCGCGCCACTTATGTCATCGGCGCCAAGACCTTCACCGAGCAATATGTGCTGGCCTCGCTGATCCAGCAGAAGCTGAACGCCGCCGGATTGACGGCGTCACAGCGGCAGGGCCTCGGCTCCAACGTCCTGTTCGACGCCCTCGCCGCAGGCGAGATCGACGTCGCCGTCGACTACTCCGGCACGTTGTGGGCCAACCGCATGCAGCGCAGCGACGTGCTGCCGCGCGAACAAGTGTTGAAAGAGCTGTCGGCCTGGCTTGAGGAAAAACACGGCATCCGCATGCTCGGCGGACTCGGATTTGAAAATGCCTATGCGCTGACCATGAAACGGCAAAAGGCCGAAGCGCTCGGCATCACATCGCTGGCCGATCTGTCACGCCACGCCGGCACGCTCAGCATCGCCGGCGACTACGAATTCTTCTCGCGCCCGGAATGGGCGGCACTGAAGAAAAACTACGGGCTGAATTTCAGAAACCAGCGTCAGATGCAGCCGGAGTTCATGTACAAGGCCGTCGTCTCCGGTGAAGCCGACGTCATCACCGCCTATACCAGCGATGGCCAGATCGCGAGCCTCGACCTCGTCACGCTCGACGATCCGCGCCACGCCATTCCGCCTTACGACGCCATCCTGCTGCTGTCGCCGAAGCGCGCGGGGACGACACGCTCATCGCCGCGCTCAAGCCTCTCGTCGATGCAATCCCGGTCGCCGCCATGCGCGCCGCCAATGCCCGCGCGGCGGACGGAAAAACGTCAGCCGATGAAGTGGCGCGAGGCCTGGAAGCGCAGATCGCCCCCGCGCGCTAGCGCAGCCTTATTTGTTCAATAATTGCGCAGCGAGCGCCGTGTCGCAGAACTGCGTCATCGATACGATCTTGCCGTCCTTGAATTCGAAAAGATCCAGTATTTCCGTCCTCGCAGATTTACCTGTCGGTTTTGCCTGAACGGTGAAACGCGACCGCACGACGGCTTTCGAGCCTTCGACAACGCTGTCGATGATCTGCAGATCGCTGAACGTGAAGGTGTCGATCAACTCCGACATCGCCGTGCGTAGAGCGCTCGTATCCTCGGTAAAGTAGGCCAGACTCGGATGCGAAGGCGTCGCATTCATCTGAAGGGCAGCGGTGTTCGAAAAGGCGCGCATCACGCCGTCGAGATCGCCGCGCACCCGGGCCGCATAGGCATCCTCGACAGTCCGGAGCATATCATGCCGGTTCATCATCAGCCCCCGCGTTGGCGACCCGCTTTGCCGCCACTTATCATTGCGCGCAAATTCAGCAATGTCTACCTTCGCGCGATCGGCTTAGTGCGTCTCCGCGGCACCCTCGAGCTCTTCGGCACGCGTGCGCGTCAGCCGGTACATGCAATCGACGGTCTGGATGCGGGCGATCGTGCCCTCACCGAGATCCCAATAGAGACAATTGGCGTCGCGATATTGCACCCATAGCCGCTGCGCGGCGCGCAGTTGCTCACGCTGCTTGGATTGCGCCAGTTTCAAAGCCCCCTGATAGGCGGCGTTCATGCGCTTGTCCCATTGCGCGGTCTTGGCTTTGAAGCAATCGACCATCTCGTAGGTGCTGCCGTCACAGCCCTGCTCCGGATCGCCTTGATCGCCGGCGCGCGCGGCGCTAACCGTGCCGGTGGCTATAACGAGAACTGCTGCGAGCGCAGTGAAATAATTCATTTGGTCTCCCCGTCGGTGAGCTCGTCGGCGCGGGCCTTGGTCATATGATACATGCACTGCTCGGCTTCGATCCTCGAAATCGAGCCTTCGCCCTGGTGATAATAGTCGCAATTGGCGTCGCGATATTTGACCCAGGCGCGCTGCGCGGTCTTGAGCGGATCGCGCTGCTCGGCGCGCGCGTCCTTGAGGGTTTCCTGGTAGGCCTTGTTCAGGCGCTTGTCCTGCTCCTGCGTCAGCTTGCCGATGCACTCGACGATTTGCAGCGTGCCACCGTCGCAATCATTGGAGGCGTCTTTGGCGGCCGCAGCCGGCGCCGCGTCAGGTTTCGGCGCGTCTTGAGCCTGCGCGATGGCGGCGCCGCCCGCGGCCAGAACAATCGCCAGCGCCAGTGCATGAAGTCGCATTGTCGTCTCCGCTCGAATCTCTAGATGCCGCCCGCTCATTGGACGTCAGCTTCGCCAATAAGGTTCAAAGCGCAGCCCAAAACAAAAACGGCCGCCCGAAGGCGGCCGTTGAGCAGTTCGATGAGAACGAGGTCTAGTTCTTCGCCTTGTCGACCAGCGCGCCCTGCTTGATCCACGGCATCATGTCGCGGAGCTTGGCGCCGACCTTCTCGATGTCGTGCTCGGCCAGACGCGCGCGGGTCGCTTTGAACGAGGCCTGGTTGACCTTGTTCTCGAGCATCCAGTCGCGGGTGAACTTGCCGGTCTGAATGTCGCTGAGCACGCGCTTCATCTCGGCCTTGGTCTCGGCAGTCACGATGCGCGGGCCGGTGACGTATTCGCCGTATTCCGCAGTGTTCGAGATCGAGTAGTTCATGTTGGCGATGCCGCCCTGATAGATCAGGTCGACGATCAGCTTCACTTCGTGCAGGCACTCGAAGTAGGCCATTTCCGGCGCGTAGCCGGCTTCGCACAGGGTCTCGTAGCCGGCCTTGATCAGCTCGACCAAACCGCCGCAGAGCACGGCCTGTTCGCCGAACAGATCCGTTTCGCACTCTTCCTTGAAGGTCGTCTCGATGATGCCGGCGCGGCCGCCGCCGATGGCGGAAGCGTAGCTGAGGCCGAGGTCATGCGCGTTGCCCGAGGCATCCTTGTGGATGGCGACGAGGCACGGCACGCCGGCGCCGCGCTGATACTCGCCGCGCACGGTGTGTCCGGGGCCCTTCGGCGCGACCATCAGAACGTCGAGGTCGGCGCGCGGCTCGATCAGGTTAAAATGCACGTTGAGGCCGTGCGCGAACATGATCGCGGCGCCCTGCTTCATGTTGGCGTGCAGGTGGTCGCGATAGATGTCGCCCTGGAGTTCGTCGGGCGTGAGCATCATCACCACGTCGGCCCACTTGGCGGCTTCGGCGACTTCCATCACCTTGAAGCCCTCGCCTTCGGCCTTCTTGACGCCCTGCGAGCCCTTGCGCAGCGCGATCACGACGTCCTTGACGCCCGAGTCACGCATGTTGAGCGCATGGGCGTGGCCCTGGCTGCCGTAGCCGACGACGGCGACCTTCTTGCCCTTGATCAGGTTGAGGTCTGCGTCACGATCGTAATAAACGCGCATGGTACTTGATCCTTATCTTGGTCCTCGTCCGGCCCAATAATTCGTTGGATTAATCCCCGGCATTGCTGCCGCGGTGCTTCTAGGTCGCCCTTTGAGCCGGGGCAAGCCCCCGGCAATTTGCTCTAATTCCCCTCGCGCCGGCGCCTGATCTGGGCCCGCCCCAGATAGAGCAGCCCGAACCCGAAGGCGACGCTGCCGTACTTGATGAATTCCGGCATCTGCGAGGTCCGCTCGTAGCAGAACTTGTCCTTGCCCACGCCGATGCAGCGCTGCGCCCCATCGTCCGACGTCCGCACAAAGACGCCGAAGAATAGAAACGGGATCGCAAGCACCGTCAGCCACATCTCGATAGCCTCACATGCCCTGCGGGCCGCGGGCGATCGCCGCGATGCCGGTGCGCGAGACTTCGACCAGGCCGAGCGGCAGCATCAGCGCGATGAACTGCTCGATCTTGTCGCTCTTGCCGGTGATCTCGAACACGAAGCTTTCGGTGGTCGCATCGATGACGCGGGCGCGGAAAGCGTCCGCCAGACGCAGCGCCTCGACCCGCTCGTCGCCCTTGCCGGCGACCTTGACCATGGCAAGCTCGCGCTCGATCGAATTGCCGGCCAGCGTCATGTCGACGACGCGATGCACCGGGATGAGGCGATCCAACTGGTTCTTGATCTGCTCGATCACCATCGGCGTGCCCGTGGTGACGACGGTAATAAGCGATTGATGCTTGGCGTGCTCGGTCTCCGACACCGTCAGGGACTCGATATTGTAGCCGCGGCCCGAAAACAGGCCGATGACGCGCGCCAGCACGCCGGGTTCGTTGTCGACCAGCACGGAGAGCGTGTGGCTCTCGGGTTTTTGCGCCGTCGGCGCGGCCGGATAATGGCTCGTGGTGGGGGCGTTCATTAGACCAACATCTTTCCTTCTTCGGTGATGGCGTCGTCGAGCGAGACGCCGCTGTCACCAAGGATCATTTCGTTATGCGCCTTGCCCGAGGGAATCATCGGGAAGCAGTTTTCCTTCTGATCGACGACGCAGTCGAACAGCACCGGCTTGTCGACGGCGATCATCTCCTTGATCGCGGCATCGAGATCGCCCGGCTTTTCGCAGCGAATGCCAACCGCATGCATGGCCTCGGCGAGCTTGACGA
>CAIYTE010000117.1 GCA_903929045.1 uncultured Hyphomicrobiales bacterium
AAGATTGACGGTGTGCGGATTGTCCGGCGGGTAAGCACCCGGCAAATTCCACTTGGTTTGCGCGGACGCCGGCGAAACGGCGAATGCGGCGGCCGCACAGACCGCGACGAACGTGAAAGATCGCAATGACATGAGACGCCCCTCTATCGTTGACTAACCGGGAAACACGTAGCGCGGCAGCACCATCACGATATCCGGGAACACCGTGATGATGGCGACCGCGACGACCAGCAGAAAGAAGAACGGCAACGACGCGCGCGCCACCGTATTGGAATCCTTGCCGCTCATTGTTTGCAGCACGAACAGATTGAAGCCGACCGGCGGCGACACTTCCGCCATCTCGACCACCAGCACGACGAAAATACCGAACCAGACGAGGTCGAAGCCTGCCTGCTTGATCATCGGAATGACGATGGCGGTCGTCAGCACGATCATCGAGATGCCGTCGAGCGCGGTGCCGAGCACGATATACATCACGGTGAGCGCCGCAATCAGCGCATAGGGCGACAAATGGAAGCTGTCGACCCAGCCGGCCAGCGCCGCCGGAATGCCGGTATAGGCCATCGACGTCGACATATAGGACGCGCCGGCCAGGATCAGCATGATCATGCAATTGACGCGCACGGTGCCCATGACGCTGGCGAAGAAAGACGGCCACGTCAGTTGGCCGTGCCACCAGGCAATCGCGAGTGAGCCGAGCACACCCCAGGCCGCGCATTCGGTCGCGGTCGCCCAGCCGAGCATCAGCGAAACGAAGACCAGCAGGATCAGCAGCGTCAGCGGAATGAGCTGCTTGGATTCATGCAGCTTCTCGCGAAACGTCATCGCCGGTTCGGGCGGCGGCTGCTTGTCGGGATTCAGCAGCGACCAGACGGCGATGTAGCCAGAGTACAGCACCATCACGAGCAGGCCGGGCAGGAAACCGGCGAGGAAGATCTGAATGATCGAGGCGTTGGCGGCGACCGCGTAGACCACCATCGTGATCGACGGCGGAATGAGAATGCCAAGCGTGCCGGCGCCCGCTAGCGAGCCGAGCGAAATCATTTCGTCGTAGCCGCGCTTCTTGAGTTCCGGCAGCGCGATCTTGGCGACGGTGGCGCAGGTCGCCGCCGACGATCCCGACACCGAACCGAAGATGCCGCAGGCCAGCACGTTGACGTGCATCAACCGTCCGGGAATGCGGTTGAGCCACGGCGCGAGGCCGCGAAACATCTCCTCGGACAATTTGGTGCGGAACAGGATCTCGCCCATCCAGATGAACAACGGCAGCGCGGCGAGCGTCCAGGAATTGCTGTTGCCCCAGATGGTCGTCGCTAGCACCGGGCCGGACGGAATGTTGCCGCCGACGAAATGCATGCCGACATAGCCGGTGGCGAGCAACGCCATCGCAATCCAGACGCCGCCGGCGAGCAGCGCCGTCAGGAAGACAAGCAGCAGCGCGGAAATTTCGACGAGTTCGACCATGCGTTACACCGCGCTCTGGATCGCCTGCTCGACGACCTCTTCCGCGGTCTGCGGCTTGGGCTTCTCGTAGCGCGGGGTGTTGCCGCGGATGACGTGAATGAACTCGTCGATGAAGGCGATCAACAGGATCACCAGACCGCCGCTGTAGCCGAGTTGCGGTATCCAGAGCGGCACCGGCAGCACGCCCTGGGCGATGTCGTTAAATTTCCAGGAATAGTAGGTCATCTGCACGGCGTAATAGGCGAAGAAACCGACAAAGAAGCCGCCGATCAGCAGCGAGGCGACTTCGAAATAATGCCGCGTCTTGCCCTCGAGCCGGTCGATCAGCAGACCGACGCGGATCATCTCGCCGTGGCGGAACGTATGCGCGAGGCCGAGAAACGAGGTGGCGACCATGCACCACGACACCAGATCGTCGCCAGCCGGGATGTTGAAGCCGACCGGGCGCCCGGCCGAGAGCAGCATCATCAGCACGAAGATGGCGACGAGAAAGACGCCGGCCAGATATCCGGCGAACAGATAGAGACGGTCGAGAAACACGCGCATCGCAGAACCCCTCAGACCCGCATGATGGCTGCGGCCCCACAGGGAAAGCAAGATGCTTGCCGGTTCTTTGCCGGTTCTCTCTTTGTATCTTTTGGCTAGGCCTGCCCGCCAAGGCTGACCACAGGCCGCAACCTTGGCTAGCTTGTCTTAGTCCCGAGGGAACGGCATCGTGCAGCGCACTGAAATGGGGCGAAGTCTATGGCGGCGAAGAAGTCGGCGAAAAAAACAGGGGCCCGGAAACCGGCCGCCAAAAAATCTCCCGCACTGTGGGACTTCTGGATCGACCGCGGCGGCACCTTCACCGACATTGTCGGCCGCGCGCCGGACGGCCGCCTCACCGCACACAAGCTGCTGTCGGAAAATCCCGAGGCCTATGCCGATGCCGCCGTGCAAGGCATCCGCGACCTGCTCGGCCTGACATCCGGCGATCCGATCCCGCCCGGCCGCGTCGGCGCGGTGAAGATGGGCACCACGGTCGCAACCAATGCGCTGCTGGAGCGCAAGGGCGACCGCACGCTGCTGCTCATCACCAAGGGTTTCCGCGACGCGCTGAAGATCGGCTATCAGGCGCGGCCGAAGATTTTCGCGCTTGAGATCATCAAGCCGGACCTCGTCTACGATCGTGTCGCCGAAGTCGATGAACGCGTGCGCGCCGACGGCACGGTCGAGCAAGAACCCGATCTCGACGCCGTGCGCGCCGAACTTGAAGCGGCGAAGAAAGACGGCATCGACGCCGTCGCCATCGTGCTGATGCATGCCTACCGTTTTCCGGAACACGAGAAGCGCGTCGTCAAGCTGGCGCGTGACATGGGCTTCGGCCAGGTTTCGGTGAGCCACGAAGTGTCGCCGCTGATCAAGCTCGTCGGCCGCGGCGACACCACCGTGGTCGATGCCTATCTGTCGCCGATCCTGCGCCGCTATGTGGCGAAGGTCGACACCGCGCTCGACGCCAGGAGTTCGCATGCGCGGCTGATGTTCATGATGTCGTCGGGCGGCCTGACCGCCGCCGAACTGTTTCAGGGCAAGGACGCGATCCTGTCCGGTCCGGCGGGCGGCGTTGTCGGCATGGCGGAAACCGGACGGCAGGCCGGCTTCGACCGCCTGATCGGCTTCGATATGGGCGGCACCTCGACCGACGTCTCTCACTTTGATGGTGAATACGAACGCACCTTTGAGACCGAAGTCGCCGGTGTGCGCATGCGCGCGCCGATGATGCTCATTCATACCGTCGCCGCCGGCGGCGGTTCGATCCTGCATTACGACGGCGCGCGCTTCCGCGTCGGCCCCGACTCGGCGGGCGCCAATCCGGGCCCGAAATGCTACCGCCGCGGCGGGCCTTTGGCCGTGACCGACGCGAACGTGATGGCGGGCAAGCTGATGCCCGAGTTCTTCCCGAAAATTTTCGGCCCGGCGCAGGATCAGCCCCTCGACAACGGCGCGGTTAAGGATGCCTTCGCCGCCATGGCCAGGGACGTCGGCAAGAAGCCCGAGGAAATCGCCGACGGCTTCATCAAGATCGCCGTCGAGAACATGGCCAACGCCATCAAGAAGATCTCGGTGCAGCGCGGCTATGACGTGACGCGCTATGCGCTCAACTGCTTCGGCGGCGCCGGCGGCCAGCATGCTTGCATGGTGGCCGACAGCCTCGGCATGACACGCGTGCTGATCCATCCGTTCTCGTCGCTGCTGTCGGCTTACGGCATGGGGCTGGCCGATATCCGCGCCACGCGCGAACAGGCGATCGAACTGCCCTACGGCGCCAAGGCGCTCGCCGTACTGAACAAAACCGGCGTGCGTATCGGCAAGGCGGTGAAGGACGAAGTCGCCGGACAAGGCGTGCCTGCCGCCAAGATCAAGGTCTTCGTGCGCGCTCACATCCGCTACGCCGGCACCGACACCGCGCTCACCGTCGATGCGGCCTCCCTGCCCGCGATGCAGCGCGCCTTCGAGAAGGCGCACAAGGCGCGCTTCGGCTTCATCGACCGCAACAAGCAACTCGTCATCGAGGCGGTGTCTGTGGAGGCGGTCGGCGGCGGCGCCAAGTTCAACGAAAAAACGGTGCGACGCTCGGCCGCCAAGCTGCCTTCGCCGGCCAAGAAGACCCAGTTCTTCTCCAACGGCGCATGGCACAAGGCCAACGTCTATACGCGCGACCAGCTCAAGTCCGGCAGCAAGGTCAAGGGCGCGGCCATCATCATCGAGCCGCACCAGACCATCGTCGTCGAGCCCGGCTGGCAGGCCGAACTCACCGCCAAGAACCATCTGGTGCTGACGCGTGCCAAGGTGCTCAAGCGCACGCACGCCATCGGCACGCACGCCGATCCGGTGATGCTGGAAGTCTTCAACAACCTGTTCATGTCGATCGCCGAGCAGATGGGCGTGTCGCTGCAGAACACCGCCTACTCCGTCAACATCAAGGAGCGGCTCGACTTCTCCTGCGCCGTGTTCGCGCATGACGGCACCCTGGTCGCCAACGCGCCGCACATGCCGGTGCATCTCGGTTCGATGGACCGCTCCGTTGAAACCGTCATCCGCGAGAACAAGGGCAACATCGCGCCCGGCGACGTCTTCGTCATCAACGCGCCCTATAACGGCGGCACGCATTTGCCGGACATCACCGTCTGCACGCCGGTGTTCGACGACAAGAAGAAAAAGATTCTGTTCTGGGTCGCCTCGCGCGGACACCACGCCGATGTCGGCGGCATTTCGCCCGGCTCGATGTCGCCGAACGCCACCACCATCGAACAGGAAGGCGTGCTGTTCGACAATTTCAAGCTGGTCGACCGCGGCCGCTTCCGCGAAAAGGAACTAACCGCCGCCCTGCTCGGCGCCAAATATCCGGCCCGAAACCCAACGCAGAACATCAACGACATGAAGGCGCAGATCGCGGCCAACGAGAAGGGCGTCGCCGAACTGCGCAAGATGGTGACGCAATTCACGATGCCGGTCGTGCAGGCCTACATGAAGCACGTGCAGGACAACGCCGCCGAAAGCGTGCGCCGCGTCATCGACCGGCTGCACGACTCCGAATTCTCCTATGAGATGGATCAGGGCGCCTTCATCAAGGTGAAGATCACGGTCGACAAGAAGAAGCGCGAGGCGACCGTCGACTTCACCGGCACCTCGCCGCAACAGCCGACCAATTTCAACGCGCCGGAGCCGGTGGCGCGCGCGGCGGTGCTCTACGTGTTCCGCATGATGGTGGCCGACGACATTCCGATGAACGCGGGCTGCCTGCGGCCGATCAACATCATCATTCCGAAGAAGACGATGCTGACGCCGGAATATCCGGCAGCGGTCGTCGCCGGCAACGTCGAGACTTCGCAGGCGGTGACAAACTGCCTGTTCGGCGCGCTCGGCGCACTGGCCGCGGCGCAAGGCACGATGAACAACCTGAACTTCGGCAACAAGAAGTATCAATATTACGAGACGATCTGCTCGGGCTCACCGGCTGGTCCCGGCTTCAACGGCACCGATGCCGTGCATACGCACATGACCAATACGCGCCTGACCGATCCGGAAATTCTCGAATTCCGTTATCCGGTCGTGCTCGAGGACTTCCACATCCGCAAGGGCTCCGGCGGCAAGGGCAAGTGGCATGCCGGTGACGGCATCCGCCGCACCATCCGCTTCCTCGAGAAGATGTCCTGCACCCTGCTCTCCGGCCATCGCCGCGTGCGGCCGTTCGGCGCCGCCGGCGGCGAGCCGGGCCAGCTCGGTGAAAACTGGGCGCGGCGCAAGGACGGCACGATGGAGAAGCTTGAGGGCTGCGACGACACCGTCATCGACGCCGGCGAGGCCGTCATCATCCAGCCGCCGACGGCGGGGGGATACGGGAAGGCGTGAGAGCTAATCGGAAACTGTGAACCAACTTTCTACTGCAACGTCACATTCGAAGTCGCTTTAGCGGTAGGCGCAACGCCGAGCGTTTTCTTCGGTTGCGGCGAGCCGCTTGTTGGATCTGGGGCTGCCGTCGTTTTCGCTAGAGCATCTTGGATCTGACCCTGAATCGTCGGCGGCAAACAGAGAGAAAGATATTCCCTCGTGTGATAGTAGACAGCTGCAGGTGAATTGATCGGGTAAGCGACAGCTTTCGGATCAACAATAGCTTTCGCCAAATCGTTTCGATATGCGACCTGGAGTTTTTTTACGAGCTTTCCGATTGTCGCTGGATCTTGTGCGAACAGGTAGCTGTCACCTATCGAACCGGTCAGCGCCGATCCTAAACCGAAAGCCTGCGCCAACGTCGTCAACGTTGCCGGACTCGCGTTAGTATTGGCACCCACGATAGCCGCGGTGGCCGCCCCGGATGCCGTGATTATATCTTTGATCCGATTTTTCTGACGATCGAATTTCCAAAGGTCCGATATATAGATCTGGCAGGCATCATCGACGGTATTAAAGCCGGTCAGAATCACGCTGTACCATTCGGGCACCGAACGGGGCATGTTCTCTTTGCCAAATCCGTTGCCCTCAAGAAGCGCTCTAACGACGCCGTTTTCACGAAGGACAGCCTCACTGACGTTCTCGCGAGCAACCACGTTGGTCTTAATTCCAAGAGTTGGATCCGGACCATAACGGTCCGTCCATAAATCTCTGAATTCACTGCAACCAGTCAGCCCAAACGCCGCCACTAAAACCAAACCAGAATAACGCCGCATCCCATCCCCCAAAAACCACCCCGGATGGCCATGCAACCATTGCGGGTTATAGATTCAACGAAGGTATTTTTTTCGCTGGGATAAGTGGGGCAACGAATGTGGATAATGCTGTGAATTGGCGATGCGCTCGCTGAGCTAACCCTTTCCAAAAACGTGCAAGTTTTTTACTTACATCAATTCGTATATTTGGTTGTGAATTGCGAGGACTGTTGACACGGTGGATCCCGAGCGCTGCCCTTTTTCACAAGACTGGCTGTAAAGCTTGGAGTTAAGGGCGCGCTAATGCCCACCCGCCCCGGCGGCCACGGGCACCGGCTTCTTCATGATGACGCCGGCGACGGCGAGCATGATGAATATCGCCGTCAGCACCAGGAAGACATCGCCGAAGCTCATGACCAGCGCCTGCTTGCGCGCCATCAGCGACATCTGCTTGAGCGCCTGGAGCGCGCCGTCGGAACCGCCGAACTTCTGCGTCAGTTGCGCCAGCGTCTCGGTCGCGGTGACGCTGCCGTAGTTTACGGCCTCGTGCAGGCGCGCGAGATGCAAATCCATGCGGTCGTTAAGCGCCGTATTGATCGCAGCGAGGCCGATGGCGCCGCCGAGATTGCGCATCAGGTTGAACAGGCCGGACGCGTTCTTGATGCGGTCGGGCGACAGGGTGCCGAGCGCGGTGTTGGTCACCGGCACGATCGACAGCATCAGGCCGATGCCGCGGAAGATCTGCGGCCACAGCAATTCGTAGAAATCCCAATCCTGCGTGATCGTGGTCATCTGCCACGTGCCGTAGGCAAAGAACAGGAAGCCGCCCATCAGGATGTAGCGCGGGTCGAAGCGCTGCGCGAGCTGACCGGCAATGGGCGCGGTCAGAAACATGGCAACGCCGGAGACGAACATCGTGTCACCGATCATCAGCGCGTTGTAACCACGCACCTGCGCCAGATAGACCGGGTAGAGATAGGTCAGCCCGTAAAGGCCGATGCCGAGCACAAACGAGAACGCGCTGCCGATCGCAAAATTGCGATTGGCGAAGGCGCGTAGATCGACGATCGGATTCGCCGCGGTCAGCACGCGCCAGAAGAAAAACAAAGCCGACGCGGCGCTCACCAGCGCCAGCGCCGTCAGCACACCGTCGTCGAACCAGCCGTAACGCGGCCCCTCTTCCAGCACATATTCGAGCGAGCCGAGGAACAGGCCCATCGACGACAGGCCCCACCAGTCGAACTTCTTGAGAAGCGAATAATCCGGCTTGTCGAAATCGATCAGGCTCCACGCCAGTACGGCGACAACGATGCCGGGGATGATGTTGATGAAGAACAGCCAGTGCCACGACATCAACTCGGTCACGTAACCGCCGATGGTCGGACCAACTGTGGGGGCGAGGGTCGCGATCAGCCCGACCACCGGCGCCACCAGCTTTTGCTGGGGTCCGGGGAAAATCACATAAGCGGAGGCAAACACCGTCGGTACCATGCCGCCGCCGATGAAGCCCTGCACGGCGCGCCACACGATCATGCTGTTGATCGAGGTCGATAGCCCGCACATCACGCTCGCCAGCGTGAAGCCGGCGGCGGCGATGGTGAACAGCATGCGTGTACCGAGCGCACGCGACAGATAACCGGACAGCGGGATCGCGATCACCTCGGCGATCAGATACGAGGTCTGCACCCACGGGATCTCATCGCCCGAGGCCGACAGGCCCGCCTGGATTTCGGAGAGCGAGGCCGACACGATCTGGATGTCGAGGATCGCCATAAACATGCCGAAGCACATCACGACGAAGGCGAGGATCTTGCGCCGTCTGGAAAAGTCCGCGCTTCCGGCACCACCTGTCGGGGAACGGGCAGAGACCGGAAGCGCGTCAGGGGTGGTGACGGTACTCATCACAATGTCACCACCGAGTTGATTGGCCGTCAGCCGTCTTTGCTGCTTCGGCGACGCGGCGCGCGTCGCTGCGTGCGGCCAGAGCCGACGGCTTGGTATTCACGTTGACCACGACCGACATGCCGGGCCGCAGCTGGCGGCGCGCGGCGACATCGGCTGGCACCTGGATGCGCACGGCGATGCGCTGCACAATCTTGGTGAAGTTGCCGGTGGCGTTGTCGGGCGGCAGCAGCGAGAAGGTCGAGCCGGAGGCCGGCGACACGCTCAGCACTTCGCCAGTGATCTCGTGACCGGGGATGGCATCGACATCGACCGCAACCGGCTGTCCCGGCTGCAGGCGCGCGAGCTGCGTCTCCTTGAAGTTGGCGTCGATATAGACCTGGTCAAGCGGCACGACGCTGGCGAGCCGCTGGCCGGTCTGCACGAAATCGCCGACGCGCACCGCGCGGTTGCCGACGACGCCGTCGATCGGCGCGCGGATCAAAGTGAACGACAGATCGCGTTCGGTCTTGGCCGTCGCGGTCTGCAATTCGTTGAGCGTGCGCGAGGCTTCCTGTTGCTGCGCCTTGAGCACATCGACATTGGCGGCGGCCTGCTCGATCGCGGCCTGCGCACCGAGGACGGCAGCGGCAGTCTGATCGCGGTTGGACTGCGCCTGCTCCAAAGTCTGCTTGCTGGCGAACTCCTTGCCGGCAAGCGTCTGCTGGCGCTCAAGTTCAGACTGCGCGCGCGTGGCCTGCGCCTGCGCCGACACAAGCTGCGCCTTGGCCTGCTCGACCATGGCCTGCTGTGCGGGAATTTGGCGGCCGATGCGCTCAACCGTCGCCTGCTGCGTCGCCATCTTGTCGCGCGCGGCGGCGACGGCGAGCTTGTAGTCGCCATCGTCGATGCGGGCGATGACGTCGCCGGTGTGAACGTAAGTGTTGTCGCTGACCTCAACGGACGAAACATAGCCCGCGACCTTGGCGGCGAGCGTCGTGGCGTCGGCCTTCACATAGGCGTCGTCGGTCGCCACCATGTAACGGCCCGCGGTGACGTAGTTGAAGCCGTACCAGCCGGCACCGGCCAGCAACACAGCGGCCACGCCCATCAAAACGCGCTTACGGTTCGCCTTCAGCGCGCTCGTGACCTTGGCCTTCGCCGAAGCCGGCGGCGCTTCCGCGGCGCGAGCCTGCGGCCCTTCGTCGGCCTTGGCTTCCGGAGCGTTTGTTTCGACGGCAGGCGGCGTTTCCGCCTGAACGACGCTGAGCCGCGAGGTATCCGCGATCTTCGTGCGCTGCAACATATTGGTATCTCCGAATTGACCGAACGGTTCGGTCAGATTTTGGAGATACGCCGAGTCTAAGCGGGCGTCAATATTGACCGAACCGTTCGGTCATTGAAATTAGTCTAAGATGTGCATATAAAGGGATGGCAGCGGATGGATTCGGGCGTTTGCCCGGTAAATCCATATAATTCATGTAGTTAGCCGCCGCAGGAGACGACGATGAGCGAAGCTTTGGTCCTCGAACGGCCCGTGGACGGCACCGATGACAGCGCCAAACGGCGCCAGATTTTGGCCGGCGCCCGTCAAATCTTCCTGACGCAGGGGTTCGACGCCGCAAGCATGATGGATATCGCCAAGGCGGCCGGCGTCTCCAAGGGCACGCTCTACGTTTACTTCAAGGACAAGGACGACCTGTTCGACGGCATGGTGCGCAGCGAATGCGTCATGCAGATCGATGGCGTATTCGACTTCGATCACGCCGACCACGACGTCGAGGCCGTGCTGCTCCGTCACGGCAAGGCTTTCGTGAAAGCGATCGGAAATCCCGAGCGGCTTTCCTCCTGGCGCACGGTCATCGCGGTCGCGGAGCGCATGCCGGAAGTCGGCCGCAAACTGTACGAATCCGGTCCGGCGCGCGGCGTCGCCAGTCTCGCTGCCTATCTCAAGGCACAGACTGAAGCCGGCGTCCTCGCGGTCGACGATTATGAGGTTGCCGCGTCACAGTTCATCGAGACCTGCCACGCCACCATGCTCAAGCCGATGCTGTTCAATTTCGGGCCACCGCCGACCGACGAGCGCATTGACCATGTCGTCGGCATCGCCGTGCGCACGTTCCTCGCCGCTTATCGCAAGAAGTAGCCAGGCACGGGAAAGCCGGCATTAAGCATGCGCGCTACCCTGCCCTTGATTTGCGGCCCGGCCAGGCCGACTCTTCCGCTATGCGCAACACGATTCTGATCGCGATCCTTGCGGCAATGCTGGCCTCGCCGGCGTCGGCTGCGAACTATCCGGTCACGGGCCGTTGGGGTCAGGGCGACAGCGCGGCCAAGCCGCCGATCGACTGCAGCAAGCTCCGCGTCATCGAGTTCAACGGCGACACGCGCACCGACAGCGACGGTGGCGTGCCGGGCTATCGGCTCAAGTCGATCAGTTCTGAAGGCCCGTCGGCGCATCGCATCGTCGACCAGTTCACGAGCGGACAGATCCGCAATGGATCGACGCGATACACGTTGCGGCAAATCGATGCCGACCACATCGAGCTGAACATGCAGCAAGGCGGCACCATCAAGTTGCAGCGGTGTAAGTAGATCAGGCCGTCATCCCCGCGAAAGCGGGGATCCAGCCCTTACTAACTATCCAAAATTAAATTGCTGGATCTTCCGCCTGCGCGGACGATGACAATCGCTAATTCCTCGCGATGATCTCGTGCTCGCCGCGATGCACCGGCGTGGCTCCGGTGATCTTGCCGACGCGGCGGCGGAACGACATCGTCGAGCGGCGGCGCTTGATGGCGTTGTGACGGCGGCGGCGCTGCCGCACGCGGCCAATGCGGACACCGCCCATACGATCGAAAGGCTCGCGCAGCGCACCTTCGTCTTCGACAAGCAGCGGCAGACCGAGGACATTGCCCCAGGTGCGCCACTCGGCGAATGCTTCGTGAACTTCCGCAGCGACGAACAAGGTCATCGCCAGCGACGGGTCCTTGTGTTCGAGCACTACGGCATAGGTGCCGGGTTCCTGACCTTCGCCCGGCGTGGTGCGCACCGAAACGCCCGAGAAGGACGAGACCGGCATGTTGAACGCCATCGGCATGCCGGCAAGCGACCGCCGCACGACAATACGCTCGCGATGAAGCTCGACATGCCTCACCTGTTTGTCGGCCGCGGCATCTTTCGCCGCGAAACGCACAGGTAGGCAGAACGGGTCGAGTCGCGATGTGCGACCCGACCCGGCGGTGTGTCCGCCACTACGCATCTGACGCCTCAAACTCTCCCGCGCCAGGCTTATGTGCCCGGTCGCACGAGGATCATGGCGGAAAGGCGTCCGGAAGTGCTTAAATTACGGGGTTAACTGGACGTAACGCGCCTTGCTTCCGTCGCCATGATTGACGGCGCGTTGCGAACCATGATTGACGAGGTATTGATATCCGCCGCCAAATTGTACCGACACGGCGGTTGCGCCGCGCGGCATTAGAAGCCATTTAAGAGTGATCATGCTCGCCCCCACCGCCTCTCTCTTCGATCAATCCGCCCTCACCGACCGCGCCGAAAGGCTCGTCAAAGCGGCACGCGCCGCAGGTGCCGATGCCGCCGATGCCGTCGCCGTGCGCGGCGTCTCACTCGGCATCGAAGTGCGCGACGGCGCCGTTGAAGAATCCGAAAGCAGCGAAGGCGACGATCTCGGCCTGCGCGTTCTGGTCGGCAAACGTCAGGCCGTGGTTTCGACGAATGACTTAACGGGAGATGTACGCGCTTTGGCCGAGCGCGCGGTTGCCATGGCCAAGGTCGCGCCGGAAGACAAATACGCCGGTCTCGCCGACGAAGGGCGGCTCGCGCATCAGTTTCCCGATCTCGATCTGCTCGATCCGAACCTGCCAACCGTTAAGCAGCTTGAAACCATGGCGCGCGAGGCCGAAGAGGCCGGGCTGTCCGTCAAAGGCGTGACCAAGTCAGGCGGCGCATCGGCTTCGGCCGGCATCGGCGGCATGGTGCTGGTGACGAGCCACGGTTTCCGCGGCGCCTATCTCGGTTCGCGTCACGGTGTGTCGATGACGGCGATCGCCGGCGACGGCACCGGCATGGAACGCGATTACGATTATTCGTCGGCGCTGCATGCGTCCGATCTGGAGAGTCCGCAGAAGATCGGCCTCACCGCCGGCGCGCGCGCCATCGAGCGGCTCAATCCGCGCAAGGTAACGACCCGCAAGGTGCCGGTCGTATTCGACCCGCGTGTCGCCAACACATTGGTCGGTCATTTGGCGAGCGCCGTGAACGGCGCCTCGGTCGCGCGCAAAACCAGCTTCCTCAGAGACAAGATGGGCGAGCAACTGTTCGCCAAGGGCATTCGCATCATCGACGATCCGCTGCGCAAGCGCGGCACGCGCTCGCATCCGTTCGACGGCGAGGGTGTTGCCGGCAAGCAACTGGCCTTGGTCGATGACGGCGTGCTGCGCTCGTGGATTCTCGACAGCAGCACCGCGCTCGAACTGGGTCTCGTGACGACGGGACATGCGCAACGCGGCGTGTCGTCGTCGCCATCGCCCGGCACCTCCAACCTGCATCTCGAAGCGGGCAGCGTGAGCCCCGAGGACTTGATCGCCGACATCAGGGACGGCTTCTACATCACCGATCTGATCGGCTCGGGCGTCAACGGCGTCACCGGCGATTACAGCCGCGGCGCGTCCGGTTTCTGGATCGAAAACGGCAAGCGCACCTATCCGGTGAGCGAAGTCACCATCGCCGGGCATCTGTTCGAGATTTTCAAGACGCTGACGCCGGCCAACGATCTCGAATTCCGCTACGGCGTCAACGCGCCGACGGTGCGGCTGGAAGGACTGACCGTTGCCGGGCAGTGATCCAGCGTCGCGGCGCGACGGCCTCGAAGCCATCATGCGCGAGGCGGGCGAGTTGGCGCTCGTCACATCGCGCGGCGACTACAAAAGCTGGACCAAGGGCTACGACAATTCGCCGGTCAGCGATGCCGACATCGCCGTCAACAATCTCTTGAAGGAGCGCCTCACCGCGCTGGCGCCGGAAGCCGGCTGGCTGTCCGAGGAAACGGAAGACAATTTCGCTGGCCGCTCGGGTGCGACCGCCTGGATCGTCGATCCGATCGACGGCACGCGCGCTTTCATTGCTGGCAAGCCGGACTGGACGATTTCGGTGGCGCTGGTCACGGACGGCCGTCCGGTGCTGGCGGCCCTATTTGCGCCGGTGACGGTGGAAATGTTTCTCGCGGTCGGCGGCCACGGCGCGACGCTGAACGGTGCCGCCATTGCGCCCAACGCGGGCGTCACTTTAGAACAAACCAAGTTTGCTGGGCCGAAGCGCTATCTCGACAAACTGCAAAAGTTATCCCCCAGCATTTTGCCCCAGCCCAAAGTTCATTCGCTGGCGCTGCGGCTGACCCGGGTCGCGCACGGCGCGCTCGATGTCGCGCTGGCGACGCCCGGCAGCCATGATTGGGACCTTGCCGCGGCCGACCTCATGGTTCATGAAGCCGGTGGCGTGATGACCTATTTCGACGGTCGTACGCTGCGTTATAACCAGCCTCACACTGTGCATGGCGCGTTGATTGCGGCGAGTGCCCCTCGCCATGCTACGCTCGTCAGCCTGGTGCGCGACCGCGAATCTGAGTTCGCTTAGACTTCCGCGTTGCGCGCCCTCGTTTTAGTCCGTTGCCGGGGCTTTTTCGAAGGAATCAAGACATGTCCGATACGCCCGCCAAACAACTGCTGCATCTCGTCGTCGGCGGCGAACTGACCCATCTCGGCGGTACCGAGTTCCGCGATCTCGACAAGGTCGAGATGGTCGGCGTCTATCCCAACTACGCGACCGCTTACGTGGCCTGGAAGGCGAAGGCGCAGCAGACCGTCGACAACGCCCATATGCGCTATTTCATTGTCCACTTGCACCGGCTGCTCGATCCCGAGACCAGCCCCAAAGCCTGATCCGACTTTTGCGGTCAGATCGCTTAACGATCAAAAAGTGAGGCCCGGGTTTTGATCCGTTCAAGCCGCCATCATTCAAGCCGCTGCGGCGCGACAGGCCGCTGATGCTATCGACCAAGCGCATCCTTGGTTCGCCCGCGGCTCAGGGCGCGATCGGCACGCTGGCGGCGTGTTATCTGAAGTTCGTCCGCGTCTCCAGTAGCATGGTGATCGACCCGCCAGACGTGATCGAGTTGGCGCCGGTGCCGATCATCATCGCCATGTGGCACGGCCAGCATTTCATGGCGCCCTTCATCAAGCCGAAGAGCGACAGCGACCGCTTCCGCGCCAAGGTGCTGATCTCGCGGCATCGCGACGGCGAGATCAACGCCATCGCTGCCGAGCACCTCGGCATCGGCACCATCCGCGGGTCCGGCGCGCATAACGGCGAATTCCACCGCAAGGGCGGCGCGGCGGCGTTCACGGAAATGCTGACGGCGCTTGAGCAGGGCTACAACATGGCGCTCACCGCCGACGTGCCGAAGATTTCGCGCATCGCCGGCATGGGCGTCGTCAAGCTGGCGCAGCACTCCGGCCGGCAGATCTATCCGGCGGCGATTGCGACCAGCCGCCGCATCCAGTTGAAAAACTGGGACCGCAGCGCCATCAATCTGCCGTTCAGCCGCATGGCCTTTGTCGCCGGAACGCCGGTCAACGTGCCGCGCGACGCCGACAAGCCGGCGCTGGAAACCTATCGTCAGCTGGTGGAGAGCGAACTCAATAAAGCCACGGCCCGCGCCTACGCCATCGTCGACCGTACCGGGAGCACGCATTCGTGAGTGACCGGCTCACCTTGCCGCTGCGCACCTACCGCATCCTCGCCGCGGCAGCGATGCCGTTGGCGCCATTGCTGCTGGCGCGGCGTTTAAAACGCGGCAAGGAAAACCGCGCACGCCTCGCCGAGCGACGCGGCGAAGCAGGCTTCGATCGTCCGAACGGCGACCTGATCTGGCTGCATGCGGCCAGCGTCGGCGAATTGGCCAGCGTGCTGCCGCTGATCGAGCGCATTCATTCGCGCGGCGTCCGCGTACTGGTGACGTCGGGCACCGTGACATCGAGCGTGCTCGCGCAGCAGCGGCTGCCGAACGGCGTCATCCACCAATTCGTGCCGGTCGACATTCCGTTTTACGTGCGCCGCTTCCTGCGGCACTGGCAGCCCGATCTGGCGCTGTTCGTCGAATCCGATCTGTGGCCGAACATGATGATCGAGACGTCGGAACGCGGCGTGCCGATGATCCTGATCAACGCGCGGCTGTCGGAGAATTCCTACGAGCGCTGGCGCCGTCTGCCGCGCACCATCGGCAATCTGCTGCGGCGTTTCGATCTGTGTCTGGCCGGCACGCCCGGCGACGCCATGCGGCTGTCGGATCTGGGTGCGCCACGCGTGCTGACGACCGGCAATCTCAAGCTCGACGTGCCGGCGCCGGCGGCCGATGCCGCGCGGCTGGCGCAATTGATGGACGCGATTGCCGGCCGGCCGGTGATCGCCGCCGCCTCGACGCATCCGGGCGAAGAGGACATCGTCATCGCCGCGCATCAGCGCCTGCGCCAGACTTTCCCCGGCCTGCTGACCTTGATCGCGCCGCGCCATCCGGATCGCGGCCCCGCCATCGCCGAAATGGTGGCGGCCACCGGTCTCAAGGTTCGCCTGCGCTCGCGCGGCGAACTGCCGGACGCGACGACGAACGTCTACGTCGCCGACACGATGGGTGAGCTCGGCATCATCTATCGCGTCGCGCCGGTGGCGTTCATGGGCGGTTCGCTGGTGCGGCACGGGGGGCAAAATCCGATCGAGGCCGCCAAGCTCGGCACCGCCGTCGTGCACGGTCCGCATGTCTGGAATTTCGCCGAGATCTACGCCGCGCTCGACGAAGCGCATGGCGCGGAGCCGGTGCTTGACGCCAATCGCCTCACCGCCTGCTTCAGCGCCTGGCTCGGCAATCCCGAAGCCGGCGCGCATGTCGCGGGCATCGCGAAGACCACCGTCGAAGCGTTGGGCGGCGGGCTGGAGCGCACGCTGCATTCGCTCGACCCGTATCTGATGCAGCTGCAACTGCGGCAGCGGGCTTACAATGCGTGACCCGGCCTTCTGGTGGCGCGACGGTTCGCTGGCGGCAACGCTGCTGACGCCGTTCGCCGCCGGGTACGGCGCGATCGCCGCACGGCGCATGGAGCAGAAGGGCACGCGCGTTGGCGTGCCGGTCATTTGCGTCGGCAACTTCACGCTCGGCGGCGCTGGCAAGACACCGACCGTGCTGATGCTCGCTAGGATGTTGCAGTATGCGGGCGAGACGCCCTGCTGTCTCAGCCGTGGTTATGGCGGCAGTGAGAGCGGGCCCAAGCGCGTCGACCCGCAGACCGATACGGCAGAACAGGTCGGCGACGAACCGCTGCTGCTGGCGCGCGCCGCGCCGACGATCGTGTCACGCGACCGCGTCGCCGGCGCGAAGGCCGCGGCCGATGCGAGTGTCATCGTCATGGATGACGGCTTGCAGAACGCCGCGCTTGAAAAAAATTTCACCATCGCCGTGATCGACGGCCGGCGCGGCATCGGCAACGGTAAGGTTTTTCCGGCAGGCCCGTTGCGCGCGCCGCTCGACGCGCAGATGGCGCGCACCGATGCGCTGCTGGTGATCGGCGGCGACCTCAATGCCGAAATCGCCGCCGCCGCGGGCGGACGTCCAGTGTTTCACGGCCGGCTGGCGCCGGATGAAGCGGCGCTGACTGCACTCAGGAGCCGCAATGTCTTTGCCTTTGCCGGCATCGGCGATCCGGACAAGTTTTTCGATACACTGACGGGCGCGGGTATAACGCTGACGCAGCGCCAAGCTTTCGCCGATCATCACCGTTTTACCGGCGAGGAAGCCGCCGAACTGGAGATGCAGGCCGAACACGAAAGCCTGACCCTAGTGACGACGGAAAAGGATCACGCCCGCATGAGCGGCGATCCGGCGCTGGCTGCCCTCGCCGCGCGCACGCAGGTCCTGCCGGTGACCTTGGTGGTCGATGAGGCGGAAAAGCTGCGTAGCGTCGTACTGGCGAAAATCCAGCGCGGCTGACGGCTAGTTGCCGGCCTTTTCCTTGACCCGCTGCAGCACGATCTCGGGCGAGGCATAGGCCTCCTGTAGGTCGACGCTCCAGTATTTCAGCTCTTCGAGCGGGATCGGCACGCCGGTGACGGCGCAGCGCACGAAGGCGCCCGGCCGGGCGACCCGGAAGTCGCCATCGAGGTATTTGACTTCGGCTTCGCCATTCATCGGCGACGAGCGGTCGTAGCGATTGAGCAAAGCCGGTCTCCTGGAAGGCGGTGCGAAGACAAAGATAGTCGGTCGGAAGCCTAAACGAAACCCTCCCAAAGGCGGTTCGGGCGCGGTTCATGCCCCGTTCATGCCGGCCGGGGCTAGGTAGGCGGGAACTCCGGAGCCTGCCGATGCAGAGCCTGTCCCGATCGCTGGCCGCCGCGACCATGCTCGTTCTGGGCCTGATCGGCTGCGCGCGGGCTGCCGAGCCGGTCGAACTACCGTCCGGCGACGTCAAGCTGCACGCCGTCCTGTACCGCCCCGCCGGCCCGGGGCCATTCCCGGCGGTGGTGGCCCTGCATACCTGCGACGGGCTCAACAGCGGCGAAGCCATCGACGCCCGCTATGCCGAATGGGGCGAGCATCTGGCGGCGGCCGGCTTTGCCGTGCTGTTTCCCGACAGCTTCGGCTCGCGCGGCGAGAAGGCGCAATGCGGCCAGCGCCAGCGGCCGATCCGCGCCTCACAGACCCGGATCAACGACGCCCGCGCTGCCCGTGCCTGGCTGCAGGCGCAGCCTTGGGTGATCGCCGACCGGGTCTCGCTGCTCGGTTGGTCGCACGGGGGGACAACGGCGTTGTGGACCGTGCGCCGCCGCAGCGGCGACCAGAGCAAGACGCCGGACTTCCGTTCCGCCGTCGCCTTCTATCCGAACTGCCAGCGCGCCGGCACCCTGGCTTGGAGCGCGCGCGTGCCGACCCTCATCCTGATCGGCCGTGCCGACGACTGGACCTCGGCCTCCGCCTGCGAGCAGATGGTGGCGGGTGCGCGCGGCCGCAGCGCGGGCACGCAGATCAAGGTGTATCCCGGCGCGCTGCACGACTTCGACCGCAAGGACCTGGCGCCGCAGGAGCGCAGCGGGCTCGTCAACACCGTGAACGCGAATGGCCGCGTCCATATCGGCACCAATGCCGCCGCGCGCGCCGACGCCTTCAAGCGCGTGCCGGAGTGGTTCGCGCGTTAAAGCGTGTCAGTCGAACAGGCCGCCCTGCCCGGTATCGCCGCTCGTGCGCGGACGCGGTTTCACGGCCGGCTTCGCCGCCGGTTTTGGCGCGGACACAGGACGCATGACGCTCTCGCCATCGGCGACCGCTGCGACGCGGCCATCGGCGAACTCGATATCGAGCCGCGTGCCGCTGCCGACCGCCGCCGCTGAATGCAGCGGATGACCTTCACCATCGCGCACCAGCGCGAAGCCGCGCTTGAGCACTTCGCGATAGGAAAACGCGGTGAGCAATTGCGCCGCGCGTTCCAGCCGCGCCCCGCGCTGCACCAGCAATGCCTGCGTCGCCCGATGCGAGCGTTCGCCAAAGGCAACGACGCGTTCACGCGCACGCTCGATGCGCACGCGATGGGCCTGCGCGTTCGACGCCAGCCCCGACCCGAGGCGGCGGATCAGATTGTCGTAGCGTTCACGGCGACGCTCGACATTGGTGCGCAGCAATTGCGGCGCCAGACGCCCGGCGACCGAAGAATATTGCCGGTGATGGATCTGCGCGTTCGCCGTGAGTGCGCGCGGCAGCCGTTCAGACAGTCCATCGAGCTGCTGGCGCGGCGCGGCGAGAATGTCTTTCGGCAGCGCGCGTGACAGCAGCGACAATTCCTTGCGGCGCTGATCGAGGCCGCGCGTCCAGCACGCCAGCCGCCGCGCCGCCAGCGAGACGATCCGCTCCAGCAACTCGCTGCGCACCGGCACCGCCATTTCGGCGGCGGCGGTCGGCGTCGGCGCGCGCCGGTCCGAGGCAAAGTCGATCAAGGTCACGTCGGTCTCGTGACCGACCGCCGAGATCAGCGGGATCATGCTGTCGGCCGCGGCACGCACCACGATCTCTTCATTGAACGACCACAGATCCTCGAGCGAGCCGCCGCCGCGCGCGACGATGATCAGATCGGGCCGCGGCAAAGCGCCGCCGTCAGGCAACGCGTTGAAGCCGTGAATGGCATTGGCGACTTCACGCGCCGAGGTCTCGCCCTGCACGCGCACCGGCCAGACCAGCACACGGCGCGGAAAGCGGTCGGCCAGACGATGCAGGATGTCGCGGATGACGGCCCCGGTCGGCGACGTCACGACGCCGATCACATCGGGCAGGAACGGAATGAGCTGCTTGCGCGCGTCGTCGAACAAGCCTTCGGCGGCGAGCTTCTTCTTGCGCTCCTCGAGCTGCTTGAGCAGCGCGCCGACGCCGGCGGGCTCCAGCGTGTCGATGATGAGCTGATATTTCGACGAACCCGGGAAGGTCGTCAGCTTGCCGGTGACGATGACGTCGAGGCCCTCTTCGGGCTTCATCCGCATGCGGCCCCAGACGCCCTTCCAGATCACCGCCTCGAGCACCGCCTTGTCGTCCTTGAGGCGGAAATAGCAATGGCCGGAGGGCGACGCGCCCTTGAAGCCCGACACTTCGCCGCGCACCCGCACATAGCCGTAGGCGTCCTCGACGGTGCGCTTGAGCGCCGACGACAGCTCGGAAACAGACCATTCCACAACGTTTTTGCCGGCAGCTTCAGCCATCAGGTCCGAATCTCTTGCGGGGGTGAGCGTCATGGTACACAAAACCGGCTACCCGCAGACTGTCAACAAAGGCCACCCGCTTGAACATTCTGATCCTCGGTTCCGGCGGCCGCGAGCACGCACTGGCCTGGAAAATCGCTGCGAGCCCGCTGACCGAAAAGCTCTATTGCGCGCCGGGCAATGCCGGCATCGCCAAGGAAGCCGAATGCGTCGCGATTGACGTCGCCGACCACAGCGCGGTGATCGCGTTCTGCCAGAGCGCCAAGGTCGACCTCGTCGTCGTCGGCCCGGAAGTGCCGCTCTGCGCCGGCATTGTCGACGATCTGGAGAAGGCCGGCATCGCCGCCTTCGGCCCGGGCAAATGGGCGGCGCGGCTCGAAGGCTCCAAGGGCTTCACCAAGGATCTGTGCAAGGCCAACAACATTCCGACCGCCGCCTATGAGCGCTTCAAGGGTGCGGCCGCGGCGAAGGAGTACGTGCGCAAGCACGGCGCGCCGATCGTCGTGAAGGAAGACGGGCTCGCCGCTGGCAAGGGCGTCGTTGTTGCCGCGACGATCGAGGAAGCCGAAGCCGCGATCGACATGATGTTCGACGGCGGCCTCGGCAAGCCGGCGTGGGAAATCGTCATCGAGGATTGCCTCGTTGGCGAGGAAGCATCGTTCTTCGCGCTGTGCGATGGCGACACCGCCATTGCGCTCGCTTCGGCGCAGGACCACAAGCGCGTCGGCGACGGCGACAAAGGACCGAACACCGGCGGCATGGGCGCCTATTCGCCGGCGCCGATCATGACGGCCGAGATGAACCAGCGCGTGATGGACGAGATCATCCATCCGACCGTGCGCGCCATGAAAGCCATGGGCGCGCCGTTCAAGGGTGTGTTGTTCGCCGGATTGATGATCACGAAAGATGGTCCGCAGCTCATCGAATACAACGTGCGCTTTGGCGATCCCGAAACGCAGGTGCTCATGCTGCGATTGATGTCGGACATCGTGCCGGCCTTGATGGCAGCGCGCGACGGACAGTTGAAGAACTTCGATCTGCGCTGGTATCCCGATGCAGCTCTGACAGTTGTGATGGCGGCAAAAGGTTATCCGGGATCGTACGACAAAGGCACTTTGATCGAAGGACTCGACGTTGCTGCGCAAACCGAAGGCGTCGAAATTTTTCACGCCGGCACGATGACCAAAAATGGGGATGACGTATTTGCTAACGGCGGACGCGTGTTGAACGTTTGCGCGCGCGGAAAATTCGTGCGTGAAGCGCAACAGCGCGCTTACGCGGCAGTCGATAAGATCAAGTGGCCCAGTGGTTTTTGTCGTCGCGACATTGGTTGGCAAGCGATCGCGCGCGAAAAATAAATCGCGCGTAAACTCTTAATTACATTTCGGACATGCCACGACTGTGGCGAAATCGCGTTACGTCCGCAAAACTAGACGAACTACCAAACATCATTTGGCATGCGATCCATGCGTGTGCGGCGATGGCGCAACGCACACGAACGACTATGTGTGACGTGAGGGCGACGAACGAAGGAGATTCGAATCATGAAGAAGTTTATCATTGCATCGGCACTGGCTGTTGCGGCGTTCAGCGCGACGCCGACCTTTGCCGCGACCGTTCACCACGCGCGCGTCTCGGCCTCGCAGGCTTATCCCGAAGCCTATGATGCCAATGCGAGTGCGGATCGCGACGTGACCGCCGCTGGTCCGGCCGTGTACTCGAACGGCCAGTACGCCGGTTGGGATCCGGATCCGAACATCCGCTTCCAGCTGATGCGCGACCCCGGTGCGCAGGACGGCAACTAAGCTTCCGTCTGAGTAGCGTCGAGTAACAGCACAAGGTCCGGCAGCAATGCCGGGCCTTGTCGCTTTTTGCATTCCACTTTGCGGCGCGGTAGAGCACGGGGCACAAGAAGAAACTTGGAGGCCGCCCATGCATCCTGTGCTCCGTCTTTATGAAGACGTTTTGTCCAGCGCCGAAAACGTCGAGTTCCGGCTGGCGCCGTTGCCACGCTTTATCTACGTCGTGCACGGCACCGCCACGATCGGCGGCAAGACATTGAGCGAAGGCGACGCCTGGCAAGGCGACGGCGCGATTGCGGTGAAGCCGGGGGAAACCGGCGTGACCTGCTGGCGCTGGGAGCTGGCGCGCGGCGACCGCGGCAGCACGGTGGCCTGCGCTCCCGGCATGGTGACGCGCGAGAAACTGTCAGCCTATCTCGAAACCGCGCCGAAAGGCGACTGGCTGATGCGCGGCGACAGCGTCGCCTTCCCGCCCGGCGGCTGCGCCTATGCGCATACGCATCAGGGCCCCGGCATTCGCTGCCTCGTCGAAGGCGGCATCCGCATCGATACACATGGCCGCTCGACGTCGTATGGCCCGGGCGGCGCCTGGTATGAATCCGGACCGGACGCCGTGTTCGCGCAAGCCGCCGCTAACAAACCGAGCCGCTTTGTGCGCGTCATGATCCTGCCCGCCGAACTGATCGGCAAAAGCTCGATCGGCTACGTCAACGAGGAAGACAAGGCCAAACCGAAACTGCAGCAGTACAAGATCTACGCCGACGCGCCGGTTTCGTTCGACGGCAAGAAATAGCGGCGCACAAACCGGTCCCATCCCATGATCGCCGCCGCCGGTCTCGCGCTCATCAAGCTCGTGCTCGGTCTCGGCGTGTTCACGGCGCTCGGCTATCTCGGCAAGTTTTACGACAAGCGGCTTGCCGGCATGCTGCTGACCTTTCCGATCCTCAACAGCATCGGCATTCTCAGCGGAGACGATCCGCTGGCGGTGGCCGACGCGGTCTATGCCGTCGTCGTGCTCAACGGGCTCATCCTGTTTTTCATGATCTGCTTCTGCGAGCGCCTGACGCCAATGCCGGGCGCATCCGCCAACGCCAGACTCGCCGCACGTGTCGTCGTATGGACTGGGGTCTGGGCCATCTGCGCGCCGCTGATCACCAATTTTCGTGACAGCCTGCCCAGCTTTGCCGGCATCATAGCCTTGCAGATTATTCTCTCGGTTGTCGCGGTCATCGCCATCTGGACGCCGCCGCGCGACACCGCGAATGCGGGCCCGCCGCGCCTGATCTTGTCCGAACATCTCCGCGCCATGATCGACCTCTGGGGCAATGCGAGCGGTTACGTCCGCATGGGATTGTTCATACTAAGCTTCGGGCTGCTATTTCTGGCCGCCAACGTGTTCACGTCGAAGTGGCTCGGCATGTTCAGCGCCGTGCCTCTGCCCGGCCTGTTCGCCATCGCCACATTGTCGGTGATGAATGCGCAGGACGACTTTAAATCGATGCGCGACACCGTCCTGATCGGTGCGCTCAGCGTAAACCTGTTCAACTGGCTCTTCGCGCACTTTCTTATCAATCTGCCGTTCGTCGGCGTGATGCATACGGTTGCGGGCCTCATCATGCTCGTCGCCATGATGGCCGCCGACGCGGCCTTACTGTTCTGGCTGACGCCGCGGATTTCGGCTGTGTTCGACCGTCTGCGGGCTTAAGATACGCCCATGACGACCATCGACCGCCAGCAGGCTTTTTCCGGCACCAAGGAAGTGTCCGGCGCGTTGCGTATCGATGAGGCGCGGCTGGAGGCCTATCTGTCCCAGCAGATCAAAGGCTTTGCCGGACCGCTGACCGCGAAGCAGTTCAAGGGCGGCCAGTCCAACCCGACCTATCTGCTGGAGACGCCGGCGCGCACATACGTGCTGCGCCGCAAGCCACCCGGCAAACTGCTGCCGTCGGCGCATGCGGTCGACCGCGAATTCAAGGTCATCAGCGCGCTTCATGGTCAGCGTTTTCCGGTTGCCGAACCGCTGGTCTATTGCGCCGACGAGACGGTGGCCGGCACGCCCTTCTATGTCATGAGTTTTGCCGATGGCCGCGTGTTCTGGGAACCGCAAATGCCGGGGTCGCATCCGGCCGAGCGCATCGCTGTCTACGACGCCATGAACGCGACCATCGCGCAGCTGCATGCGTTCGATCCGGCGGCGATTGGCCTCAGCGACTTCGGCCGCGGCGAGAATTACGTGGCGCGGCAGGTCGACCGCTGGTCGAAACAGTATCGCGCCTCCGAGACCGACACGATCGACGCCATGGAGCGGCTGATCGAATGGCTGCCGTCGCATATTCCGCCAGCCGGAAAACCGACGCTCGTGCATGGCGACTACCGCATCGACAATCTCATCGTCGCCAAGGATGCGCCGAAGATCATCGCCGTGCTGGACTGGGAGCTGTCGACGCTCGGCGATCCGCTCGCCGACTTCACTTATCATCTGATGGCGTGGCACATGCCGCCGACCGAAAGCGCCGCCGGTACCGCGACGTTGAAGGGCCACGCTCTCGCCGCACTCGGCATTCCGTCGATGGACGACTATGTCGCGGCCTATGTCGCGCGCACCGGGCTCGATCCGCGGCCGCATCTGCCGGTCTATCTCGCCTACAACTTCTTCCGTATCGCGGCGATCCTGCAAGGCATCATCGGCCGCGTGCGCGACGGCACCGCAACGTCGGAGTTCGCGCCCGCCAAGGCCGACATGATCCGCCCACTCGCCGACACGGCCTGGGACTTCGCGCGCGCCGCGCGTTGATGGTAATTTTTTGAGTCAACGAGACGTTTCGCGGTCATCGCGAATTTTAAATTCCTCCACAACGGTTCCGTGAGGCTTGCGCCCTAGGGTGATCCGACAAAAGGATCACCATGAATTCGAGTAGTATTGGCGTTCAGACGATCATGCCGCAGACGGGCACTTCAGCCAAAACAACACCGGCGCACGAAGCCAACCAGCGCGAAGCCGCCGCCGAGCCGATCGAGGCCAAGCCGTCCGCGCCGCCCCCACCGCCGTCAGGCCAGGGCAAGCACGTCGATCGTTACGCTTAGGTATCCGGCTGGGGATCAGCTTCGTCGCGCGGCGAAAAAGTCCTTCAGGAGCGTGGCCGCGTCGCTCTCATTGATGCCGCTATAGACCTCGGGCCGGTGATGGCAGGTCGGCTGCGCGAAAAAGCAGCCGCCGTTTTCCACCGCTCCGCCCTTTGCATCGCCCGCGCCGAAATAGAGCCGCCGCACGCGCGCAAACGACATCGCCGCCGCGCACATCGCGCAGGGCTCCAGGGTCACATAGAGATCGCAGCCAGTGAGCCGCTCGGAGCCGAGCGATGTGGCCGCGGCGCGGATCGCCAGCATTTCGGCGTGCGCGGTCGGATCCTTGTCTGCGAGCGTGCGGTTGCCGGCGCTGGCGATGACCGCGCCGTCGCGCACGACGACGCAGCCCACAGGCACCTCGCCGCGCGCCGCCGCGGCGCGGGCTTCGTCGAGTGCGAGTTGCATGAATGAGGGTGATGCCATAAACGCCGTCATGGCCGGGCTTGTCCCGGCCATCCACGCCTTCCTTTACACTCGTGTATAAAGGCGAGGATGCCCGGCACAAGGCCGGGCATGACGAAGAAAGCGCGCATGCCCGACAAGACCAAAAGCGAAATACCCGGCGACCGTATTGCCAAGGTCATGGCGCGGGCCGGCGTCGCCTCGCGCCGCCAGGCCGAAACCCTGATCGCCGAAGGCCGTGTCTCGGTCAACGGCGCGGTCATTTCCTCGCCGGCGCTCAACGTCACGCCTGCCGACAAGATCGTGGTCGACGGCCAGCCGATGGCGAGCCGCGAGCGCACGCGCATGTTCCTCTACAGCAAACCGCGCGGGCTGGTGACGACGCATTCCGACCCCGAAGGCCGCCCTACCATCTTCACCGCGCTGCCGAAGACCCTGCCCCGCCTCATCAGCGTCGGCCGGCTCGATATCAACACCGAAGGCCTGCTGCTGCTCACCAATGACGGCGGCCTGGCGCGCGTCCTCGAGCTGCCGTCGACCGCCTGGCTGCGCCGCTACCGCGTGCGCGCCAATGGCAGCGTTACGCAGGAAACGCTCGACAGACTGCGCGACGGCA
Organism: uncultured Hyphomicrobiales bacterium; assembly: GCA_903929045.1. Classification (GTDB taxonomy): domain Bacteria; phylum Pseudomonadota; class Alphaproteobacteria; order Rhizobiales; family Xanthobacteraceae; genus Pseudolabrys. Next base: position 26,280 of record CAIYTE010000117.1, read on the forward strand.
TCACCATTGATGGCGTTCACTATGGGCCGATTGAAGCCAAGCTTGAGCGCATGAAGGGCGCGAACTGCTGGCTCACCTTTGCCATTCGCGAGGGCAAGAATCGCGAGGTCCGCAAGGTGATGGAGTCGCTCGGCCTGACCGTGAACCGGCTGATCCGCGTCTCCTTCGGCCCGTTCAACCTCGGCGAATTGCCGGAATGGTCGGTGAAGGAAATCGACTCCAAGGCGCTACGTTCCGAACTCGGTGAGAAGATCGTCGCGGAGTCGGGCGCCGACTTCGACTCGCCGCTCGTGGATTATGAAGCCAAGGCCGAAGCAGCGCGCAAAGCCGAGGAGCGCGCAAAACGCGAAGCCAAGCGCGAGCAGGAATTGAAAAAGCGCGAGGGCAATAAGCGCGACGCCGGCGCGCGCGATGCCAAAAAGCGGCCGCAACGCCGCCGCGACCGCTCCGGCGGCCCGCGTCCATCGAGGCCGCGCTAAACATGCGTGTTGTCGGCGGACGCCTGCGCTCACGGCCGATCGCCGGGCCGAAGGCCGAGAGTGAGGGATTGCGGCCCACCGCCGACCGCCTGCGCGAAGCTTTGTTCAATATCCTGATGCATGCCTACGACGATCCGGTCACAGGGTCGCGTGTGCTCGATCTGTTTGCCGGCACCGGCGCATTGGGCATCGAAGCGATTTCGCGCGGTGCGGCCTTCGTCCAGTTCGTCGATGACGGTATCGAGGCGCGCTCGCTGCTGCGGCAAAATACCGAGGCGCTAGGCCTCGGCGGCACCACGCGTATTTTTCGCCGCGACGCGACCAAGCTGGGTCCGGCGCATCCGATGGAACCGTTCTCGCTGGTGTTTCTCGACCCGCCCTACCGCAAGGGACTGGCGGAGGTGGCGCTCGCCGGTGCGCGCGAAGGCGGCTGGATCAAGCCGGAAGCGCTGGTGATCGTCGAAGAGGCGATCGACGCAAAATTCGCAGCGCCCGCGGGCTTCGAGGAACTGGAACGCCGGGATTACGACGACACCGAACTGATGTTCTTGCGCAATCTCTAGCGGCGGCCGAACAGCCGCTCGATGTCGTTCAGCTTGAGTTCGACATAGGTCGGGCGGCCGTGATTGCACTGGCCCGAATTCGGCGTCGTTTCCATCTCGCGCAGCAGCGCGTTCATTTCCTCGGGCTTAAGCCTGCGCCCCGCCCGCACCGAGCCGTGGCAGGCCATGGTCGCGGACACATGCAGCAGGCGGCGCTCCAGCGGCAGTTCGTCATCCCACTCCGCCATATGCTCGGCGAGATCGCGCAGCAGGCCCTGCACGTCGATCTCGCCCAACATCGACGGCGTTTCGCGCACGGCGATGGCGCCCGGGCCGAAAGACTCAATCGACAGCCCGAATTTCGCCAGATCGTCGGCGCGCGCTGCCAGCCGCGCGGCATCGGCTTCGTCGAGTTCGACGATCTGCGGGATCAGCAGGATCTGCCGCGCCACGCCGGATTGTTCGACCGCCGCCTTCATACGCTCATAGACGATGCGCTCGTGCGCGGCGTGCTGATCGGTGATGACGAGACCATCGCGCGTCTGCGACACGATGTAGGTTTCGTGAATTTGCGCGCGCGCCGCACCGAGCGGCTGCGCGATCAACTCTGCAATGGGCTCGACGCTTTCGATCCGGACGTCAGCGGACGGCGCACCGACGTCGAACGCCGCTTGGTAAGCGTCCTGCGCCGCCTCGGCAAAGCCCACCGCTGCACCGCCCCGGGGCGTCAGCGGCATGGGCCGCGCCGGCGAATTGCGCCAGTCATAGGCCGCGCGCCGCGGCATCGCCACCGGGCGGAACGCCGCAATCGTCGCGCCGCCACCGGTCGAGGCCGCGCGCTGGCCTTCCCGCGCCAGCGCCTCCTTCAGCGCACGCACGATGAGGCCACGCACCAGCGCGCCGTCGCGAAAACGTACTTCCGTCTTGGCTGGATGCACGTTGACGTCGACCTCGCGCGCTTCCAGCGTCACGAACAAAGCCAGCAAGGGGTGGCGGTCGCGCGGCAGATAGTCGGAGTACGCGGCGCGCACGGCGCCGACCAGCACCTTGTCACGCACCGGACGGCCGTTGACGAACAGATACTGTCCAAGCGAATTGGCGCGCGACAGAGTCGGCAGGCCGGCGAAACCTTGCAGCCGCACGCCCTCACGTTCGGCGTCGATGGCAATGGCGTTGGCGCGGAAATCGGCGCCGAGGATATCGCCGAGCCGCGCCAGTTTAACTTCGGCGGACGCGCTCCACGTCACCGGCGCGCGCTCCTCGCCCGCGAGCGTGAAGGTGACGTCCGGCCGGCTCATGGCGAGCCGCCGCACGACTTCGCGCACGGCTTCAGCTTCGCTGCGGTCGGTCTTGAGAAACTTCAGGCGCGCCGGCGTAGCGTAAAACAGATCGCGCACCTCGATCGTGGTGCCGTGGCCGAGCGCAGCCGGCTTTGCTTCGGATTTGTGGCCGGCATCGACTTCCAATGTCCACGCATGCGGTTCGTCTCTGTGCCGCGTCGTGATGATCAGCCGCGCCACCGCGCCGATCGAGGGCAAGGCCTCGCCGCGAAAACCAAGCGTGTAGATCGACATGAGGTCGTCGGTCGCCAGCTTCGAGGTGGCGTGACGGTCGACCGCCAGTTCGAGATCGGCGCGCGTCATGCCGTCGCCGTCATCGGTGACGCGGATCAGGCGGCGGCCGCCGCCATCGGTCAGCACGTCGATGCGCGTCGCCCCGGCGTCGAGCGCGTTCTCGACCAATTCCTTGACCACGCTCGCCGGCCGCTCCACCACCTCGCCGGCGGCGATGCGGTTGATCATGGATTCGGAGAGCTGGCGGACAGGCATCGGATTTCTCGTGGCCGACATCGGATAAATCCGACGTCGGCGGGCGTCTCGATTCGGATTGAGCCGCAATGTAGGGGCGCGGGGAGCCCACCGCGAGGCTCCGGGACCCGCTACCCCCGCTATCCCGCGCTAATCGAGGCTGGGACGTCCGCCACGCATGCTTTTGATGGCGGCGCGGTGCTTTTTGCCCTCGACCCGCTTCTTTTTCTGGGATTTCGGAACCTTGGTCGCCCGCCGGACGGTCGGCCGTACCGCCGCCTGCCGGATCAGGGCAAACAGCCGCTCGCGGGCATCCGCCCGGTTCCGGGTCTGGTCGCGATGCGACTGCGCCACGATGACAATGACGCCGTCCTTGGTGAGGCGGCTGCCGGCGAGATCCATTAACCGAATGGCGACATCGTTCGGCAGCGCCCGCGAGCGCCGCGCGTCGAACCGCAGCTGCACGGCGGATGACACTTTGTTGACGTTCTGCCCGCCCGGCCCGGACGAGCGCACGAAGCTTTCTTCAAGCTCGCTGTCGTCGATCGCGATGGTGTCGGTGACCTGGTGCATGATTCCCATCATGCGTCATTTGTGAACCGCTTTCCATCATCCGCTCATTCCCGCGCAAGCGGGAATCCAGGGGCGGCGACCAAGGAAAGAACTGGGTCCCCGCTTTCGCGGGGACGAGCGGACAATCAGGCGCCGAGATACTTCTTCGCCAGTATCTTGCCCTCTTCCACCGCGGGCTGATCAAAAGCGTCGATGCCCATGATGTTGGCGGCGATGATCGTCTCCAGCATGAAGTGCATCAGCAATTCACCCATGCTGGCTTCGTCGATCTCGGGCAGATGAATGGTGCGCACCGGGCAGCCGTTCTTGGCGAGCGTCTCCGCCGTCGCACGTGCTTCGGCGTCCACCAGATCGCCCAGCGTCTTGCCGCTGAAGTCAGGCTCGCCGGCGAGCGTGGACAGCTCGGCATCCATCTTCGGGCCTATGCCCTTGGTGTCCGTGCTCAGAACCGTGAACAATTTGTCGCGCGGACCGGCGAGATAGAGCTGCACTTGGCTGTGCTGATCGACAGGACCGAGCGCCGCCACCGGCGTCGTGCCCTTGCCACCCTTGCCGAGACTTTCCGCCCAAAGCTGCACGTACCAGCGTGTGAAGCGCTCCAGCCGGTCGGCATAGGCCATGACGACGCTGATGCTCTTGCCCTTGGTTTCCGCGAGCGCCACCGAGAGCGCGGCGCCGAGCGCGGCGGGCACATCGGCGGCCTTCTTCTTCGCCAGCACGGGCGCCAGCGCTTCGTGCGCGCCGGAGCGGATCGCGACGATATCGAGGCCCAGCATCGCCGCCGGCAACAGGCCGACATTGGTCAGCGCCGAGAAACGGCCGCCGACACCAGTGTCGTGCTCAAGGCATGGAATGCGGTGATGCGTCAGCAGTTCGCGCAGGCCGTTGCGCTTGCCCGGCTTCGCCGGCTCGGTGAGACCGAGGAAAATATCGGGAATGCGCGGCCCGAGATTTTGCGCCTTCAACGCCGTCAGCGCGGCAATGGTCTGCATCAATGTCTCGGCGGTGCCGCCGGACTTCGAGATCGCGACAAAACGCGTCGAGCCATGCGGCAGCTTGTCCAGCAGTGCCGCATAGGTGCGCGGATCAATATTGTCCATGAAGTGCAGCCGCGGCGCGGGGCGCAAAGCGCCGATGCCGGGCACGCCGTGCCAGGCCAGTTGCGACAAGGTCTGGCCGCCGAGGCTGGAGCCGCCGGTGCCGAGCAGCACGATATCCGTGGCTCGGTCGGCCAAGGCGCGCGCCGCGTCGATGATGGGGCGCAGGTCGTTGTGCTTGCCGGCCAGTTGCAGCAGCGGTAGGCCGCCGTCGGCGTGACGGGCGCGCAGCCAGTCGAGCGCGCCTTCAGCCCGCTCCAACGCCGACTTCAGGGCGCTGTCAGACAGGCCGTGCGGGCCGACGTTTTTCTCAAGAGCGTTGTCGATGGATTGAACGAGGCGCATGCAATTATTTGCCTAGTGTCGAAAAGTGGAACGCAACGGCATCCAACGCGGGCGCGACTATTCGGTTCCGACCGAGCTCAAACCTTTCGGCTTGCCCGCCACCGTCACCAGCATGCCGTTGCCGAACAGACGCTTGGCCGCACGCTTGGTGTCGTCGAGGGGCACGGCGTCGATCAGCGCCGAACGGCGCGTGACGTAATCGATGCCGAGATTGTCGAGCTGGATCTGGTTGAGCTGGGCCGCGATCTTGGCCGAGGTATCGAGCGACAGCGCATACGAGCCCTTGAGGAAGGATTTCGCGGCCGTCAGTTCTTCCGGCGTGGGGCCTTCCTCGGCCATGCGTTTGGTCTCGGCCTCGATGATCGACAGCGCGTCGCTGGTGCGGTCGGCCTGCGTTGCGGTGCCGCCGATGACGACGGCGGCGCGTTTGAACCAGATCAGGCTGTCTGACACACCGTAAGCGAGCCCGCGCTTCTCACGCACCTCGCGATAAAGCCGCGACGAGAAACTGCCGCCGCCGAGGATGTGGTTGACGATGTAGCCGGCCATGAAATCGGGATCGTTACGAGCCAACCCCTGCCCGCCGAAGTTCACCACGGCCTGCGGCACGTCCAGCGTGACGACGATGCGGCGGCCGAGGCCGCGGGGCGTCACAGCGGCCACCGGCTTGAGATCGTTCTTGGCCGGCAGCGCACCGAAGGCGCGGTCGATCAATTCGCCAGCGGTCTTGGCATCGACGTCGCCAACGATGGAAATGGTCAGCTCGTTGCGGGCGAAGGTGCGGCGCACATAATCGCGCAGGTCGTCGGTGGTGACGCGCGGCAGGGTCACCACCGTGCCTTTGCTCTCGCGGCCGTAGGGATGATTGGGGAACGCCGCCGCCCACCACTGATTGCTGGCGATGGTATTGGGATTGGTGGTGTCGCGCTGCAGGCCGGATATTTCCTGTCCGCGCACGCGCTCAACCGCGTCAGCGTCGAAGCGCGGCGCGGTGAGCGCCAGCTTCAGCAGATCGAAGGCTTCGTCGCGATGCTCGTTGAGGGCGCGCAGCGAGCCGTGAAACTCGTCACGGCCGACACGAAAGCCAAGCTCGATGGCGTGATTTTCCATGCGCTCGTGAAACGTTTTGCTGTCAAGATCGCCGGCGCCTTCGTCGAGCAGATCCGCGGCAAGATTGGCCGTGCCGGATTTTTCCGCCGCGTCCTGGCTGGAGCCGCCATGGAAGGCGTAACTCAATGTGATCAGCGGCACGGTCTGCTCGCGGACCAGCCAGGCGGAGATGCCAGCCGGGCTGGTGATCTTCTCGATCGTCATGGCCGAGGCGGTCGACATCACACTGACGAGCGCAAGCGCCGGCAGCGCGAGATAGCCTGCAAGATGGCTCAGAGGGCGGTTCATGATTTTTTCTCCGCCGGCGGGCTGGTGTCTTTGATCAGATAGCCAGTCACCGAGCGCTTCTTCTCGAGCCATTTGCGCGCGACATCCTGCACTTCGGCCGCGGTGACGGCGCGAATGCGCTCCGGCCACTTCTGCACGTCCTGAACGCTGGCGCCGGTCATCAGAGCGCCGCCATACCAGCGCGCCATGGTCGCCTGATTGTCCTGCGCATAGACCGCATCGGCGATCAGCCGCGCCTTGGCGCGTTCGAGTTCGTCGGCGGTAATGCCCTTGAGGATCAGTTCGGCAATGACGTTGTCGGCTTCGACTTCGAACTGCTGAAGCGTGATGCCGGGCCGCGGCGAGCCGTAAATTGTGAACTTTGACATATCGAGCGCCGAACTGTCGTAACCGGCGCCGGCCGACACCGCGACCGGTTTGTCGACAGCGAGCGTGCGATAGAGGCGGCTGTTCGAACCGGAACCCAGAATGTGCGCGAGCACTTCCAAAGCTTCGGACTCGCCGCGCTCGGCATTGGCGAAAGACGGCACCATGTAGGAGCGCTGCATCAGCGGTTGCTCGACGCGCGCGTCTGCCAGCGTCAACGAACGCACCGCGAGCGGCGGCGGCTCCTTGGGACGTACACGCGGCGCGACGATCATGTCGTTCCGTTTGACCTTGCCGTAGGTCTCTTCGGCGAATTTGCGCGCCTGCTCGGGCTCGACGTCGCCGGCGATGACGACCACGGCGCCGTTCGGCCCGTAGAAGCGGCGGTAGAAGGCCAGCGCATCATCGCGCGTCAGGCCTTCCATCTCATGCCGCCAGCCAATGACCGGGCGGCCGTAAGGGTGATTGAGGAACAAGGCGGCGTCGATCTGCTCGCCGAGTTTGGCGCGCGGATTGTTGCCGATGCGCTGGTTCCATTCCTCGAGAATCACGTCGCGCTCCGGCAGGACCACCGCGTCGGTCAGTTGCAGGCCGGTCATGCGATCCGCCTCCAGCTCCATCATTTGCTTGAGCTGCTCGGTCGGAACGCGCTGGAAGTAGCCGGTGTAATCGTCCGACGTGAACGCGTTTTCCTGGCCGCCGATGGTGGCGACGATCTTGGAGAACTGGCCGGTCGGATGCGCGGCCGTGCCCTTGAACATCAGATGTTCGAGAAAATGCGCGAGACCTGATTTGCCGGCCGTCTCGTCGGCGGAGCCGACCTTGTACCAGATCATGTGCGTGACGACCGGCGCGCGGCGGTCGGGGATGACGACGAGTTCGAGCCCGTTCGCCAATGTGTAATTCGAGATCTTGATCTCGGCGGCGGCGGGCCGCGCAAACAAGGACGCTGCGACAAGCGCTGCGGCGCCTATCGCTCGGTAAGACATTGCTGTGAAAGACATGGCTCTCGATTCTGCCCGTGGCGGAAAGAGCGCCCCCGCCCACCCGCGTGAAACGTCAAATACTCTCACGCGACGACGAAACTACTGCACGCCGACCGGATGGTCCTGCAGATAATTGCCCGGCTTCGGCGTCAACGATTTGTCCTTGCCGGTGCCGTACGGCTGATCTGGCGACGGCGTCTGGTAGCCGCGCGGCGGCGCGGTCAAAGCGGCACGCGGCGGCTCGCCGGTAAACCTGCCGACTTCTTCGTCGTCTTTTTTGCCGAACATGTTGCTGAAGATGTTGCCCTTGCTGCCGAGCTGGTCGGGCGGCAGCTGCTTGCTGTAACCATCAGGCATCGTCTCGTAGGACGCATTCTGGCTCGGGGCGCGGCGGGTGCTCTGTGACTTGGCGCCCGGCGTCAATTCGTTCCCCCGCAAAGGGCGGCCTTCGCGCAGGATCACTTCATTCGGATCGCCGCTTTCGTCGCGCGTGGCTTTGGCTTCGCGGCGGGCGCGTTCGACATCGGGATCGACCGGCCAGGAGGGGTTCATGGCCGCGGGGGCCGTCTGCTCCGGCGGCGGCAGCACCTTGCCGGGCGGGATCACCAGCGGCGCGCGCTGCTGGTAATTGATGCCGGCTTCGCCATCACGCTTGAGGCCGAGGCCTTCCATGATGTTGCGCATGATCTTGGTATCGATCGGAACATTGTCGTCGGCGGCGCGGGCCGGCGCAGCAAACGTCAGGGCCACGGCGCCAAGCACAAAGGCGCTCACAGTGGACTTCAAGCTGATGTCGCGGATCATGGCACTCATCCCGGTAAACACTCACGGTCTGGCGGAAAGGCGTCTGAAATCGCCAACGAATTCAACCACCTGTAATATCCCGATGCGGGACTATCGCGGTGGATCAGGGCGCTTTTACGGCGCGGCCCGGAACCACGGACTCATACAGGAGGCCGATTACCCCGGCAACGATGGCCACATCCGCTAGGTTAAAAACGTACCAGTCGAACTTCCAATTAGCCCCCGAAACGTGAAAAAACACGAAATCGACGACCCAACCATAAGCCGCCCGGTCGATGCCGTTGCCTATCGCGCCGCCGATAATGAGGCCCAGGGACAGTGCGGCAAGCCGGCCGCCGGCCTTCGAGAGCCAAGCCCAGAGCAGAATCACCGCCGCGACCTTGATGCCGAGCAGCGCCCATTGTCCGAGCGCCGAATTGGTCTGGAACAGGCCGTAGCTGATGCCCGTGTTCCGCGCGAGGACGAAGTCGAAGAACGGCCCGAGCCGCACCGGATTCGCCGGCAGGTCGTGAACGAACATCAGGTAAAGCTTGCTCGCTTGGTCGAGCACAACCGTGATGGCAGCGACGACAACGCCGAAGACCGTGTACGGACCGCGAAGGTAGGCGTTCACGCTGTCGCTCCCGTTGCGCACATTACTCCGCCGCCTTGCGCAGCGTTTCCCATTCACGGAGCGCCTTGGCATCGCGCGGCGACACGTCCGGGAATTCCGGATCGGCGCCAATGTCGGGAAGGATTTTCCAAGAGCGCGCACATTTCGTGCCTTCGGCAAGCTTGGGAACCACGGCAACACCGGCAACATCCGGCAGCCGGAAGGCATCGGACGGCCCCTCGCCGTTCGTCAGCGTCGCCACAGACGTAATGCAGATTTCCGCGAGATCGACGTCGACCACGGCCTCGTAAAGTTCCGCATTCGTCACATGCACCAGCGGATGCGCTTCGAGCGACGAGCCGATGCGCTTTTGCGCGCGCTCGATTTCCAGCGCCCCGGTGACCGCACCGCGCACGATGCGCACCTTGCGCCACTTCTCGGCGAGCTTGGCATCGCTCCACGCCGTTGGCACGTCGGGGAAGGTTTCGAGATGCACCGACTTGGCGTCGGCACCGTAGCGCGACAGCCACGACTCTTCCGCCGTGAAGCAGAGCATCGGCGCCAGCCAGGTCACCGTGCAGCGGAACAGGTGATCGATGACGGTCAGCGAGGCCTTGCGCTTGAGCGACGAAATCGGGTCGCAATACAGCACGTCCTTGCGGATATCGAAGTAGAACGCCGACAAATCGGACGTCATGAAGGCCGACAACGCCGCGAAGATGCGCTTGTAGTCGAAATCCTTGTAGGCATCGCGCACCAGCACATCGAGTTCGGTCAGCCGGTGCAGCATCAGCCGCTCCAGCTCCGGCATCTGCTCGAACTTGACGCGCTCGTCTTCGTGGAAATGCGCGAGCGAACCGAGCATCCAGCGCACGGTGTTGCGCAGTTTGCGATAGGTGTCGGCGGTGGTCTTGAGGATCTCCGCGCCGATGCGCAGGTCGTCGGCGTAGTCCGACGCGCAAACCCACATGCGCAGAATGTCGGCGCCGGATTGTTTGATGACGTCCTGCGGCGCGGTGACATTGCCGGTCGACTTCGACATCTTGCGGCCCTGCT